>JADMJR010000342.1:16736-29272 GCA_018780365.1 Acidovorax sp. | reverse complement strand
CGCCGATCTGCAGGCTGTTGAGCGGGTTGGTCGGGTCGGTGGTCTTGCGGTTCTTCTCGCGCAGCTGGTAGACGGCGGCGAAGGCGCTGATGCCCTGGCCAGGCGGCTGCCATTTCACACCGGCCTCCCACTGCTCGCTGCGCTGGGGCTTGAAGGGCGTGCCGTAGGCATTGGCGCCGCCCAGCGGCTGGAAGGATTCGGAGTAGCCCGCATACGGGGCCCAGCCACCGTCCATCTGGTAGGTGACGCCAGCGCGTTTGCTCCAGGCCTTGTCGTTGACGGCAGCGGCGGGGCGGCCTTCGGTGTCGCTCTTGGCGTTGTCGTGGCGCAGGCCCAGGGTGGCGGTCCAGCGGCCCCACTTGATCTGGTCCTGGGCATAGAAGCCCAGCTGGCGCTGCTCGACGCTGGGCACGCGTGCGAGGGCCGATGCCGACGGCGCCGTGAAGTTGCCATACACGGGGTTGTAGACGTCGATGGCGGGCGCCACGGCGCGCCAGCTTTGCTGGCCCCAGTGGTTGCGCTGCACATCGAGGCCGCCCAGCACGGTGTGCTCGGTGTCACCCCAGCGCAGCTTGCCTTCGACCTGCGTATCGACCAGCAGCATGCGCGCGTTGCCCAGCGTCCACGAGGCGTCGCGCAGCACGGTGCGGTTGTCGGCGTTGAACAGGGGGCGCGCGGGGCGGCCCTGGGCGGCATTGGCGGTGAAGCTGGTGTACAGCGTGCGGTAGTCCACCTCGCTCACACTGCGGCGCAGGTTCTGGCGCACAGTCCAGGCGCTGTCGATCTGGTGGCTGAAGAGGTAGCCCCAGGAGGTGCTTTCGGAGTTGTAGCGGTCCCAGCCGGGTTCGCTGATGAAGGTGTTGGTGGGGATCTGCCCGTAGCGGTTGGGCAGCTGCGTGCCCTGCCAGGGAAAGAAGCCGATGAGCGAGCCGCTCTTGTCCTTCTGGTGCGTGAGCTGCAGCGTGAGCGAGGTGGCGGCGCTGGGCTTCCAGGTCACGGTGGGGGCGATCACTACGCGGTCGTCGCGCACATGGTCCACCTGCGTGTCGCTGTCGCGGCCCACGGCCACCAGGCGGTAGAGCCATTCGCCGTCCTGCGTGAGCTTGCCGGTCATGTCGGCGGCGATCTGCTTGCGTGCGTTGCTGCCCAGCTGCACCTGCACTTCGCGCTGCGTTTCGGCCTGCGGGCGCTTGCTGGTGAGGTTGAGTACACCGCCCACGCTGCCCTGGCCGTACAACACCGACGAGGGGCCGCGCAGAAACTCGACACGCTCCAGCGTGTACGGGTCGGGCCGGGTGTCGTTCCAGTAACCGATGAAGCGCACCATGCCATCCAGGTACTGCGTCACATCGCCGCCGCGTGCCTTGAAGCTGTCGCTGCGGCTGTCAAAGTAGTTCGACACCGCCCCGGCCGTGTACGCCGTGACCTGGCGCAGCGTCTGCACGCCCTGGGCCTCCATCTGGTCGCGGGTGATCACGCTGATGGCCTGCGGGGTTTCGATGAGCGGGGTGTCGGTCTTGGTGGCGCTCAGGGCGCGCTTGGCCACAAAGCCACTGACCGGGGCGGTGGGGCTCTCCTGCTCGGCGCCCGCGCTCACGGTGACGGGGGCGAGGGCTTTTTCGGCCGTGGGGGCTGTGGGGGTGGCCTGCTGCGCATGGGCTGCGCCGCACAGGGCGAGCAGGGCCGCGTGCGCGATGGCGGTGCGGCAAACGGTGATGCCAGATTGCATGGTGCTGTTTCTCCGATGGTTGAAAAAAGGGGGACGGGCGCGGCAGGTGCCAGGCACGGCGCGGTGCGTGCCTGGCTGCGGGCGTGGCGCCGGTCTTTTGAGCTGGTCTTTAGAACGTGTAGTCCAGCGACACCTGCAGGCTGCGCGGCGTGCCGGGCACCACGGCGCCAAAACCTGCGGCGTTGGTGGTGCCGTCCAGGTAGTAGCGGCGGTTGCCCGCGTTCTTCAGGTTGGCCTGCAGCCGCACGCCGCCTGCGAACTGGTAGCCCACGGCCAGGTCCACGACGGTGTAGCCAGGCAGGCGCCACTTGTTGTCGTTGGCGATGAATTTGTCGCCCTGGTGCACCAGGCCGCCGCCCACCCACAGGCCGGGCAGCTGGGGCAGGCGGTATTGCGTCCACAGCGATGCGTTGCGGCGCGTGGCCAGCGCAACGCGGTTGCCCACGTTGGCACCGGCCGTGGTGTCGGCCAGCACCTTGGGGTCGTGGAAGCTGGCGTTGGCCGTCACCGTCCAGCCGGGTGTGATGCGGCCTTGCAGCTCCAGCTCGATGCCCTTGATGCGCTGGCGCGCCGTGAGCACTGAGTAGCCCGGATGCGCGGGGTCGTTGGCGGGGGCGTTGGTGAACTCCAGGTCAAAGGCCGACACGGTGGTCATCAGGCGCTGGTCCAGCCATTCCTGCTTCCAGCCCACTTCCAGTTGTTTGCCCTCCGAGGGCGGGGCCGACTGCGCACCCCACACCAGCGTGCCCGAGTTGGCCTGGAACGAGCGCGCATGGCTCGCGTAGACCATGCTGCCCGGGCGCGGCTGCCAGGTCAGTGCGGCGCTGGGCTGGGTCTTGCTCAGGTCGGTGACGGGCGTGGTGTAGATGTCCTTGAAGCGGTCGTGGCGCAGGCCCAGCAGCAGGCCGAAGTCGCCCAGCGTCAGCCGGTCTTGCACAAACAGGCCGGTGTTGCGTGCATCCGTGGACAGCCGGGTCACGCCGGTGGAGGCCACGGGCGGCACCCGGCCCGCGATGGGGTTGTAGAGGTCGATGGTGCCCAGGTTGCCCGTGGTGCGCGCTCCATAGACGCCTTTGTTCACCCGCCAGTCCAGGCCGGCCAGCAACTGGTGCTGTACCGCGCCGGTCTGCACCTTGGCGCGCAGCTCGGCCAGCGCGGTGTCTGAGGTGTAGTCCTGCCCCGGTGCCAGCCAGTAGCCGCGTGCCACCTTGCCGTTGGTGAGGGGGCCGAAGGGTGAGGGCAGGTTCACGTTGCGGAAGGTTTCGTTGCGCGAGAGGTGCACGCGGCCTTCGAGCCCGTTGGCAAAGCGGTGCTGCAGCTCGGTGGAATAAAAGCGCAGGTGGCCGTCGGTGTTGAGCCAGGGCTCGCCGTAGAACCTGCCCACGGGCAGCATGTCGGCGCTGCGCGGGTTCTTGGGGTCGGGCACGGCCAGGCCCACGGTCGATACGCCTTCGTGGCTCTGGGTCTCGGCCTGCGCGCGCCAGACGGTGTCGGGCGTGATCTGCCACTCCAGGCTGCCCGCCACACCCTGCTTGCGCGGGGTGTTGCCGTCCACAAAACTGCCGCCCCGGCTGGCGCCGCCGTCCAGGCGGTAGCGCAGCGTGCCGTCGGTATTGAGCGGGCCGGTCAGGTCGAACTCGGCACTGCGCCAGCCATGGCTGCCTGCACCGATCTTCACGGTGCGCAGGGGCTCGGCCTGGGGCCGCTTGCTCACGTAGTTGATCAGGCCGCCAGGCGCAACCTGGCCAAACTCCAGCGCAGCCGGGCCCTTGATGACTTCCACGCGGTCGATGTTGAACAGCGGTGGGTCCAGCAGGTGGGCAAACTTGGCGCCGTCGCGCAGGTAGTTGTTGATGTTGTTGGCCCACAGCCCCCGGATGGCGAACTGCGAATACGAGCCGTAGTACTCGCTGCGTGATGACACGCCCGAGGCGTTGCGCAGCACGTCGCGTTCGGTGGTGGCCATCTGCTGCTCCAGCAGCGCGCCGTCGATCACGCTCACGGCGCGCGGCGTCTCCAGCACCGACAGGCCCAGGCGCGAGCTGGCCTGCGCGCGGCGTGCGGGTGTGGCGGCGGCGCCAGCGGTGGAGTCCACCACATCCACCTGGCGCAACGAGGGCGCAGCGGCGGCGGTGGGGGCTGGGGCGGTGTTGTCGGCCGTGCCCGTCTGGGCCTGGGCGGCCCCGTGCAGGGCCAGCAGCACGGCCTGGGCGACGGCGGTGCGCAGAAGATGGTGGTGGATCATGTGCTATTACTTTGGTAGCTTAAAGCCGTTATGCAGTGCGCGCAGAGGGCCTTTTTTATTCATAAGGCCGAATGGCGCAGCCACAAAAAACCCGTGGCGCGGCGGCGCTGCACGGGTGAGGGGCGGGGTGGTGTGCACCCCGGGCGGGTGGGCGATGCCGCAGGGGCGCTGCGGCCCCGCAGATCAGTGGCCCTTGGCGGGGGGCTCGGGCAGCGCAGGCGATGCCACGCCGTCCTTCTGCACAAAGCTCAGCGTGGTCACGTAGCTGGCTTCGCCATAGGGCTTGCCCTGGGCTTCGCCCGCAGTCTTGTCGCTGTGCTTGACCTCGGCCACGTACTGGCCCTTCCAGGGCAGGGCAAAGGTCACCGTGCCGTCGTCGCTGCTTTGTTCACCGCGCGACCAGCCCGAAGGCGCCACCATTTCCACCTGCACCTTGGGCAGGGGCGCGCCGTTGAACACCACCTTGAACTCGCCGGGCTTGCCGGTGGGCACCAGGTCCAGTGCCTTGGCATTGGCCTCGGACGCCTGGGCCGCGTTGGCCACCCAACGCGCGGCGGGCACCCACAGCATGGCGGGCTGGTTGCGCTTGCTGCGGTCGATCAGCGGGTAGCTGGCCGTGGCAAACAGCGCCTGCGCATCGGCCTGCGTGGTGTAGCTGAAAGCGTCCTTGCCCAGCTTGCCTTCCAGGCGCTGCGTACCCGCTGCGCTGCGCTGGTCGAGTGCAGGCGCGCCCAGGAACTTGTCGAGCGCGCCGGGCGAGGATTCGCGCAGGTTCTCGTTGAACTCGCCAAAGTGCAGGCGGGCCTGGCCGCCCGCGTTTTCCAGCCACACCTGGTGGGCGTGGGCGCTGGTGACGGCGGTGAGGGATGCGCAGGCGAGCAGGGTGGCGAGCAGCGGGGCCTTGAGGCGCTGGGACGATGACATGGCAGTTTCCTTTCGGTGGTTTCAACAAAAAATGTGCGTGCGCAGGGTGTGCGCGCCCCCTGCGGGGCCAGGCGCAATCCCTGTGCGAAAGAAGTTGGCTGCCTGCGCCCGGTGGTCAGGCGCTGGGTGGCTGGGGGCCGGGCGGCTGGCTGAACGGCACCGCCCGGAGTGCGTCAAAAATCGACGCTGGCGCTCAAAGAGAAGGTGCGTGGCGCGCCCACCACCAGGTAGCCCGCGCCGGGGTAGCCGCCCGACGACGCCCAGTAGTTGCGGTTGGTCGCGTTGTCCACGCGGGCGCGCAGCGTGACCAGGCGGCCCTGCACCTCGGTGAGGTAGCGCACGCCCAGGTCCAGGCGGTTCCAGCCGGGCACGCGCAGCGTGTTGGTGGCGTTGGCATAGACCGCGCCGGTGTGCACCAGGCGGCCATCCACGGCCAGGCCGCTCACGCCTGGCACATCCCATTCGGCGCCCACATTGGCCTGCAGCTTGGGCACGCCAATCACGCGGCGGCCGTCGGTGCTGGCCGCGCCGGTGGCGAGCTGCTTGGCGTCGAGCCAGGTCAGTCCGCCCAGCAGGCGCAGGCCCTTGGTGGCCTCGCCCTGCACGGCCAGCTCGATGCCCTGGTGGCGGTCCTTGCCGCTGCTGCCAAAGAGGTTGTCGGCGCCCACATAGGCACGTGGCTTGGTGGTGGAGAACAGCGCCACGCTGCCGCCCACACGGCCGCCGTCAAACTTCACGCCCACCTCCTTTTGTTTGGAGACATAGGGCGACAGCATCTGGCCCCGGTTGGCGGCGGTGCTGGGCGCGGTCTGGCCCTGGCTCAGGCCTTCCACATAGTTGGCATACACCGACAGGCTTTTGCCCCACTTGTACACCGCCGCCAGCAGCGGGCTGGTGCGGCTTTGGTCGTAGCGGTCGGTCTGCACGGCGGTGCCGTAGGCGTAGTTGGCGATCTCCAGCGACTGATGGCGCAGGCCCACGGTGAGCAGCAGGCGGTTGTCCAGCAGCGACATCGTGTCACCCAGCGCCAAGCTGGTCAGGCGCGTGCTGCCGGTCAGGCGCGGGTCGGCCAGGTCGCCGCCCCGCAGGGTGTTGGCGCTCAGGGCAGGCAGGGCCGCGTACACGGGGCGGTAGAGGTTGGTGGCCTGCGTGTTGCCAAAGTCCATGGCATACGCGTTCTTCTTGTCGGCGCTGAAGTGCGACGCCACTGCTACCCATTCATGCCCCACGCTGCCGGTCTGCAGCTTGCCGCGCAGGCCCAGCTCGCCGGTGTTCATGCTGTCCTTGCGGGTGTTGTCAAAGCGGTAGGTGGTGCCCGCACCGGTGCCGCTGTGGGCCACCGTGAGGTTGGCCAGCGAATTCGCCTCGGTGCCCCGGCGCGCGCCCGCAGCGGCCCAGCCGGTCATGTGGGGCGTGATGTCCCACTCGCCGCGCAGCGTGCCAAAGGTGTCGCGCTCGTTGGAATAAGTCCAGGGCTGGGCGAAGTTGGTGGCGTTGTCGGGGGCGGTGGGCACCTGCGTGGCAGTGGCGGCCAGCGTCACGTTGGTGCGGGTGTTGAGCAGCTTGTGGTCTTGCCAGCCGATGTCGCCCGACAGGCGCACGTCGCGGCTGCGCCAGTCCAGGCCCACGGCCACCAGGCCCAGTTTCACATCTTCATCGTTCACGCCAGTGCCGCCGCTGTGGGTGGCGGCATTTACGCGGATGCCGGTGTTGCCATCGGGCCCGAAGCGGCGGGCCACATCGGCCGCCAGCTGCGTCTGGCCGCCGCTGGCCACGCCAAAGGTCACGCGGTTCAAAGGCTCGTTGGGCGCGCGCTTGGGCAGCAGGTTGATGCTGCCGCCAATGCCGCCGCCGTTGGGGCTGGCGCCGTTCAAAAAGGCCGAGGCGCCGCGCAGCACCTCCACGCGCTCGAACAGCTCGGTGGCGATGTACTGGCGTGGCAACAGGCTGTACAGGCCGTTGTGGGCCGTGTCGTCCGACCCGAGCAGGAAGCCGCGAATGAAGTACGACTCCTGAAAATTGCCAAAGCCGCGCGCCACGCGCACCGTGGGGTCGTTCTGCAGCACGTCGCCCACGCTGCGGGCGTGGCGGTCCTGGATCAGCTCATTGGTGTAGCTGGTGATGGAGAACGGCGTTTCCATCGCATCGCGCGTGCCCAGCACGCCCGCACGGCCCCCGCGCGCCACCTGGCCGCCGGGGTAGGCGGGCGACAGGCCCTGGGCCGAGGCGTCGGCGCTGGCGTTCACGGTCACGGTGGACAGGGTTTTGGCCTCGCCCGCAACGGCGGGGGTAGGGGGCTGCTGCGCATGCAGTGCCGGTGTGGCCAGGGTCAGCACCACCAAGGCTGCAGCCAGGGCAATGGGCGTGACAGGGTTCGCAGGAGACGCAGGGCGCAGCAGCGGGGCGGTGTGTGACGGTGTGGCGGAACGCATGGGGGATGGGATCAAAAAAAGCAAAGAACTCAGCGTGGTGCAGAGGAAGAAGGGCTTGATGCGCCGGGTGCATCGGCTGCCGCAGCCGGTGTGTGGGGCCAGCTGTACCAGCCCATCACCGCCACCGGCACACCCAGCGCCACCCACGACCACCAGTCGCCCCAGGTGTCAGACACCAGGGCCGTGAGCAGCCCGGTGGTGGTGAGCACACCCATCACGATGGGCGCGCCCCACAGGGCCCAGAAAGGGCTGGGCTTTTTCATGCTGCGCCCTCCGTGGTGCGCGCCGCGCCTGAAGCAGGCATGGCAGGCAATGCGCTGCCCGCAAAACCGCCGGTGGCGCTGCCTGCAGCTTGTGTCGCGGGGCTACCCGCCTGCACGCCCTTGCGCAGCCACAGATACAGCCCGCTGCCCAGCACCACGATGGTGGCGATGTCGAGCAGCGCCCAGAGGATCTTCATCGGCATGCCGCCGTAGTCGCCAAAGTGCAGCGGCTGCGACACCAGCAGCGCCGTCAGGTACCACGGCAGTGCGGGCGATGCCGTGACCTGCGCCGTGCGTGCATCCACCAGCACGGGCTTGAGCAGCTTGGAGGTGAGCGGCTCGTTGCCGCGCATGAAAAACGTGTTGTGGTGCGGGCTGGAGAACGCCGTGCCCGGGAACGCAATGAACGACAGCTTGGTGCCTGGCGCCTGGGCCTGCGCCACTTCCAGCGCCTGCTGCAGCGGGCCGCGCTCGGCGGCGGGCACGGTGGGCTGGCCTTCGTAAGGCTTGAGCAGCACCGAGAGCTGGTCGTACTGCCAGTACTTGATGAGCAGGTCGGCCCACGTGTTGATCATGCCCGTGCCACCCACCACAAACGCCCACACCAGCGTGACGATGCCCAGCAGGTTGTGCAGGTCGAGCCACTTCACCCGCGTGGACCGATCCCGCCGCACCTCGCCAAACGCGAGCTTGCGCATGAAGGGCGCATACAGCACCACGCCGGTGACGATGGCCACCAGCAGCAGCAAACCCATAAAGCCCAGAAACAGCTTGCCCGGCAGCCCTGCAAACAGGTCCACATGCAGGCGGAACATCACATGCATGAAGCCCTCGTCAAACCGTGGCTGAGCCAGCACCTGGGCCGTGCGCGCATCCACCGCCACAGACTTGAAATCGTCCGTGGGCGCCGGCGTGGGCGTGAGCGTGACAAACCAGACGTTGTTGTCGTCCTCGGCGTGCGACGCGAACTGCACCACACGATCCGGGTGCAGCGCATGCGCGGTAGCCAGCACCTTGTCGAGGCTGGCGCGCGGCGTGTTGGCGGGCATCGCAGGCGCCTCGACCTCGGTGCCCAGCAGGTGGCCAATTTCGTGGTGAAAGATCAGCGGCAGGCCAGTGATGCACAGCAGCAGCATGAAGACGGTGCACACCAGGCTGGACCACTTGTGGGTCCAGCTCCAGCGGCGCAGGGCGGTGGGGCTCAGCATGGCGTGGGGGCAGGGTGGCAAGGACCGTCGAGCAGTCGCACCACCGCCAGCGCCGCCCACGGCACGGGGCGCGCTGTCGCAACAGAGAAGGCGAAAAAGTGGTTCATCAAGCCAGACAACCCGGAGACATCAGAAGACGGTGGGTGCTGGCTGCAGCCGGGAGGCCTGTTCAAAAAGAGGCTCTGGGGGAGGGCTGTGGCTTGCGGAAACCTAATTTTACATTGCAAATGGGAATTGTTTTTATTCGTGACTGCGTGCGGGGTAGAGGTGTTGGAAATCGGTGCGGCTTGCTCTTCGGCAGGCGCCTGGTGGGAGTAGCGGCTTTGCGCGCAGGGGCTGTGGGTGCAGGGCGGGGTGTGAGCCTGCAGGCTATAGTCCCTTCGCCCCAACGCGCTGGCTTGGCAGAGACTCACACCTGCGTCTGAACAGTGCCTCGACTTCAAACCCAGGCTGCGAGTCGCTCTCAGGAGAGTTCTGTGTCCAAGATATTCCGCGCCGTTCGGCCCATCGCACACGCATCTGCAGCATGCATGGCTGCCTTGCTCGGGCCCGCTGTTCTGGCCATGCTGTGTATGGGCAATGCACATGCCGCAGACGGAAACACATCCGCAGAGCAAAGGGCCCGGCTCGCAATAGCCCCCGAGTTTCGGCATCCCGACTTTGTCTGGGCCACTGCAGAAGGCGACTTGAACGGCGACGGCGTTCCCGACCTGGCCCTGTTGCTGACAAAGCACAAAGGAGAAGGCCAGCGAGAGGAGCGGTTGCTTGTCCTGACTGGGAGAGCGGATGGCAGCTATCAGGTGCTCTCAACGTCCGGCGAGTTCTGCCACCCCAGCAAGTTCTACAACCTGGACATCAAGAACAATTCATTGTTCGTTCAGGCGGTCTACTACGCAGACGCCGCCCGGTTCTCGGGCTTCACGCTGCAGTTCCGCTACAACGCCAAGACCAAAGACCTGGAACACATCGGCGAGCAGCAGGACGACGAAGACTACTCCAGCAACTCTTCTTACCGGGTGAGCCTCAACTACCTGACCAACGCCGCCATCCATTCGCGGCGTGCTGGAAAGAAGTACAAGGAGGCGAGAGGCCGGATCACCGATGCGCCGGGCGTGCTGCCTTTGAACGGGTTTGTCTGCGAAGGCTATGGGATGACGAGTTCTACGGTCTACCTGGATGAAAGTTTCAAGGTGCACAAGAAGGGCGGGACGCCGCCATGATGCGGAGCGGGTTCTTCGGAAGGGCTCGCAGCGCGGTCAGCATGACCGCCACATCCCTTTCAAAGAGCGCTGCTGCAGCCCGTTCACTGCCCATGTGATGCATCAGGCGTTTGACGCTCTGGCAAAAAGAGGCACTCCGATGGGGATGTCTTTGTGCTATTGAATTTATAGCTATAAATCCATGAACATCAGGCGGAAGATGCCAAATTCTCTTGAATTTTTGGTCCTTTGACCTCTTCCGCCACTCACCCCCTCAGAACCGCGTCCGCAACGTCACCTGCACCGCACGCGGCGAGCCGGGCAGGATCAGGTTGTCGTTGCTGCCGTGGCTGGACGCGTAGTACTTGCGGTTGGCCAGGTTCTTGATGTTCACGTCCACATCCCACTGGCCCAGCGTGTACTGCAGGGCCGCGTCCAGCGTGGTGTAGCCGGGCAGGGTGACCAGATTGGTCAGCGAGGTGAAGCGCGCACCCACATAGTTCACGCCGCCGCCCACGCGCAGGCCGTGGCCCAGGTCCTTCATGGCCCACAGGAAGGCCGAGTTGCGTGGCGTGAGCGCGGGCACCTTGCCCTGGGCCGCGATGGCGGCGGTGGGCAGCTGGGTGGAGGTGGTGGTGGCCAGCGACTTGGTCATGCGGCCGTCCAGCCAGGCGTAGCCGGCGCTCACGTCCCAGCGGCCGGGCAGGCGGCCGCTGGTGGTCAGCTCCAGGCCGTTGGTGCGCTGCGTGCCCACGTTGATTTGGCGCGACGGGTTGGTCGGGTCGGTGTTCTTGATGTTGGTGCGTTCCAGGTTGAACAGCGCGCCGGTGATGTTCATGCGGCCATCGAGCAGGTCCAGCTTGACGCCGATTTCCTTGTTCTGCGTGATCTCGGGCTCGGCGGCGGTGTTGCTGGCGGCCAGCGCGAAGGTTTCGGCCGAGGGCTGGAACGACTTGCTGTACGACACGTAGTACGACACGGCGTCGCTGGGCTGCCAGACCAGGCCGGCGCGGGGGCTGAACTTCTTGTCGGTGCGCGACAGCGAAGAGAGCTTGCGGTCGAACTCGGTCTGCTGCTTGAACACGTCGTAGCGTGCGCCCACCAGCGCCTTCCACTGGGGTGCCAGCGTGATCTGGTTTTGCCAGTACAGCGCGGCCGTGTCTTGGGTGGTGTGGCTGGGGATGGCGCTGTCGGCGGTGTAGCTGGCGGCCGGAATCACCGGCGCGGCCACGCCGGCGGGGTTGAGGATGGAGACGCGGTCGGCGCCGCCCGACACCGATTCGGCCCGCTTCTTTTGCTGGCCCAGCTCCATGCCCATCAGCCACTCTTGCTGGAGGCCGCCGAGCTGGTTGCGCCAGGTGACGTCGGTCTGGTTGAAGAGGCCGGTTTCGTCGCGCAGGATGAAGGAGCGTGTGCGGCCCACCGTCATGTTCACGGGGTTGGTGGTGCCACCGGGCAGGGTGTTGTAGCGGTCCAGCGCGTAGTCGTAGGCGCGGGTCACGTTGCGCACCGACCAGTCGTCGTTGAAGCGGTGGTTGAGCGTGGCGGCCAGCGACTGCATGGTGCTGGTGGTGGTGTCGTCCTGCGCGGCGTTGCGGGAGCCGTAGTAGGTGCTGGCGGGCACGTTCACGGGGCGGCCGTTCAGGGCCGGGATGCCGAAGTCGGTCAGGCGCTTGTCGCGGGCGTTGGTGTACTGCAGCAGCAGGTCGGTCTGCGCGGCGAGCTTGAGCGCCAGTGAGGGCGCGAAGTTGTGGCGCTTGACGAACTGCTGGTCGCGGTAGCTGCCCGAGTCTTCGACGGCGGCATTGATGCGGAAGGCGGCGGTGTCGCTGATGCCCACATTCACATCGGCCGTGGCGCGGCGGTAATCGAAGCTGCCCAGGCCCAGCGATGCCTCGCCCGAAGTCTCGCCGAACTTGGGCTTCTTGGTCACGCGGTTGATCAGGCCGCCCGACGAGCCGCGCCCGTACAGCACGGCGGCAGGGCCCTTAAGCACTTCCACGCGCTCGATGTCGGCCAGGTCGCGGAAGTACAGCGCGTCGTCGCGCACGCCATCCACAAACTGGTCGGCAATGGCCGTGAAGCCGCGGATCACCACCTGGTCGCGCTGGCCGTCGCCATGGCTCATGGCTACGCCGGGCACGTTGCGCAGCGCGTCTTCCATCGAGCGGGCGCCCTGGTCGCGCAGCAGCTGGCCGGGCACCACGTTCACGGCCTGGGGCACGTCGCGCAGCGGCGCGCTGCCCTTGGTGGCCGTGCTGGTGGCGGCGGGCGAATAGCCATCGTCCGCGCCGGACGACTGCACCGTGACCTCACCCAGGGTTTTGGGGGCGGTGGCCGGGGGCGTGGCTTGTGCCAGCGCAGTGCCGCAGAAAGCGGCCAGGACGGCGGCGGCCAGCGGATGCAGGGCTTGGGGGTGGCGGAGGGGGGCGTGCATGGGTTTTCCTTGGTATGTGCGCAGCGCAGTGGAGAAAGGCTCTGCAGGCACCGGGCCTGGCGCGGGCCCATGCGGGCCGGTGGCTGGGGGGGGGGGGCG
>JADMJR010000342.1:0-16726 GCA_018780365.1 Acidovorax sp. | reverse complement strand
AGAAAAAGAAACCGGGGCCGGAAGGAACGAGAGGGCCGAAAGGGGCAAGAGGGGCAAGTGGGTCGAAGGGGGCCGAGCAAGAGTGGACAGAGGACCAGGGCCTCAACGCCGCCACCCGGGGCGGGCGCGGCCGGGCCCTGTCAACTCACCAACCCCCAGCCCAGGCTACTAGGCCAGCCGCCAGGGCGGCCCCCGCCAGCAGCGGTGTGCGCCGGGGCTGCCAGGTCACGGTGGCCGTCACAGCCACGGCCGCGACCGACAGGGCCACTGCCCACGCGGTCACGCCCAGCGAGGCGGGGGCGCCACCGGCCGGGCGGGCCGCGAGCCACAGCGAGAACAGCAGCAGCAGCCATCCGGCGCGGCGCAGTTGTTGCAGGCGGCGTGCCGCGCCTTCGCGGCCCGTGGCGTCTTCATGGTGGCGGTCCATGCCCAGCGCAATGGCCGACCAGGCCGCAAAACACAGCAGAAAAGCGGACATGGTGCTCAGGCTCCCGAGGTGGAGACGGACACATCGGGCGTGGCGGGCAATGCCGCAGCAGGGGCCGTGCGTGGCGCCTTGGCCGCAGCGGTTTTTCCCCGGGGCGCGCGGCCCGGCCGCAGCCGCCACGACAGCCAGCCCAGCAGCAGGCCGGTGACCAGGAAGGCCAGGTCCATGCTGGCCCACGCCCATTCGCCAGCGGGCAGCGTGATGCCCAGGTGGGTGTGGGTGGTCAGGGCATTGATCACCGGGATCAGGCCCCACACCAGGCCCGCAGCACCCAGCGGCACCGACCAGCCCATGCGGCTCTCTCGCACCACAGCGCTGGCCAGGGCCCACAGCAGTGCCAGGCCCCAGGCGCTGAAGAACCAGGCCAGTTCTACGTCGGCCCGGCCCTCGATACCCGGGGGGATCAGGCGGTTGGAGGCGATGTACACGCCGCAGGCCAGGGGCAGGCCCGCCAGGGTGGCGATGTTGATCGCGGCCACCAGGCGCTCGCCAAAGGGCGCCTTGGCGGGTGTGGCGTGGGTTGTGTGGGTTGCGGCCCCTTTGCGGCTGGCCTGTGTGTGTGATTTGGCGCTGCGCTTGACCGACCACAGCACCATGCCGGTGGCGATCATCAGGCTGCCCAGCAGGCCAAAACCAAACAGCGCCCAGCGCAGGCCGATGTCGGCAAAGTGCGCCACGTGCAGGCCCACCAGCACGCCGTAGGTTTTGGCGGCGGGGCCGGTGGCGTCGGCCTGGTCCAGCCACTGGCCGGTGGTGGCGTCAAACAGCAGGCGCGGCGGGCGGTACTGCAGGCGGTCGCCTTCGTGGCGCGTCACCTCGACCACGGCGCGGCCCTTGGCATCGCGGCGCGCCTGCACGCGGCCAATGCGCCCGCCGTCCCAGCGGGCGCTGGCTTCGTTCAGGATGGGCTGCAATGCGATGGCGGGCAGGGGCTCCACCTTGTCGCTGGCGCCACGGCGGGGGCGGCTTTCTGCCTTCTCGCCCTGCAGGTCGGCAAAGTAGGCGTTGGAGTCGACGCCTTTTTCGTTCTTGTAGGTGGTGGCGATGCCGGCAGGCATGTACAGCGTGTGGAAGATCATCAGCCCGCTGAAGGTGATCATCAGATAGAAGGGCAGCACCAGCACGCCGGTGACGTTGTGTGCATCCAGCCAGGCGCGCTGGCCGCCCTTGGTGGGGCGGAAGGTGAAGAAGTCCTTGAAGATGCGCCGGTGCGTGATCACGCCGGAGATGAGCGCGACAAACATCAGCATCGTGGCCACGCCGACCACCCAGCGGCCCTCGATGGTCCAGCGGCCCTTCTGGGCCGTGCGCAGCTCGAAGTGGAAGCGGTAGAAGAAGTCGCCGCCCATGGTCTGGCGCGCCTCGATGGCCTCGCCGGTCTGTGGGTTCATGCGCAGGGTTTCAAAGCGGCCGTTGCCGGTGCCGCGCCACAGCATGTTCACGGCGGGGTCGCGGTCGTCGGGCAGGTGCAGGATCCACTGCGTGACGTCGGGCGCCTTGCGCGCCAGCGCGTCCAGGGATTTTTGTGCCACCTGTGCATCGGCTGCGGGCAGGCCGTGCATCTCGGGGCGCATCCACAGGTTGAACTCGTTCTTGAAGAACGACAGCGTGCCTGTGAGGAAGATCGCAAACAGCAGCCAGCCCAGGATCAGCCCGGCCCAGGTGTGCAGCCACGACATGGCCTGGCGAAAGCCCTCGCGGTCGTTGGGGGTCTTGGGCGCCTTGGCCTCGCGTGGCGGGGTGCTGGGTGCCGCGGTTGCGGCGGCCATCTCGGCGGTTGTCGAGGGGGGCAGTGCGGTGGTGGTGGGGGTCATGCGGCAGCCTTCATCCATTGCGGGGCCATGGCGCAGGCGCCCAGCACCAGTGCGGGCAGCAGCGTGCCGCCCCAGGCGCCCCAGGCGGTGCGCGCGTAAAACGCCCAGCCTGCGGCGATGGCATACATCACCCAGGCGAGCATGGTGGCGGTGAGCACCGCCTCGACACGTGGCATGAACTGCGCCAGCCCCAGGGACAGTGCCGCCGCGAAACCGGCGGCCAGCGCATAGCCGCCACCCACGGCGGCCACGGCGCGGGAGGCGATGGCCAGGCGGTAGCGCCAGTCGACGCGGGCCGCCTTCATGGCCGGGCCGCCGCCGCGCCGGGGGCGGCGCTGCGGTCAGAAAAAGAGGGAGGCAGAAACCCCGCAAGGCAGGGGCTGGCGGTGCGGCGCGGCATCAGAAAGGCTCCAGGCAGGTTTGGGTATAAAACGTACAAACGCTGGCTGCAGCAGGCGGCAGGGCCTGGCTGACTGGCTGGCTCGGTATTCAGGGCATCACGGACCCGGGCGCAGCACATGGTGCGTGCCCGGGGCCTGTATCAGGTGGGCGGCCCAAGAGGCGGGCGCGGGTCGTAGGCGTGCATTCTACTTTTGTTGAGAAGCATTCGCATTTAATCGCGGGAAATTTTGCAGCTTTGATGTGCACTTGCAACAAACCGTGACGGGCAGGGGCATGGGCCGTGCCGGCGGGGGCTGCGTGCGGGCACAAAAAAACGGGCCGAGGCCCGTTTTTTTGATTTCTTCTTTGCTTTTTTCGTGGAGCGCTCTGGAGAACTCTTGCTGTCAGTCTGCGTCGCCCATCTGCGACTGCAGGTAGTTTGGCAGGCCGACCTTGTCGATCAGGTCGATCTGGGTTTCGAGGAAGTCGATGTGCTCTTCGGTGTCGTCCAGGATCTTTTGCAGCAGGTCGCGCGAGACATAGTCACGCACCGTTTCGCAGTGGGCGATGCCATCCTTGATGGTGGCCTGGGCGCCTTGTTCGGCGCGCAGGTCGCAGGCCAGGATCTCTGGTACGTCTTCGCCGACCTGGATCTTGGCCAGGTCCTGCAGGTTGGGCAGGCCATCCAGCGTGAAGATGCGGTCCATGAGCCAGTCGGCATGCTTCATCTCGCCGATGGATTCCGAATACTCCTTCTTGGCCAGCTTGTCGAAGCCCCAGTGCTTGAGCATGCGGTAGTGCAGGAAGTACTGGTTGATGGCCGTGAGTTCGTTCTTGAGCTGGGCCTGCAGATGGCCAATGACTTGTGCGTCGCCTTGCATGGGGACTCCTTGTTTGTTTGTTGTGTGTGCAGATTCGGCCCCGATTGTCGTGACCTGTATCCACCGGCGCAAGGCAATCCCATGTTCGTGCGCAATGGCTGCGTTTGATGTTGAGTTGTGTTCGCGTTCACGGCACCTGGCCGGGCGTCATTTAATAGCCATAAGCAATTGATTCAATTCAATCAATTAATTGGATAGATGGCGTACAAGCGCCTAAACTTCAGCCCTGTTCAGTCAACCAACCCCTAAAGGAAACAGCAATGTCCCTGATCAACACGCAAGTTCAGCCCTTCAAGACCACCGCTTTCGTCAACCGCAATGGCAAGGGCGAGTTCATCGACCTGACCGAAGCCGACCTGAAGGGCAAGTGGTCCGTGCTGATCTTCATGCCTGCCGCCTTCACCTTCAACTGCCCCACCGAAATCGAAGACGCTGCCGACAACTACCCCGAGTTCCAGAAGGCTGGCACCGAGGTCTACATCGTCACCACCGACACGCATTTCTCGCACAAGGTCTGGCACGAAACCAGCCCCGCCGTGGGCAAGGCCAAGTTCCCTCTGGTGGGCGACCCCACCCACCAACTGACCAACGCTTTCGGCGTGCACATCCCTGAAGAAGGCCTGGCACTGCGCGGCACGTTCGTGATCAACCCCGACGGCATCATCAAGACCGCCGAAGTGCACTCCAACGAAATCGCCCGCGACGTGAAGGAAACCGTGCGCAAGCTCAAGGCTGCCCAGTACACCGCCGCCCACCCCGGCCAGGTGTGCCCCGCCAAGTGGAACGAAGGCGCCAAGACCCTGGCCCCATCGCTGGACCTGGTCGGCAAGATCTAAGCCACCACCGATTCGGCAGAGCGCCCGCGCCCGGGTGCTCCCCAGCCGGACAGCGTCATGGTGCGTGTGCGCCATGCCGTCCGGCTTTTTTACGCCCATTTTTCACGCGCCGTTGCGGTTTCGGGGTTGCCAAAAGCGGCCTCAGCCTTCAACCTGCCACCCACAATTCAAAGGACACCACCATGCTCGACGAACAACTCAAGACCCAGCTCTCCGCCTACCTGGAGCGCGTGCAGCAGCCTTTCGAGCTGGTGGCATCCCTGGACGACAGCGAGACGGCCCGCGACATGCTGGAGCTGCTGACGACCATCCAGGCGCTGCGCAGCGACAAGATCACCCTGCGCACCGATGGCAACGATGCGCGCAAGCCGTCGTTCACCCTGCAGCGCGTGGGTGCTGCCAACTCGCTGCGTTTTGCGGGCCTGCCCCTGGGCCACGAGTTCACCTCGCTGGTGCTGGCCCTGCTGTGGACCGGCGGCCACCCGCCCAAGGTCGAGCCCGAAGTGATCGAGCAGATCGCGGCGCTCACCCCGGCAGATGGAAGCGACTTCAACTTCGAGGTCTACATGAGCCTGACCTGCCACAACTGCCCGGACGTGGTGCAGGCGCTGTCGCTCATGGCCATCGTCAACCCCCAAATCAAGACCACCGTGATCGAAGGCGGCGCCTTCCAGCAGGAAGTGGCCGACCGCGAGATCATGGCCGTGCCCATGGTGTTCATGAACGGCCAGGTGTTCGCCTCGGGCCGCATGACGGTCGAAGAGATCGTCGCCAAGCTCGACACCGGCGCTGCAGCGCGTGATGCCGCCAAGCTGTCTGCCAAGGCCCCGTACGACGTGCTCATCGTCGGCGGCGGCCCTGCCGGCGCCGCAGCCGCCGTGTACGCCGCCCGCAAGGGCATCCGCACCGGCGTGGCGGCCGAGCGCTTCGGCGGCCAGGTCAACGACACGCTGGCCATCGAGAATTACATCTCGGTGCTCGAGACCGACGGCCCCAAGTTTGCCGCCGCGCTCGAAGCCCACACCCGCGCCTATGACGTGGACATCATGAACCTGCAGCGTGCCGACAAGCTGATCCCGGCCAGCGAGCCCGGCGGCCTGATTGGCGTGCAATTGGCCAACGGCGCCACCTTGCAATCCAAGACGGTGATCCTGTCCACCGGCGCGCGCTGGCGCAACGTCAACGTGCCCGGCGAAGCCGAGTACAAGAACAAGGGCGTGGCCTACTGCCCGCACTGCGACGGCCCGCTGTTCAAGGGCAAGCGCGTGTCGGTCATCGGCGGCGGCAACTCGGGTGTCGAGGCCGCGATTGACCTGGCCGGTATCGTGCAGCACGTCACGCTCGTCGAGTTTGCCGACCAGCTCAAGGCCGACGCCGTGCTGGTCAACAAGCTCAAGAGCCTGCCCAACGTGACCATCCACACCAACGCGCAGACCACCGAAATCACCGGCGCCGACGGCAAGGTCAACGGCCTCAAGTACAAGGACCGCGCCACCAACGTGGAGCACCTGGTGCCGCTCGAAGGCGTGTTCGTGCAGATCGGCCTGGTGCCCAACACCGAGTGGCTCAAGGGCACGGTGGAGCTGTCCAAGTTCGGCGAAATCATCGTCGACTCGCACGGCCGCACCAACATCCCCGGCGTGTTCGCGGCGGGCGACTGCACCACGGTGCCGTTCAAGCAGATCGTGATCGCGGCAGGCGACGGGTCGAAGGCAGCGCTGAGCGCGTTCGACCACCTGATCCGCATGCCCGTGGTGGCCAGGCCTGCGGCGGCAACTCCTGCCGCACAGCGTGTGGTGGAGCCCGCGTAATTTTTTGATAAAAATGGCTGCTGGCGCCTGATGGTAAAGCGCTGGTAGCTATTAATAACATAGCGTTTTGCGCAGGCAGCCGCTGTCCACATGGGAGCCCCTGGGCTCCCATGGTCATTTCTGGGCAGTGGCCTGTTCGCCCAGCAGCACCACCAGGCCCTGCGCCAGCTCGCCACGCCAGGCGTAGTAGTCGTGCCCGCCCGCAAACTCCTGGTAGTGCACCGGGTAGCCCTTGGCCTGCAGCACGGTGCGCAGGTGGCGGCTGGTTTCGAGGATGCCGCCGCCGTCGCCGGTGAGCGCATGTTCCATCAGCCCCGCCGTCATGAAAAAACGCAGCGGCAGGCGCACGCTGGCTGCAAATTCACGCGTGAGCCATTCACCCTCTCCAAAACGGTTGAAGTCGGGCTGGTACTGCACATTGCCCGGCCCCCACCAGAACGAGCCCGACAGCGCCAGCACGTTGCCAAAGGTCTGCGGATGGCGGAACCCCGCCCAGGCCGAGGCCAGGCCGCCATAGCTGGACCCCGCCACCACCACGTCGCGCGCATGCGGCGAGAGCTGGGGATGCCGCGTGCGCAGCCAGGGCATGAGTTCCAGGGCCAGAAAGTCGGCAAACGCCGGGTGGGCAGGCAGCTCGGTGGCGCGCAGCGCGCGCGTGGGGTTGCTGACCAACACGGCGGCCAGCGGCGGAATGCGGCGCTGGGCGATGAGCGCATCGAGCACTGCGGGCATGTCTACGCGGTCCAGGTAGGCCTCGCGGTCGAACAGCACCAGCAGGGGCAGGGGCAGGGCGGCAGTGGTGCTGCGGCTGGCCTGGGCGGGCAGGTAGATGCTGATGTCCCGCTCGTTGGCGAGCAACGTGCTGGCCAGCCGGGTGTGCTCCAGCGTGCCGCGCGGCACGGCGGGCGCCACATCGGCCGCCGCCCAGGGCTCCTGCAGCGCGCCGGGCAGGCGCAGCACCGAGCGGGGGGCGGTGCGCTCGGCCGACACGGCCGGGTGTGTGGGCGGCTGGGGCCACAGCGGCGTGCGGTTGAGCGGGTCGGGCCGGGCCACGGCGTCTTCGGCCTTGGCACGCGCCATGCGGTCGGCGCCCGGCGGGATGGTGGCGTCGGGCACCATCTGGTAGGCCGCGCGCAGGCCCGCAGGCAGCCGCAGTGTGAGGAACCACACATCGCTGTGTGCCAGCTGGGTCAGCACAAAACCGCTTTCGGTGCGCATGGCCCAGGACACCTTCACGCTGCGCGTGGCGGGTGTGCCGCGCCAGAGAAAGGTGACGAGCGCCTCTTGCGCATTGGCACCGGGCTCCACCAGCGGGCCGCCGCTGGCCGCCACATCGCGCCAGAAGCTCTGGGTGCTGCCGCCAGCGGCCAGTGTGGCGCGCAGGCGCTCCATGCGGGGGCTCTCCAGCGCGGGCGCCGGGGCGGCTGCCGTGGCCACTACGGCGGCGGGTGTTGGGGTGGTTTGTGCATGGGCGGCCGCAGGGCCCAGGGTGGCGAGGGCCGCCATCAGCAGCAGCCACCGGGCGGTGGCGGGGCGTGGGGTGGGGTCAGAATTTCGCATGCAGGGCCAGGTAGTAGCGGCGGCCGTCTTCGTTGAAGTCGGCAGACGTGGTGCGGTCAAAGGTTTTGTTGGTCAGGTTCAGGATGCCGCCGCGCAGCGTGAGCGCTTCAGTCATGCGCCAGCCCAGGGTGAGGTCGGCGATCGCGTAGCCCGCCTTCTCCACCTTGTTCTGGCCATTGGATGGCACGCTGATGTACTGCGCGCTGTGGTAGCGCAGCGCGCCGCTCACGGTGAGTGCAGGCGTGGCGCTCCAGTCCGCGCCCAGGTTGACCACGTGGCGCGGGCGATAGGTCAGCGGCAGCGCGATGGCGCCACTGGTGTTCTTGGCATCGGTGTAGGTGTAGTTGGCGCGCAGGTTCCAAGCGGCCGAGGGGCGGGCCGCCCAGCTGGCTTCGAGCCCGCGCGAGCGTACGCTGGCGATGTTCTGGTAGCGGAAGATCGGGCGGCCGTCCGGCAGGTAGCCCACGAAGTTGTCGTAGCTCGGCGCGAGCGCCCGGTTGGCCGTGCGGTTGGTGATGTCGATCATGTTCTTCAGGTCGGTGTTGAAGAACGTGAGGCCGCCGCTGTGGATGCCCTGCGCGAACTGCAGGCCCAGCTCCTGGCTGGTGCTGGTCTCGGGTTGGATGGCGTTGCTGCCCACGATGTAGCAACCCACAGTGGCGCTGCCGCAGGACACCGACCCCCAGTTCGGGCTGCCCTGCAGCAGCGTGGGCGCGCGGAAGGCGCGGGAGACGCCGCCCTTGAGGGTGACGGCATCGCTCAGGTGGTAGACCGCGTAGGCGCGCGGGCTGTTGTGGCCGCCGAAGTTCTCGTGGTGGTCAAAGCGGTTGCCCAGGGTGATGGCGAGCTTGTCGCTGATGCGGATCTCGTCCTCCACGAACAGCGCCCACTGGCCGATGGAGGTCTCGGGGCTGGCATTGAAGCCGGCGGTGCCCGGCAGGCCGCGCAGGTTGGCGGGGTCGCGCAGTTTTTCGTGGCGGATGTCGAAGCCCGCCGTGACGAACTGGTGGCCCCAGCTCACGGGGATGTTGACCTTGCCGCCCAGGCTGGTGGTGCTGGCCTTGTTCGGATTGACCTGGCCCGTGACCATGCCAATGAGGTTGCGGATCTCGTCGGCCGCGAAGGTCAGCTCGGTGTTGCCAAAACCCCATTGGCCTTTGTGGCGCAGCGACACGGCATCGCGCTCCATCAAAAAGCCGCTGTGGTCGCGCCGGCCCGTGTCCACGTCGGCGGTGATGCTCTGGCGGGCGCTGGGCGTGAAGGCCAGCTGCGCGCCGAACAGGCGGTTGCGGATGTGCTGCAGCCCCGCCTGGCGCGTGCCGTTGGCGGCGGGCGAGTTAATGCTGCCGTCGGCATCGCGCTGGTCGTATGCGCCGGTGAGCTTGATGCCCAGCGTGTCCGCCACCACGGGGCCGGCGAGCGAGAAGCCCGCCAGGCGGCTGTCGCCCGCGTCCTTGTCCTGCTGCACCACGGATTCGATGCGGGCCGAGCCGCGCCACTGCTTGCCCACCGGGCGCGTAATGATGTTGACCACGCCGCCAATGGCGTCCGAGCCGTAGAGCGAGGACATGGGCCCGCGCACGATCTCGATGCGCTCGATCTCGTCGGTGGGCACCCAGCCCGTGTCGTAGTCGTTGCCACGGAACATGGCGCTGGTGGCGTTCACGCGCTTGCCGTCGATCAGCATCAGCGTATAGGCCGAACCCAGGCCGCGCAGCTGCACGCCGGGCACCTGGTTGCCGCTGCGGCTCAGCGTCACGCCCTCCACCGTGCCCAGCAGCTCGGCAAGTTCCTGCACGGGGCGTTTTTGCAGGTCTTCGCGGGTGATGACCGAGACGCTGGCGGGCGCTTCGCGCAGCTCCTGCTCATTGCCCGACGCGGTGACGACCACGGTGGACAGGGCCGTGGGCTCGGCGGCGGGGCTGCTTTGGGCCTGTGCCTGCCCCTGCGCCGCCGCAAGGGCCAGGCACAGGGCGCTCAGGCGCCAGGGGTGAAGGAGTGCAGGGCGCCGGGGCGCGCGCGAGAAGGCGCTGGTGTGCATGGAAACGGGTCCCTCAACAGTGTTTTAAATGAGAATGAAACTTGTTTACTATTGCGAGTGTTACACGCTGCAGCTCTTTTCATGTTTGCGAACTCCCCGGAATCCTTTGCGCCCCGCCCAGATGAAGCCCCGGCCGAGGCCGAGCTGGGCCTGAGCGACCTGACGCGCAACCTGCACCTGCTGGGCGCCGACTACCGCGTGGTGGCCACGTGCAGTGCGGCGGCCGGGGCGCCCGTGCTGCGCGGCAGCGTGGACACGCAGGAGCTGCGCCCCGGCTTGGTGCTGTACCGCACGCTGGTGCAGGACCTGTGCTCCATGCGCACCTCCAACCTGCTGCACCCGGGGCTCAAGCTGTGCATGCTGCTCAGCGGGCGCAGCGAGCTGGCCTATGGCAGCCGGCACTTCGAGCTGGGGCCGGGCGCCGCCCAGGGCGAGGCGGCGCTGGTGAGCCTGGCCGAGCCCGACCGTTTTGTGCGGGAGTGGCGGCGGGGCCGCAGCGAACGCAAGGTCACGCTCACCCTGCGGCCCGAATGGGTGATGGCGGCGGGCATTGAGGATGCGGCGGTGCAGCGCTTTTGCCGCCAGCATCTGGCCGTGGCGCCCTGGCGGCCCTCTGCACGCGCATTGGCTCTGGCCGACCAGCTCAGCAGTCCGCCACCGCTGGCGCCAGGCCTGCAACGCCTGTGGCTGGAGAGCCGGTGCCTGGACATCGTGGTGGAGGCGCTGGGCAGCGTGGCGCAGCCGTCTGCGTCCGCCTGGTCGGTGCCGGGCCTGGATGCACGCAACCACCGGCGGCTGCGCGCGCTGCGGGATTTTCTGGACAGCGGCGCGGCCGATGGCCTCACGCTGGTGGCCATTGCGCGCCATGTGGGCATGAGCGCCGCCCACCTGCAGCGCCACTTTCCGCAGGTGGCGGGCTCCTCGGTGATCGACTACCTGCGCCGGCGCCGCCTGCTGCGCGCACGCGACGCGCTGGAGCGAGGTGAGGCCGACGTGGCTGCCGCCGCCCAACTTGCCGGCTACACCAGTGCCGCCAACTTTGCGACGGCTTTCCGCCGCCAATTCGGCATCACGCCCCGCCAGGCACGACAAAGGGTGTGATGGTGGTGTTTTGTTTGGCGGTGCTGCACATCAAAGTAGGCAATTACAATGTGTATTGATAACCATTCTCATATAAAATAATCGTTTGTTGCCAGCGGACGCAACCAGCACCCGAGTGGTGTGAGAGTGCGCAGAGCCAGCTTCCTGTCATTGATTTCGACCAGAGAAGAAGGGCTCCTCCGTGGCGCACGCACCTGCATCCGTATCCGCATTCCGTCCCCGCACGTTCACCCTCCGTCCCGTCGCCTGGCTTGTAGCCTGTGCGCTGGGCTCGGCATGGAACGCCCATGCGCAAGGCGCACCCAGCCCACTGGGCGCAGCGCAGCTCGTCGCTGCAGGCCCGGCGCTCAAGGAAGTCGTCATCAGCGGCTCGCGCAGCGAGCAGGACCCGGGCGAGCTGCCCATGGGCATCGACGTGATCAATGCGCAGGCCATCGAAGAAGGCCAGGTGCGCGACATCCGCGATGTGGCGCGCGAGCTGCCCAACGTGTCGGTCACGCGCTCGCCGGCACGCTTCACGCTGGCCAGCGGCTCCACCGGGCGCGAGCAGAACGCAGGCTTCAACATCCGCGGCCTGGACGGCAACCGGGTGCTGATGATGGTGGACGGCATCCGCCTGCCGCGCAGCTACGTCTTCAGCGCCAATGCCTTCGGGCGCGACTACCTGGACATCGGCCTGCTGCAGCGCATCGAGGTCGTGCGCGGCGCCACGTCGGCGCTGTATGGCTCCGACGGCATGGCGGGCCTGGTCAACTTCATCACCGCAGACCCCTCGGCCTTCCTGGAGGGCGACAAGCGCATCGGTGGCCGGGTCAGCCTGGGCTACGACGGCGACGAGCACGGCAAACGCGTGGGCGCCACGGTGGCGGGCAAGGCGGGCGACACGGTGCAGTGGCTGCTGGGCGGCAACGTCACGCGCGCCAGCGAGCTGGACAACATGGGCACCAACAGCGCGGCCCATGCCGACCGCACCCGCCCCAATCCGCAGAAGGACCGAAGCGGCGCGCTGCTGGGCAAGGTCATCCTCACGCCCGGCGGCGGCCAGCGCCATGTGTTCACGCTGGAGCATGTGGACAAGACCTCCGACTACGAGCTGCTCACCGCGCGCTCCAAGCCGCCGCTGGCCGCCACGTCCGTGCTGGGCTCTACGTCGTTCACCGACATGCAGCGCAGCCGCGCGACGTGGGAAGGATCGTGGCGCGTGAACTCGGCGTTGGCCGACGACGTGAAGGCGACGCTGAGTTTTCAGGATTCGCATTCGCGCGAGTACGTCACCGAAGACCGCAACACCGCTGCGGACCGCGTGCGCGACGTGACCTACGACGAGCGCACCTGGCAGGCCAACCTGCAGGGCAGCAAGGTGCTGCGCGCGGGCCCTGGCGGCCTGGTGCAGAAGATCACCTACGGTTTTGACTACATGTCCGCCAAGGTTGAGAACCTGCAGACCGGCGTGACCCCGCCCGTGGGCGAGACCTTCCCGCTCAAGCGCTTTCCGGATACCACCGAAACCAGCGCAGCCCTGTACGTGCAGGACGAGTTCGTGACCGGCCCCTGGAGCATCACGCCCGGCGTGCGCTTCGACACCTTCCGCATCAAGGCCGACCCGGCGGGCTTCGGCGCGCAGGCCGTGTCCCTGTCGGGCAACGCCACCTCGCCCAAGCTGGGTGTGCTGTACCGCGCCAGCGAGCAGTGGAGCGTGTTCGGCAACTATGCGGCGGGTTTCCGTGCGCCCAACGCGGGGCAGGTCAACGCCTTTTTCGAGAACCCGGTGGGCAACTACAAGACGGTGCCCAATGCCAACCTCAAGCCCGAGAAGAGCCAGAACGTCGAGCTGGGCGTGCGCGGGCGCATGGAGCGCCTGTCCATCGAGGCCGCCGCGTTCACCGGCCGCTACAAGGACTTCATCGAGGATCTGCGCCAGGTGGGCGGCACGGGCGCGCCGGGCAACCCGCTGGTGTTCCAGTCGGTCAACATCGGCCGCGTCAAGCTCAATGGCTTTGAGGTCAAGGGCGACATGCGCTGGGGCCAGTGGGCGGGTGGGCAGTGGAGTTCTCCGTTTGCCTACGGCCAGACACGCGGCCGCGACACCGCCACCGGCAAACCGGTGAACACGGTGGACCCATCCCGCCTGACGGCGGGCCTGCGCTACGACACCGGCGGCTGGATGGCGCGGCTGGACATGACCCACGCCGCTGCCAAGAAGGCCAGCGATGTGAGCATCGCCACGGGCAGCACGCAGTACCTCACGCCGTCGTACACGGTGCTGGACCTGTCGGCCCAGTGGCGCATCCGCAAGGACCTGCGCCTGAACGCCGGCATCTACAACCTCACCGACAAAAAACACTGGCGCTGGGCCGACGTGCGCGGCCTGGCCGCCAACGCCAGCTTCATCGACGCCTACAGCCAGCCGGGCCGCGCGGTGCGCGTGTCGCTGGTGGCGGATTTCTAAGTCACCTCCCTAGGCACCTTTTCAGGCACTTCATCAAGGAGACAGTTCATGAGCCATGCACCTGACACGCCCGATACGCCCACGTCCGGCGCCCATTGCGACGAGGAATACAGCCTGCCCTGCGCCGAGGCGCTGCTGGCCGGCACGCTCGCCCTGATGACGGGCTACGTGCAGGCCTGCTGCGACAGCCACCGCGACGCCATGGGCCGCAAGATCGCGGCCAACCTGCAGCTGCTGGCCGACGCCGAAGGCTTCACGCCGCATTTCCGCACCGTGGCCTGGAGCCTGCAAGGCCGTTGGGAGCAGCAGTGCAAGGCGCGCCAGGACACCGCCGCCAGCGCTGCGCTGGTGGCCGCCGAACAGCGCCGTGTGCTGTGGCACACCGCGCCGGAGGCCATGCAATGATCGCCGCCGTAACAAACCCGCAAGGCGCTGCGGCTGCTGCTGCGCCGATCGCCGCACCGGATATTCGCACGCAGTTCGCTGCCGCCCGCGCAGCCGGCAAGCGCGCCAAGGATGCCGCCGAGAGCCTGGGGCTGTCGGAAGGCGCGGCAGTGGCTGCGCACGCAGGCGAGCATGAGCACCCGCTCAAGGTGGTGCCGCTGCAGGGATCGTGGCTGGAGTTGCTGCAGTCGCTGGAGACCTGCGGCCCGCTGATGGCGCTGACGCGCAACGAAGGCACGGTGCACGAGAAGACCGGCGTGTACACGCATGTGTCGGCCACCGGGCCGGTGGGCATTGCGCTGGGCGAAGACATCGACCTGCGCCTGTTCTTTGCACAGTGGCACGCCGGTTTTGCGGTGACGGAGCTGGCCAACGACCCCGTCAAGCCGCCATCGCGCAGCCTGCAGTTCTACAACGCCCAGGGCCGCGCCGTGCACAAGATCTTCACGCGCGAGGCCACCGACCTGGCCGCATTCGATGCGGTGGTGAGCCGCTTCGCGCAGCCCAGTGCCGGCTATGTGTTCGGCAAGGCGCCCGCGCCGGAGGCGGTGCGGCCCGATGCCGACATCGACGCCGGCGGCCTGCGCGAGGCCTGGGGTGCCATGCAGGACACGCACGAGTTCTTCGGCCTGACCAAGAAGTTCGGCGTGGAGCGCCAGCAGAGCTTTCGCCTGGTCCAAGGCCAGTTCGCGTGGCGCGCTGCGCCGCAAGCGGTATCGCGCCTGCTGGACGAGGCTGCGGTGGATGGCCTGCCCATCATGGTGTTTGTGGGCAGCGGCGGCTGCATCCAGATTCACACCGGGCCAGTGCGCAACATCCAGCCGCTGGAGACACCACACGCCCAGTGGATCAACGTGCTGGACGCGGGCTTCAACCTGCACCTGCGCACCGACATGATCGCGAGCGTGTGGGTGGTGGAAAAGCCCACGGCCGATGGCGTTGTCACCTCCGTCGAGGCGTTCGACCACGCGGGCGAGCTGATGGCCATGTTCTTCGGTGCGCGCAAGCCCGGCAAGCCCGAGTTGCAGGGCTGGCGCGACCTGGTGGCTGGGCTTCCAGAGCTGCAGGTCCACGCTGCTCCAGCGCAGGAGACAGCCCATGCCGCGTGACGGATTTATCGATGCGCAGCAGGGCCGCAGGCAACTGCTGCGCGGCCTGGCCGCACTGCCGCTGGTGTCTGCCCTGGGCGCCGAGCGCGTGCTGGCAGCCAGCCCGGCGCGCATCGTCTCGCTGGGCGGCGCGCTGACCGAGGTGGTCTACCTGCTGGGCGCGCAAGGCCAGCTGGTGGGCACCGACACCACCAGCCTGTTCCCCGACGCCGCGCTCAAGACCGCCAAGGTCGGCTACTTGCGCCAGCTCTCGGCCGAGGGGCTGCTGTCCCTCAAGCCCGATGCCGTGGTGGGCACCACCGAGGCCGGCCCGCCCGTGGTGCTGGACCAGGTGCGCAGCGCCGGGGTGCGCGTGGAGCTGGTCAAGGCCGACCACACCTGGGACGAGGTGCAGCGCAAGGTCGCCACCGTGGGCCGCGTGGCGGGCCGCGAACGCGAGGCCACAGCCTTGCAGGCAGACCTGGATGCGCAGTGGGCAGCGGTGCAAAAGCTGGTGGCGGCATCCACGCGGCGCCCGCGCGCCATCTTCATCCTGTCGCACGGCGACAGCCCCATGGTGGCCGGCACCGGCACGGCGGCCGATGCGCTGATCCGCTTTGCGGGCGCGACCAATGCCATCACCCAGTTCGCGGGCTACCGGCCCCTGACGGCCGAGGCCATGGCCAGCGCCGCGCCGGACGTGCTGCTCAACAGCACGCAGGGCATCGAAGCGCTGGGCGGCGAGGCCGCGTTCTGGCAGCGGCCTGAACTCGCCCTCACGCCCGCCTTTCGCCGCAAGGCGCTGTTGGCCATGGAGGCCAGCCACTTGCTGGGCTTTGGCCCACGCCTGCCCGCTGCCGTGCGCGAGCTGCACACCCGCATGTTGGCGATCACCGCGTGAGCGGCGTGGCCGTGGCGCAGCCAGGTGCGCGCTGGAGTCCCGGGCGCCTGTCGCCCCGTGCCGCGCTGGCCGTGGGGGCGGTGCTGGTCGTGCTGGCCTTTGCCTGGGCCAGCACGCAGGGCGCGTATGCCATCGCACCCGCCCAGCTGTGGCAGGTGCTGCTGCAGGCCGTGGGCGTGGTGCCGTCGGCCGAGCAGGCGCCCGAATATTTGGTGTTCATCAACATCCGCCTGCCGCGCCTGCTGATGGGCGTGGCGGCCGGGGCAGGCCTGGGGCTGGCCGGTGCGCTGATGCAGGGGCTGTTTCGCAACCCGCTGGCCGACCCGGGCCTGATCGGGGTCAGCAGCGGGGCCGCGCTGGCTGCTGCGCTCACCATCGTGCTGGGCAGCCACTGGCTGCCCGACCTGCCGCGCACGCTGGGCAGCTGGACGCTGGTGGGCATGGCGTTTGGCGGCGGCCTGCTGGTCACGGCACTCATCTACGGCCTGGCGCAGGCCGATGGCGGCACGCGCATGGGGCTGATGCTGCTGGCCGGTGTGGCAGTCAACGCGCTGGCGCTGGCGGGGCTGGGCTACCTCAATTTCATCTCCACCGACGAACAGCTGCGCAACATCCAGATGTGGCTGCTGGGCAGCCTGGGCGGCGCGCGCTGGAGCGCCGTGGCGCTGGTGGGCTCCATCGTGGCGGTGGCCTGCGGCCTGGGCCTGGCGCTGGCGCGCCCGCTCAATGCGATTGCGCTGGGCGAGGCCCAGGCCGCGCTGCTGGGCGTGCCGGTGGAGCGCACCAAGCGTCTGGCGGTGCTGGTGACTGCGCTGGCCGTGGGCGCCGTGACGGCCGCCACCGGCATCATTGGTTTCATCGGCCTGGTGGCGCCGCATTGGGTGCGCCTGGTGGCCGGGCCGGACCACCGCGTGGTGCTGCCGGGCTCGGCC
>JADMJR010000030.1 GCA_018780365.1 Acidovorax sp. | reverse complement strand
CGGGCACGCCGGGGGTGGGGGGGGTGACGGGTGGAGTGACAGGGGGGACGACGGGGTCTGGGTCTGCTGCGGTGAGGTTGGTCACTGGCCGGGCGGTGAAGCTGGCTGCGTCGTTGCCTGCTGCGTCCTGAACGGCATTGGCGTCGTTACCTGCCGTGGGGTCGGTATAGGCCACGGTGACGGTCTGGCCGGCTCCCACAACGAATGCAAGGGTCAGGGTGACGGTCTTGGCGGCTGCGTTGACAACCACGCCGGTGACGGCATTGGCTGAGCCTCCCGCCATCACCACAAAGGCGCCGTTGGTTGCGGTGTTGATCGCGTCCAGTGTGGTCGCTTCGGTGTAGCTCAGGACCAGTTGGTTGGCGGTCACAGTGGCTGTGCTCACCACGGGGGGAGTGGTATCCAGTGTGTTGTTGGTGACCGGGGTCACGCCCAGGCTGGCGGCGTCGTTGCCCTGGATGTCCTGGATGGCGTTGGCGTCGTTGCCTGCCGTGGGGTCGATGTAGGCCACGGTGACCACTTCGGCAAAGCCCACCGGCGTCGTCAGGGTCAAGGTCACGGTTTTGGCGGGGCCGTTCACAACCACGCCGGTCACGGCGTTGGCGACTCCACCAGAGACTACGGCGAAGGCGCCTGTGCCTGCTACGTTGACGGCATCCAGGTCGCTGGCATCGGTGTAGGTCAGCACCAGGCTGGCACCGTTGGCGCTGGCCGAGGCCCAGACGGGGGCGTTCGGGTCGTTACCAGCCACTGTGACGCCGTTGCCAAACAGGTCGGCAATGACCACAGCAACGTCCGCACCGGTGTTCCAGTCTTCCAGCATGCCAATGTTGTAGGTCGTGGTGTCAAGGGATGACGTTCCGTCCTTGTTCATGCGCAGGGCCAGTGCCGCACGGTCGTTGGCACTCATGGTGACCGTGAAGCTGGTGTTGGACGTGATGTCCACGTTGGATGTGTCGGTCAGCGTGTAGTTGAACGCGCCTTGTCCCAGCAGGCGGATGCGGTTGGCGGTGATGTCGTTGGCGGCGCCGCTGAGGCTCAGGAAGTTGTTACCAGCAACAACCAGCACGCCGGTGCCTACGTTGTAGGTGGCGCTGGTGACGGTGGGCGCGACGACGTTGCTCACCGTGATGCCGTTGCCGGTGGGGTCGGCGATGACCAGCGCAGCGTCAGCCCCGGCGTTCCAGTCTTCTGCTGCGATGAGGTTGTAGGTGTTGGCACTGGTGGAGCTGGTGCCGTTCTTGTTCAGGAGGAGGTTGGCGCCCAGTCTGTCCGCCGCGCTCAGGGTCAGGGTGAAGCTGGTGGCAGAGGTGATCTCCACGCTGCTGGTGGTGGTCAACGTGTAGCTGGCACCACCTTCCCCCTGCAGGCTGAATTTGTCGGCCACGATATCGTTGACGGCGCCTGTCCGCCCGGAGAGTCCCGTGCCGGTGACTGTGAGCGCTCCGATGTTGGCGTCATAGGTGGCGGATGTGATGGTGGGTACCGGGACGTTGCTCACGGTGAGCGCGTTGGTGGCGTCGGCAATGTTGCCCGCGGTGATCACACTGTTCCAGTCGTCCGCCGCTGCCAGGTTGTAGGTGCTGCCGCTGGTGGAGCTGGTTCCGTTCTTGTTGAACAGGGCTTCGACCGCCGCCTGGTCAGCGCCGGCCAGGGTGATGCTGAAGCTGGTGGCCGAGGTGACTTCCACGTTGCCGGTGGTCGACAGGGTGCGGGTGGCTCCGCCTTCTCCTGCAATGGTCAGTGTGCTGACGGTGATGTCGTTGGTGGCGCCGATGGTCTTGACCAGGCCGGTGCCTGTGACGGTCAGCACGTGGGTGCTGGCATCGTAGGTGGCGTTGGTAATGGTGGGGGCCGTGACATTCGACACGGTCACACCGTTGCCGCTCAGGTCGGCACTCGATGTGGTGGTCTGGTCCCAGTTGGCGGCCGCTGCCAGGTTGAAGGTGGTGGTATCTACCGCGCTGGTGCCGTTGTTGTTCAGGATGCCGTTGATGGCCAGTTGGTCCGCCGCGTTCAGGGTCACCGCAAATGCGGTCGAGCTGCTGGCGGTGACGTTGGCCGTGGTCAGGGTGTAGCTGCCAGCCTGACCCGTGAGGGTGAGCTTGCTCACATCGATGGTGTCGCCACCCACGATGTTGACGGCCGCGACGGAGAGGACTCCGGTGGCTGCGTCGTACGCAGAGGAAAGAATGCTGGGCACCGCATTGGAGACGGTGATGCCGTTACCCGAGAGGTCGGCAATGTTGCCGCCGGTAATGACGCTGTCCCAATCGTCGGCTGCGGCGATGTTGTAGGTGGTGGAGCTGCTGGCAGAGCTGGTGCCATTCTTGTTGAGCAGGCTATCGACTGCGGCAATGTCGGCACCCGCCAACGTGAAGGTAAAGCTGGTGTCCGAGGTGACTTCGACATTGCCCGTGGTGCTCAGGGTGCGCGTGGCGCCACCTTCACCCGTAATGGTCAGCGTGGAAATCGTGATGTCGTTCGTTGCGCCAATGGTCTTGACCAGGTTGGTACCCGTGACGGTGAAGACGTGGGTGGTGCCGTCGTAGGTGGCCGATGTGATGGTGGGGGCCGTGACATTCGATACCGTCACGCCGTTGCCTGTCAGGTCGGCAGGCGTGGTGCGGGACGCGTCCCAGTTGGTCGCGCCAGCCAGGTTAAATGTGGCGCCGCTTACGGCCGTCCCGCCGTTGTTGTTAAGTAGCCCATTGACGGCGAGCTTGTCAGCAGCGTTCAGCGTGACAGTGAAAGCCGTGGCGCTGGTGGCCGTGGTATTGACTGTGGTCAGTGTGTAGGTAGCGCCGCCCTGCCCCATGAGCGTCAGCAGGCTCACCGCGATGGTGTCGCCGGTCACCATGTTGGCGCCGCTCACGTTCAGAATGCCCGTGGCAGCATCATAGGTCGCACTCGCCAGGGTGGGCGGCGCGTTGGACACCGTGATGGGATTGGTCGTGTCGGCAGTATCACCGCCGGTGATGACGCTGTTCCAGTCGTCCGCCACCTCCAGGTTGTACGTCGTCCCGCCCAGCGAGGCCGTACCGTTGGCCGTCATCAGCGACGCCACGGCCGTGGCATCGGCCCCCGCCAATGTCACGGTGAAGCTGGTGGCGCTGGTGATTTCCACGTTGCCGGTGGTCGAGAGTACGCGGGCGCCACCGCCTTCGCCGGTGATGGTCAGCGCCGAGACGGTGACGTCGTTGGTCGCGCCCACTGTCTTGACCAGGTTGGTGCCCGTGACGGTCAAAACATTCGTAGACGCGTCATACGTCGCCGAGGTGATGGTGGGGGCCGTGACATTCGATACGGTGACGCCGTTGCCAGTAGTGTCAGCGGCTGCGGATGCCGTGGCATCCCAATTGGCAGCACCGGCCAGGTTGAAGGTAGTGCCCCCTACGGCCGTGGCTCCATTCTGGTTAAGGATGCCATTGACGGCCAGTTTGTCCGCAGCGTTGAGCGTGACCGAGAAGGCTGTGGCACTGCTGGCCGTGACGTTAGCTGTGGTCAGTGTGTAGCTGCCCTGGCCCGTGAGGCTGAGCTTGCTCACGTCGATGGTGTCGCCAGTGGTCATACCGGCGGCAGTGACCGACAGCACGCCCGTGGCGGCGTCGTAAGTGGCGCTGGTGATGGTGGCGGGGGGCACATAACTCCACGAGTTGTCAACAGTGCCAAAATTCGAATTGATATTGTCGGTTCCGGATCCAGAGTTACCGGGAGAGTGGCCAGGGCCATGGCCCCCGATCCCAGCTACGCCATCGTTGCCGCTGAACGTCACAGAGCCACTCTCGTACTTCAGCATGCCGCGCACCAGGATAGCACCGGTGCCATCGCCCCCTACACCGCCTGTGCCGGAGTAACCGCCGCCACCACCACCGCCAGCACCAGAGTTGTTGGAAATGGTCGAGCTGGCCATATAGACCGTGGCGCCGGTGCCTATATACATGCCGCCAGAGCCTGATCCACCGGCGCCACCATTGCTCCCTCCTGAGGCACCTGCGCCACCGCCACCGCCACCGATCACTCCACCGGCGGAACCACCCGCTCCGCCAGCAACAAAGCCGCCAACCACCGAACCACCAGCCCCCCCGGCACCGGCATTGGTTCCACCTGAGCCCGCTTGTGCGGGGAAACCGTTGGCCCCCCCCGTCCCACCGGTGCCACCGGACGCTGGGCTTCCAGCTATACCGCCGTTGTACGCACCGCCATTGCCCCCACCCTTGCCACTGTGACCACCGCCGCCGCCGCCGCCGTAGTTGTAGCCAAATCCGCCGCCTCCCCCGCCACCTCCTGATGCGAGATTGCCGGAGATGGTCGAGTGAATGACTGTAACTTTCGTGCCGGCGCCAGTGACCGACAGGCCACCGCCCATGCCACTGCTGCCACCCAGACTGCCAAAACCACCTCCATTACCGGCGACCAGACCATTCTGAATGACCAAACCGTCAAGCGACACGGTCCCAGCAGCGATGCTCAACACTCGGTTGTTGTAGTTGGCGTCGATCGTCACATCGGCCATCCCATTGTTATCAAGGTCCCCATCGATAGTCAGGTTATTTATTACAGTGAGTTCGCCGCTGGTTAGCGTGATCGTCATCCCTGAATTGAACGTAATGGTGTCGCCCGCGTTAGCAGCCGACAGGGCAGCACGCAAAGAACCGGCGCCGTTGTCAGCATTGGTCGTCACAGTGACGGTCGCCAAGTCGTAGCTATAGTCAGCAGGCCCCTGCGCCATACCAACTTCGCCAGACACGACCTCCAGACTCCAATCTCCTCCTGCCCCCGTGCGGTCACTGCTGGCAGCAACATCCGCCCCCGTCAACGCCGCCAAGTTCGAGACAAACTGCAGACCGTTTTCTCCTCGTCCCATGTCGCAGGCGTAGATCAACAGATCGCCATCGACGGTCAACCCTCGCCCGAGCGCAGCCAGTGCATCGGAATGCCCCTCCAGGGTGTCCAAGTCCAGGAACGAGCCGCCTAACCAAAGTTGCCCTTCACTGCCATGGGCCAACACATGCACAGAGCCCACGTCCCCGCCTTCCCCTAAAGCTGCGACTATTTGCTTCAGACCATCCTCCCCCGCGCTCAGATACACCACTTCCGCACCCGGCGGAAAACCCTTGAGAAGGGTGGCTGCGTCTTTGACTCTGCTGTCCACAAAGACAACTTCACGCGCCGCCGTGCTGCTGGAAATCTGGATATTGGTGTCTGTGCTCATAGTGATGATGGGTGCTGGTTGGTTTTTTGGACTTGTTCGTGGATCAGCTTCGTTACTACGCCCCTCTGGCGCTGTTTTGCTTACGTGGAACAGGTTTGTGTTTTTTGGCTCGCTATCCTTTTAGGGATTCACTGCCTGCAGCGGCGCTGAAGACGGCATCCGAGCGGTGACTACACTGGCCCGGCTGTTGGTCTGGTCCTGCCAGAACGACAGCTTGCTGTACTGCTCAAACAGGTCCGGCGGCAGGATGGTCTCGCGCCTCTGCAGCTCCACCTGTGGGCGAACCTGGTGCAGCCCGTGCAGTCCCAGCGCCTCGTCGAACTCGGGGGCGTCGTACTTCACCTGCTCGAAGTTGTGCGCGTACTCGGGCTCGCCCAAGAACTGGTAAATCAAGGGCAGCACTTTTTGGGGCGCCTGCGCCAGCAGGTCGTAGTCCACCAGCAGCAGTGAACTGGCGTGTTCGCCGTAGAAGGCTTCCTTGAGCGCTGTCCAGGGGTAGCCGACCATGCGGTTGCGCTGGGCCAGCGTATCTACACGGCTGTAGACGGTGTTGCGCTCGGTGTCGTCGTTGAACAAGCGGGTGATCTCGAAGGGGTTGGCGCGGTAGCGGCGCTCGATGCTGTCCATCACCCACGCCACGTTGCGCACGCAGGCAATGAGTTTGGCCCCGGGAAAGAGGTCCATGAGCGCGGGCATCTGGGCGCTCCACATGCGGTTGGTGTCAAAGATGACTTCCTTGTTGTCCGCCTGGTCTGCGTAGTAGCTGTCAAAGAGGCCGCGTGACAGCCTGCGCCGTTGCTCGGTGGTGACCACGGGGCCAAATTCGCTGCCGGCCCCCAACTGGTTGAGCATGCCCTTGAACAAACCGCCCACCGGGCTGGTCATACCGGCGTGGAATCGGGGGTTTTGCAGCAGCAGGGCTGACAGCAGGGTGGAGCCCGAGCGGGGCAGGCCTGTGATGAAGTGGTAGCGGGGCGTGGCCAGAAGGGTCATGAAAGATGGGGTGGAAAGGGTGGACGTGGGTGCCTAGGCGCGAAGCAGTTGCTGCACGGCAACTTGCAATTCGGTCTGGCTGGTGTCACGCAAGGCTGCCGCCAAGGCCTGCGCCAGGGTGGTTTTTCCAGCGCCCGGAAGGCCCGTGAGCCACCAGGTGGTGGCCGTTTCTGGTTTCATGGAGATGTTGCCGCCTGTGGCACCCACCACCTACGCAGGGGGCAGGTATCGCTTGGGGGCCGCAGAGAGTGCGCCGTTTGAAATTAACAATTTGGAGACCATGGTTTTTAACCAATGCCTCCCACCTTGTCACTCTTTATTTCCCCCCCAAAAAACTCTATCCCCTGACAGCTGCAGTACCGCAGCTTTTGCCAATCCTTCATGGTGAAAGGCAACAACAGGCGTGCACATGGAGTGGAAAAAGTCACAACACCTACACCCATGTAAGCAGATTCGCTTACTAGGGTTTTCACGACCATCGCCCTACAATCGCAGACCCTTACAAAGCTGACAACCGCTGCGGAGCCCCTGAGGCACGCTTTTTTGCATCGATCCTGACTGAGTTGGAGACACTGAATGCCCGAGAACACCACGGCCCAGAACAACAACAACGATTCCGACAAGCGCGCCCAGTTGCGCCGTGCCGCTCTCGAATACCACGAGTTTCCCAAGCCCGGCAAGATCGCCATCGCCGCCACCAAGCAGATGGTCAACCAGCATGACCTCGCGCTGGCTTACTCGCCTGGCGTGGCCGCACCCTGTGAAGAAATCGTGAAGGACCCGGCCAATGCCTTCCGCTACACCTCGCGGGGCAATCTGGTCGCCGTCATCACCAACGGCACCGCCGTGCTGGGCCTGGGTGACATTGGCGCGCTGGCCTCCAAGCCGGTGATGGAGGGCAAGGGCGTCCTGTTCAAGAAGTTTGCTGGCGTGGATGTGTTCGACATCGAGATCGATGAGAAGGACCCCCAGAAGCTGGTGGAGGTGATCGCCGCGCTGGAGCCGACGTTTGGCGCCATCAACCTCGAAGACATCAAGGCCCCCGACTGTTTCTACGTCGAGCGCGAGTTGCGCAAGCGCATGAAGATCCCGGTCTTTCACGACGACCAGCACGGCACGGCCATCACGGTGGCAGCGGCCATCGTGAATGCGCTCAAGGTGGCCAACAAGAAGATCGAGGACGTGAAGCTCGTGACCAGCGGCGCGGGCGCAGCCGCCCTGGCCTGCCTGAACCTGCTGCTCAAGGTGGGCGTGCAGCGCAAGAACGTGTTCGTCACCGACCTGGCAGGCGTGGTCTATGAAGGCCGTGAAGAGCTGATGGACGACGACAAGCGCCAGTTCATGCAAAAGACCGACGCGCGCAAGCTGGCCGAGGTGATGGTGGGGGCGGACGTGTTCCTGGGCCTGTCGGCGGGCAATGTACTCAAGCCCGAAATGGTGGCCACCATGGCCGAGCGCCCGGTGATCTTCGCCCTGGCCAACCCCAACCCCGAAATCACGCCCGAGCTGGCGCACAGCGTGCGCAGCGACATCATCATGGCCACGGGGCGTTCGGACTACCCGAACCAGGTGAACAACGTCCTGTGTTTCCCCTACATCTTCCGGGGTGCACTGGACTGCGGCGCCACCACCATCACCGATGAGATGGAAATTGCCGCCGTCCACGCGATCGCCGAGCTGGCCCAGGCCGAGCAGAGCGAAGTGGTGGCCGCCGCCTACGTGGGCGAAAAGCTGTCGTTTGGGCCCGAGTACCTGATCCCCAAGCCGTTCGACCCGCGCCTGATGATGAAGATCGCGCCGGCCGTGGCCCAGGCGGCCATGGACAGCGGTGTGGCACAGCGCCCCATCACCGACATGGACGCCTACCGCGACCGGCTGCAGCAGTTTGTGTACGCCTCGGGCACGACGATGAAGCCCATCTTCGACGCCGCGCGCACCGCCGCCAAGAAGCGCGTGGCCTACGCCGAGGGGGAAGAAGAACGCGTGCTGCGTGCCGCGCAGATTGTGGTGGACGAGAAGGTGGCCCGCCCCACGCTGATCGGCCGCCCGGCCATCATCGCCCAGCGCATCGAGAAGTTCGGCCTGCGCCTGAAGGAGGGCGTGGACTACGACGTGGTCAACACCGACTTCGACCACCGCTACAACGATTTCTGGCAGACCTACCACCGCATGACCGAGCGCAAGGGCATCACGCAGCAGGTCGCCAAGATCGAGATGCGCCGTCGCCTCACGCTGATCGGCGCGATGATGCTGCACAAGGGCGAGGTGGACGGCCTGATCTGCGGCACCTGGGGCACCACGGCCAACCATTTGCTGTACATCGACCAGGTGATCGGCAAACACGCGGGCGGTGCCGACAGCACCGCCCAGGATGTGCCGGTGTACGCCTGCATGAACGGCCTGATGCTGCCAGGGCGCCAGGTGTTCCTGGTGGACACGCATGTCAACTACGACCCCACGCCCCAGGAGCTGGCCGAGATCACGGCACTGGCCGCCGAGGAAATGATGCGATTTGGCGTCAAGCCCAAGGCCGCGCTGCTGTCGCACTCCAACTTCGGCACCAGCAACCACCCCAGCGCCGTGAAGATGCGCCAGACGCTGGAGCTGCTGCGCCAGCAGGCCCCCTGGCTGGAGGTAGACGGCGAAATGCACGGTGATGTGGCGCTGGACGGCAAGGCCCGCGCGGCCCTCATGCCCAGCAGCGAACTCACGGGCGACGCCAACCTGCTGGTGTTCCCCAACATCGATGCCGCCAACATCGCCTACAACCTGCTCAAGACCGCCGCGGGCGGCGGTATTGCCATCGGCCCCGTGCTGCTGGGTGCTGCCAAGCCGGTTCATATCCTGACGCCCAGCGCCACCGTGCGCCGGATTGTGAACATGACAGCACTCACCGTGGCAGATGCCAACGCCTTGCGGTAAGTCACTACAAGATAGCAAGCACTAACTTTATGTGCTTGCAAAGGCCCTCAGCGTCTGCCCAATCTTTGTGCAGACGCTTGCTTTTTGGGGACCGTTGAGCGACACTAGCGGCTCGAAATTTCGGGTTAACCCGTAGTTTCTGAAAGGTTTCGTTGATGCTGAAGGCTGTAGCCACCCGGGCGCGCAAAGCAGGGTTATTGTGTGTTTTGGGTGTTGCGTTCGTGCTGTCCCCGGTTGCGGGACATGCCCGAAAACCCCTGTCATCCGACGGGTCCATCACTCCCATCGCACTGGCCGAGTTGCCGCCCCAGGGGCGGTCAACCCATGCGCTGATCCTTGAAGGCGGGCCTTTCCCGTACGACAAGGACGGATCGGTTTTCGGCAATCGCGAACGGCTGTTGCCCGCCCACAAGCGGGGCTACTACCGTGAATACACCGTCAGAACACCAGGATCGCGCAACCGGGGAGCCCGGCGCATCGTGTGTGGCGGCAAGCCCCGGACGCCGGACGCCTGCTACTACACCAGCGACCACTACGCCAGTTTTCGCGAGATCGTCGAGTGACCCCGATGCGGTGCACGCCAACCAGCACAGAGCTGGCCGCGCACATCGCGCGCCCTTGAATCCCCCACTCGCAGGCTGCCCACCGCAGCCTTGCGACCAGCCAGAAGTTTGTGGACTTTATAAAGAAAGAGTAGCGGAGATGCAGACGCCACTTCGTAAAGACCTGGAAACGCCACTGCGTGGCGTGCGCACCAACATCGTGCAGTCCATTCGCGCCTTCCGCGTGCAGGACCTGCAGGATGCGGCCACCTCCATGGGTCAACATTTCTTGTACGCCAACCTGGCCCATGCGCAGTCCAAACAGGATGTGCTGGACCTGATTGCCGGGCAATTCACCTTCCCGTCGCACTTCGGCAAGAACTTTGATGCGTTGTACGACTGCATGACGGATCCCTTGCATAAATCGGGCCCGCAGCCTGGTTTCATCGTGGTGCTGGAGCAGATCCCCGCCACGGGCAAGTTCGACAAGGAAGCCCGGGAGCAGTTGCTGGACATCTTTCGCGACGCCGCCGACTACTGGGGTGACCGCAAGATCCCCTTCCGGTGTTTCTATTCTTTTCTGTAGCCCGTTCTGCATCCACCAGCCAAGCAGAACGGGCGAACGAGGCTACCGACGCCAAGGGTGGTGTCGAGGGCATCGAAATCGGTGGTGACGCCGCCGAAAAAATGCCCACCGACAAGCTTGTTGACGTGTCTCCCATGGCGTTGCGCATGAGCAGCCCCTTTAATTCCGGGTACTGGCTGAGCGCCGCTTAATTCGGACCATCCCCCTGAGCGGCTGCGCCGCTTCCCCCTTCTCTCGGCTTCGCCGGGAAGGAGGACACCGCCAGCGCGGCGGGGCGGCCCTTGCGCGGCGGTCGCTGGTCTGGGGCGCGCCAGTTGCCTAGGTTTTGGGTCAAATCAGGCTTTAGCACCCGTTCAGCAAGCGCTAACAGCTATTAAATTTATAGCACTTCTGCGCCAGGGCTGCGTATTCGTTGTTGGACACCTCTTCGGCGCGGTGTCGCTGGCCTGGACTGTGTCGGCTGCCCAGGTTTTGAGCAAAATCAGGCGCTAGCGCCCATCCAGCAAGCGCTAAAAGCTATCAAATCAAGAGCATTTCTGCGCCAGGGCCACGTATTCGTCCACGGGCACCTCTTCGGCGCGGCGTTGGGTGTCGAAATCGCCGGCGAACTGGCGTGCCTCCAGCCAGCGGCCCAGCGTGTGGCGCAGCAGTTTGCGGCGCTGGCTGAACGCCACTTGAACCAACTCTTCGAGCAGCGGCACTGACAGGGGCGCGGGCTCTGCGTGGGGCACCATGCGCACCACGGCGCTGTCCACGCGCGGGGGTGGATCAAAGCTCTCGGGCGGCACAAACAGCACGTTCTCCATGGCGTAGCGCCACTGCAGCATCACCGACAAACGGCCGTAGTCGCTCGTGGCCGGCTTGGCCACCATGCGGTCGATCACTTCCTTTTGCAGCATGAAGTGCTGGTCTTCGATGACCTGCACATGGCCCAGCAGATGGAACAGGATGGGCGTGGAGATGTTGTAGGGCAGGTTGCCCACCACCCGCAGCCGCAGGCCGGGCTGTGTTGCTTTCTCGCGCAGGGTCTGCGCCAGTGCCGTGAAGTCGACCTTGAGCACATCGGACTCGATCACCTCCAGCTGCCCATGCAGCCGCAGGCGCACGGCCAGATCGCGGTCGAGCTCGATGACCGTGAGGCGCCCCAGGCGCTCCACCAGGGGCTGCGTCAATGCGGCCAGGCCCGGCCCGATCTCGACCATGGGCTGGCCCGGCTGTGGCGCAATCGCCTGCACGATGTCTTCGATGATGCCCTTGTCGGACAGGAAATGCTGCCCGAAGCGCTTGCGGGGAATGTGTTTCAACGCGGCCTTACCTGTTGTGTCTGTCTGTGTCGGAGGATGGGCGTGTGTGCCGCTTACTGCGGCGGGTCCCGGTATTCCACATACGCGCGTCCGCGCAGCTCCTGGGCCCAGGTGGCGTAGGCTTCGTCGAGTTTCTTCTCACGCACGGTGCTGCGTGCCATCTCGCGCTGCTCGCGCTGGGTCAGCTTGGCCTCGCGGCGCTCCAGCAGCTGGATCAGGTGCACACCAAAACGCGAAACCAGCGGCTCGCTGACGTCACCGGGTTTGAGGGTGTCCAGGGCCTGCTCGAACTCGGGCACATAACGGCCCGGGCTGGCCCAGCCCAGGTCGCCGCCTTCCTTAGAGCTGCCGTCCTGCGAATGCTCGCGTGCCAGGGCTGCAAAATCGGCCTGGCCGGCCAGCACACGGCGGCGGTAGTCGGCCAAGCGCGCAGCAGCAGCGGTCTCGGACAACTGGGGCCCGGTGCGCAGCAGGATGTGGCGGGTACGGTTTTGCACCACCGTGGCGGGCATGCCCGCCGTGACCCGCTCCACGACCTTGAGCACGTGGAAACCCGCCGGAGACCGCACGGGGCCCACGATGGAGCCCACGGGCAGGCCCAGCGTGGAGTTCACAAACAGCTCGGGGTAACGGTCGGCCGGGCGCAGGCCCAGCTGGCCGCCCGCCCGCTGGCCTTCGGGTGCGTCGGAAATGTCGCGCGCCACGGCGGCGAAGTCTTCGCCGGCACGCACGCGGTCGGCGGCGCGCTGGGCGCGTGCCTGGCGCTCGGCCACCTGCACGGGGCTGGCGTTCTCGGGCACCAGCACCAACACATGGCCCAGGTTGATTTCCATGGAGGCGACATCCGTGCCCTTTTGCTCTTCACGCAGGAACTGGTCCACGTCGAGGTCGGACACCTTCACCCGTGCGTCCACTTCGCGCTCGCGCAGACGTTGCTGCAGCAGCTGGTTGCGCAGCTCTTCGCGAAAACGCTCCCGGCTCATGCCGTCGCGGGCCAGGCGTGTGTAGAGCTGTTCCACCGTCATGTCGTTCTGGCGCGCCACACCCTGTTCGGACTGCGACAGCGCGACATCGTCCACCTTGATGCCTGCGTCGCGCGCCTGCTGGAGCTGGACCTTCTCCAGAATGATCCGCTCCAGCACTTCGCGCGCCAGCAGATCGCGCGGTGGCATGGCACCGCCCTGTTTGGCCAACTGGGCCTCGGCCCGCGCCAGGCGCGAGCGCACTTCGTAGTTGGTCACGGGTTCGGAGTTGACCACCGCCACGATGAAGTCGGCCGAGCGGGGCGCCGTGCTGGCACCGGGTGCCGGCAGCGTGATCGACGGCGTCGCTGCCGGGCGCGCCGAGGGCGACGAGGGCGAGGACAGCCCGCTCTTGCCGGAGGGCGACGCTCCCGAGGGCCGCAGCCCTTGCGCAGCAGCGCCTTGCAAGCTCAGAGAGGCCAGGGTGGCAAGGGCCAGGGCAAAAACTCGGTGATTCATGGCGTTAGTCGTAGTTGCTGAAACGGCTGGGCGCCCTGACCTGATCGCGCAGGTTCTGGTAACGCGGCACATTGTTCTTGAAGGTTTCCAGCGGGCTGGAGCCCAGGCTGAGGCGGGAGAAGCCCACGAACTCGATCTGGAACAGCAGGCGGGTGTTGGACGTAGTCACGCTGCTTTGCAGGCGCTCCAGCACCACGCGGCCGATCCAGCAGCAGCTGTCGTATTCAAAGCCCACCACGGTGTCCACCAGCTTGCGGTCCTGCAGGCTGTAGTTCAGGCGGCCCACGCTGTACCAGCGCCCGCCGCCCTGGCCCCGGCCCGCACCCAGGTCCTTGCCCTTGTCGCCCCACAGGTCGTTCAGGGGCCATTGCCAGCCGATGTCGATCTGCTCGCTGGTACCGCGTTGCAGGCGGTAGGCCGCACTCACGGTGCGGTAGTTGCCGGGGCTGTAGCGCGCGCCGATGGTCGAGCGGATGGAGCGGCCCGTCTTGGGGTTGTACTGCACGGTGGAGTCAAAACCCCACTGCGGTGTCCAGGTGATGCCCGCGCCCAGCAGCAGGTCGGACAGGCGCTCGCTCACGGGCGCGCCACCGGGCAGGGTGACTTTCTGGTCCGAGAACCGCAGCCGCTGGGCGATGCCAAAACGTGCGGCCTCGGCACCCGTGTTCGGGTCCAGCAGCCGCGTGGTCACGCCCAGGGTGAGCAGGTTGTTGTCGGCCAGGCGGTCGTTGCCCCCGAACGCGTTCTCGGTATAGACGGTGGCAAAGTTGAAGTCGTTGGCCGCTGTGTCGTACACCGGCAGGCGGCTTTGGTCGCGGTAGGGCGTGTATGTGTAGAAGGCGCGCGGCTCCAGCGTCTGCAAAAAGGCGCGGCCAAAGTAGGCGGCATCGCGCTCAAACACCAGGCCGCTGTCCAGGCTGAAGGTGGGCAGGGTGCGCTGGGCCGAGCGCTGGCCGTTGGACAGCGCCGAATCAAACTGGTACTGCGTGGCATGCAGCTGCAGGCGCGGGGTGACGAAACCACCGGGCGACAGGAAGGGCCGGCTGATCTGCGCCATCGCATAACTGCGGTTGGCATTGGGCTGGCCCGTGAGGGCGCGCGCGGCCTCGAAACGTGTGGCGTCCAGCTCCACGCTGGCATCCAGCCCACCGCCCAGTTGCGAGGGCGCATAACGCCACTGCATCTGCGGCATGCGGTCGTACGGCGGCACGATGGGCGAAGTCACGTCCTGCAGCGTCTGCCACTTGAGTGTGCGCACGGTGGCCGACATGTCATTGCGCGCCCACGACAGCGAGGCGTCGTTGGGCAGCAGGCGCTGGCGCAGCGGCTCGGAGGCGCGGCCAAAGTCACGCCAGTAGTTGTCGTCGCTCACCCGGTTGAGGTTGAGGTTCAGGCCCAAACCGCCGATGCCGGAGTCAAACGCGCCCTGGTGCTGGCCCGAAAAGCTCCAGCGCAGACGGTCACGCAGCCGGTCTGCGGGCATCACGTCCGCACTGATCTGCCCTGAATACGTGGGCTCCAGGTAGCGGAACTCCCCCCCCAGGTTGGCGCCGCGTTTGGTCATGAGCGCCGCGCGCAGCGTGGCATCGCGGTTGGGGGCGATGTTCCAGTAATAGGGCTGGATGTACGCCAGGCCGTCGCGGCTATCGAGGCCGATGGTGGGCGGCAGCAGGCCGGACTTGCGCTTGTCCGACAGCGGAAAGGTGATGTAAGGGATGGGCAGCACCGAGACGCCCTTGAACTCCAGCACCGCGTTTTCGGCGGTGCCGACCTCTTCCTCGTTGTCGATGCGGATGGTGGCCGCGCGCAGCACCCAGTCGGGCTCCCAGCTTTCTTCGTTGCCCCGTTCGCAGGTGGTGTAGGTGGCGTTGTGCACCACGGCCCGGTAGCGGTCGATGAAATCCACCCGCGTGGCATCACCATGCGCCTGCGTGGCCAGAAACTTGTAGCGCGCGTCGCTGAAGAAGCCCTCGAAGGCATCCACGCGCAGCTCCAGCGCCGTGCCTTCATACACATTGCCCGCGCGGTTGATGCGCACCTTGCCGTTGGCCTTGGCCAGGTCCTCGGGCACGTTGTAGTCCAGCCGGTCGGCGCGGATCACGGTGTCGCCCCGGCGCAACTCGGCATTGCCCTCGATGAGCGCATTCAGGTCGGTCTGGCCACTGATGTGGTCGCCCGTCACGAACACGGGCAGCTGGGGCCTCACGGCGTCCGGGATCTTCTCTTGGAGCAGGGGCGAGGTGCGCAACGCCGGGGGGGCGTCCCAGGCGCTGGGCGCCGGGCCCTGGGCCAGGGCCGTGATGGGCAGACCACACCAGGCCAGCGCCACACCGTAGGCCAGAGCACGCGGCACGGGGGCGCGCAGCCGCGCAGCCTGTGCCGTGGCGGGCCGGGGCCGAAGGGAAGGGGGGGTCTGCACGGTGGGGGGCTTGCAGCGTGGCACGTGGGGCGGTTCGGGCTGGGGCAGATGAAAGGACCCGCTCCGGGCAGCACGGTGGGCGCGCCCGGAGCGGGTTTGTAAAATCGGATTATCCATGAGCCACCCATTCCCCCCATCACCCGCCAATCCGCCCCTGGGCGCAGCCGTGGCGGCCACCGCCTTGCCCCCCGTTCACTGGCCTGACGCCGCCCGCAAAGCGGCCTTCGACGCCTGGCTGGCCCCCCTGGTCGGCCCCCAGCAGCTGCTGCCCGCCACCCTGCGCCCGGCCTCGGCCGACGCGAGCTTTCGGCGCTACCTGCGCATCGACAGCGCCACGGGCACCAGCCGCATCGTGATGGACGCGCCGCCGGACAAGGAGAACTGCCAGCCCTTCGTGCAGGTGCAGGGCCTCCTGGCCGCCGCAGGCCTGAACGTGCCGCAGATCCTGGCCTGGGACGAAGCCGGCGGTTTCATGCTGCTGTCCGACCTGGGCCACCAGACGCTGATCGAGCGGCTGAGCCCCGACAAGCCCCAGGACGCCTACGCCTGGTACCAGCAGGCCACCGATGTGCTGCTGCAGTGGCAAAAGGCCTCCCAGCCCGGCGTGCTGCCGGTGTACGACGAGGCGCTGCTGCGCCGCGAGCTGGCACTGTTCCCCGACTGGTACCTGGCCCAGCACCGCAGCGTCACGCTGGATGACAAGCAGCAGGCCACCCTGGCCAGCGCCTTCGATGCCATCGTCGCCCACAACCTGGCCGCGCCCCAGGTCTATGTGCACCGCGACTTCATGACGCGCAACCTGATGGCCCCCGCCGAACCAGGCGCACCCCTGGGGGTTCTGGACTTCCAGGACGCCGTCTACGGCCCCATCACCTACGACATCGCCAGCCTGCTGCGCGACGCCTTCATCAGCTGGGAGGAAGAATTCGTCATCGACATCACCGTGCGCTACTGGGAAAAGGCGCGCAAGGCCGGCCTGCTGGGCGCCGCGAGCGCCAGCGGCTGGGGCGATGACTTCGGCGAGTTCTACCGCGCCGTCGAATGGATGGGCCTGCAGCGCCACCTCAAGGTCGCGGGCATCTTTGCGCGCCTGACCCTGCGCGACGGCAAGCCCAAGTACCTGGCCGATGCGCCCCGCTTCATGGCCTACATCCGCGCCACGGCCAACCGCTACCGGCAGCTGGGGCCGTTGCTCAAGATGCTGGACCAGATCGAAGGCACCGAGCCCGTGGTGGGCTTTGCGTACGGCCGCATGTAGGCCAGGATGAAACACCCCCTGAGTCGCTTCGCGCCTTCCCCCCTCTCTCGCTGCGCGGGAGGGGGACACCGCCAGTGCGGCGGGGAGGCCCTTGCGCGGCGGTCGCTGGCTGAAGCAGCAGCAGGCCAACGGCTGCGGACGAGGCGTGCCGAGGTAGGCCCACAGCACCATCGGCATCAAAACCACGTCTACCGCCTGATCAGCAAGCCCCAATAGCTACTAAATTTATAGCAAATGCCCCGTTTCCACTGCCCCTCTCCGCTGACCACGGGCGCCGAGATCGAACTGCCCCCCGGCGCCGCGCGCCATGTGCAGGTGCTGCGCCTGCAGCCCGGCGATGCGCTGACGCTTTTCAACGGCGAGGGGGGTGAGTTCGAGGCCTCGGTGCTGAAGATGGGCCGCAGCGACGTGCACGTGGTGGTGGGCGCCCACCACGCCACCGAACGCGAGGCGCCGCGTGCCGTGCACCTGCTGGCCGGCATCACCGCCAACGAGCGCATGGACTGGCTGGTGGAAAAAGCCACCGAACTGGGCGTGGCCAGCATCACCCCCCTGGTGGCCGAACGCAGCGTGCTCAAGCTCAAGGGCGAGCGCGCCGAGAAAAAAATCGCCCACTGGCAGGCCGTGGCCGTGGCCGCCTGTGAGCAATGTGGCCGCAACCGCGTGCCCGTGGTGCACGGCGCCATCGACCTCGCCGGCTGGGTGCGCACGCAGGCAGGGGCAGCTTCTGCCACCGGGGCCGAGGCGGTGCAGCGCCTGCTGCTGTCGCTGCGCGCAGGCACGGCCCCGCTGCACCAGGCGGCGACCCCGGCCAGGCCCGTGCTGTTCCTCTCGGGCCCCGAAGGCGGGCTCAGCAGCGCCGAAGAAGACCTGGCCCTGCAGCACGGCTTTGCCCCCGTCACGCTGGGCCCCCGCGTGTTGCGGGCCGAAACCGCGCCCCTGGCGGCCCTGGCAGCCCTCACGCTGGTGTAGCCGGGCTGTACGCGCAGCCCCCTGCCACCTAAAATGTGGGATCGGCCCCACCCCACGCGGGCCCCCCCTTTGGCAGGAGCCTCCATCTTGCGCCACCCCTCCCGCTGGCAACGCCTCAGGGATGTGATCCTCTCCACCGATCCCCGTCGGCGCACGCTGGTGGGCATGGCATTGCTGGCCCTGCTGCTGATGGCCGGCAGCGCGGGCGTGATGCTGCTGGTGGCGCATGCCAGCAGCACCGTGAACGCCACCGCCGTGCACTGGTGGGCCACCCTGTCGGTGGGCGGGCTGGTGGTGATGACGGCCTTCATCCGCTGTGGCGCCACGGCCCGGCTGCGCGACCCCTCGCTCACCCTGCCCCAGATGGCCTGGACCATCACCAGCGGCGCCGTGGCCTATGTGCTGGCGGGCGAGGCGCGTGGGCTGGTGCCCAGCGTGCTGGCCATGATCCTGTTCTTTGGCACCTTCGGCCTCACGGTGGCCGAGGTGTTCGGCATTGGCATCTATGCGCTGCTGGCCTTTGCGTGCGCCATTGCGGCCACCACCCGCTTCAGTGCCAACCCGTTCGGCTACCTCGACACCGCCTATGCGCTCATGGTGGCCATCGTGCTCGGGGGCTGCATTGCGCTGAACCTGCGCATCCAGCGCATCCGCGCGCGGCTGCAGCAGCAGCGCGAGGCCCTGGCGCAGGCGCTGGACATCAACCGCGAGCTGGCCACCCGCGACGAGCTGACCGGGCTGCTCAACCGCCGCGCCATGCTCGACCTGATGGAGCTGGAACACCGCCGCAGCCTGCGCAACGGCCGTCCCATGCTGCTGGCGCAGCTCGACATCGACCACTTCAAACCCATCAACGACCAGCACGGCCACGCCATGGGCGACCGCGCGCTGCAGGCCTTTGCGGGCACCGTGCGCGCCAATGTGCGCGACACCGACGTGCTGGCCCGCTGGGGCGGCGAGGAGTTCGTGCTGATGCTCTGCGACACCCAGCCGGACGACGCCCGCGAGCTGCTCGAGCGCATCCGGCAGGCGGTGGAGGCCCTGGAGATCCCACACGCCACGGGCACGCTGCACATGTCCGTGTCGGCGGGCCTGGCACTGCATTTGGCGGGCGACAGCGTGGTGCACACGCTGGAGCGCGCCGACCAGGCGCTCTACACCGCCAAGGCCCTGGGACGCAACCGGTGGGTGGTGGCGCCCAGCACGCCCCACCGCCCGGCGGCCGGCGGCACTGCGCTCAACGCGCGGGTTTGAGCGCGCCGCAGTCGGCAGCCAGCCACTTGCCGGTCTGCGCCATGTCCAGCTGATCGGGCTTGCCGTTCGATGTGGTCTTGACCTTGAACTGGCCCGTGTAGGCCGTGGGGCCATTGAAGGTCATGGTGCCCTCGCCCGTGGTGGGCGGCTGGCCCTGTGGCCCCTTGCAGCTAAACGCCATGGCCACGGAGTTCGGCCCGGTGCGCTGCACGTTCTGCGTGCAACCCTCCTGCGGCGGGATGCGGTCCAGGTCGGCCTGCTCGGGGCTGATGCACACCTTCACCGTGTTGGTGTTGCCGCCAGGGCCCATGGCCACACCCTGCTGGGCCAGCATCTGTTCCATCTGCTTGCGCTGTGCGGGCGTCATGCTGGCCATGGATTTCTGCATCTGCGCCATCGCGGCCTCCATCTGGCCGCTCTGGCTTTTCATCACCACACTGTGTTCCCACAGCCCGGGGCGCATCTTTTGCACCTGGGCATGGGCCAGGCCCAGGGCGCCGGGCAAGAGCGCGGCAGTGGTCACGGCGACGGCAAGCAGGTGCATGGTGAAGCTCCTCGGGCGGGATGGCGAAAACAGACAGTATCCCCAACCCACCCCCGGCTGCCAAGCTGCCAAGGTTCGGGCGCTCACGCGCTCAGATGCGGCGGCGCACGCATCTGCTCGGGCGTGGTGAACCAGGCGGCCGAAGCCCCGAGCCCCGCACGCGCCCGGGCCAGTTCGTGTCGGGCCACGGTGCGCAGGTGCACCTCATCGGGCCCGTCCATCAGCCGCAGCGCGCGGCCCCAGGTCCAGAACGCGGCCAGCGGCGTGTCGGGCGACAGGCCCATCGCGCCAAAAATCTGCATGGCGCGGTCCACCACCCGCTGCTGCAGCCGCGCGGCCACCACCTTGATGGCGGCGACCTGGGCACGCACCATGCGCGCATCGGCCGCATCGCCCTGGTCCAGCAGCCAGGCCGCGTGCAGCACCAGCAGACGCGCCTGGTCAATCTCGATGCGCGACTCGGCCAGCCATTCCTGCACATTCGCCTGCTCGGCCAGCGGCTTGCCAAAGGCCGTGCGCTCCAGCGCGCGCTCGGTGGCCAGGGAGAGGGCCAGCTCGCACTGGCCGATGGTGCGCATGCAGTGGTGCACCCGGCCGGGGCCCAGCCGCGCCTGCGCCATCGCAAACCCCGCGCCCCAGTCGCCCAGCAGGTGGTCGGCAGGCACGCGCACGCTGCGCAGCAGGATCTCGCAATGCCCCTCGGGCGCATGGTGGTGCAGCACGGGGATGTTGCGCACGATCGACACACCCGGTGCATCTGCGGGCACCAGCACCATGCTGTGGCGCGCATGGCTGGATGCGCCATCGGCGTCCGCATTGCGGCACAACACGATCAGCAGCCTGCAGTGCGGGTGCGCCGCACCGGTGATGAACCACTTGCGGCCGCTGAGCACCAGATCGTCACCATCCCTGCGCACCGTGGTCTGCAGGTTGGTGGGGTCAGACGAGGCCACATCGGGTTCGCTCATCGCAAAGGCCGAGCGCATCTGCCCGTGCAGCAGCGGCACCAGCCAGCGCGCGCGTTGCGCTGGCGTGGCAAAGCGGTGCAGCAGCTCGATGTTGCCGGTGTCGGGCGCCTGGCAGTTGAACACCTCGGCCGCCCAGGGCAGGCGGCCCATGGCCTCGGCCAGCGGCGCGTAGTCGAGGTTGGTGAGGCGCGTGCCCGGCTCGTCGTCACGCAGCGTGGGCAAAAACAGGTTCCACAGGCCTTGCTCGTGCGCCAGGGTTTTGAGGTCGTCCAAAAACGGCGGCGGGTAATCGCCCGCTGCCACAGCCGCGTGCCAGGCGGCGTTGTAGGGCAGCAGGTAGCGGTCCATGAAAGCGGTCAGGCGTGCCAGCAGTTCACGGGCCAGGGGCGAGGGTGCGAAGTCCATGCGGCCATTGTGAAAACCGCGCACGCCCCCGTCACAACACAGGCGACAAGGGGCTTGATGCACATCAGGACCGCAGCGGCGCCGAGGTGTCGATAACTACACTTTTCATAGCTACAAACCATTGCCAGATGCGCGCAAAGCCCTGTTTTTATTCAAAAACCTGCCGACAACCCGCTACCATCGCCCCATGGCCACCCACTACGAAACCCTGCACCCCACCGACAGCTACCGCGAGGCCTTTGCGGTGGAGCCGCCCGCCGACCCGCTGGAACGACACCTGCGCCCGCGCAAGCCCGGGGCCTTCATCGTGCCGGCGGCCGCCAGCACCGCCCCCCAGGATGCCGCTACGCCTGAACCGGCGGGCGAGGCCACCATGCCCCCCACGGCACGCGTGCTGGTGCCCGCGCAGTGGGGCCTGGTGCCGCACTGGGTCAAGTCCGCGTCCGACGCCAAGTTGCGCGCGCCCAAGCTGGCCCACGCCAAGTCGGACCTGGCCTCCACCGGCACCGCGTTCCGCGACGCGTGGCTGAACGGCCAGCGCTGCATCGTGCCCATGCAGGCGTTTTATGAAGACGACTTCCGCACCGGCAAGGCCGTGCCCACCCGCATCGCCCGCGTGGACGGCAAGCCCATGGGCGTGGCCGGCCTGTGGGCGCGCTGGCAGGGAGCGGACGGCGAGGTGATCGTGAGCTACTGCCTGCTCACCGTGAACGCCAACAACCACGCGCTGCTGCACCGCTACCAGCAGCCCGGCAGCGAAAAGAGCATGCCCGCCATCCTGAACGAAGGCGCCTACGACGCCTGGCTCTCGGCCCGACCCGACAAGGCCAAGGAGTTCATGCGCCAATATTCCGCCACCGCGCTCACGGCCAACCCGGTGGAGAAGAAGGCGGACAAGGTGCCCAAGGGGTGGCTGGAGTAGGGCGGCCCCCGCCGCCCATCAGGTGGCCGCTCAGGAAGGCCGCTTCATCTGGCAAGAGGTGGGCTGGGCGCTGACGTAAGAGTCCCAGACCACTTCGGAGCGGAAGCCGTAGCCGGTTTTCTCGGCGTCGTATTTCACGCCTTTGCTGCCCTGCTTGGCCCAGATGCCCAGGTACAGCGGGGCTTCAAGCTGGTGGTCGCTCTTGCGCATGCGCACCTCGCCGATGGGGCTCTTGTAGGCCATGCCCTCCAGCGCAAAGGCGACCTTCTTGGCGTCGATCGACTGCGCCTTGCGCATGGCGTCGCGCAGCATGTGCATGGTGTTCCAGTGCGCGGCAAAGATGAACTCGTCGTTGTATTTTTTCTTGTAGTCCAGGTAGATCTTTTCCAGCTCTGGCGTGGGCGCGTTGTGGACCCAGTTCCAGACCACGCCCACCTTGCCCTCGCCCCAGTTGCCCAGCTGGGCCGGGGTGCCGGGGTTGTTGCCGTTCAGGGTGAAGTAGTTGATGTTGAGCCCGTAGTCGCGGGACGACTTGAACAGCAGCGTCAGGTCACTGCCCCAGTTGGAGGTGATGACCGTATCGGCCTTGGCGGCGGCCATCTTGGCGACGTAGGGCGCAAAGTCGCGCGTCTGGGCAATGGGCACGAAGTCGTCGCCCACGATCTCGATGTCGGGCCGCTTGCGGGCCAGGTATTCCTTGGCGGCCTTGGAGACCTGGCGGCCATGGGTGTAGTCCTGGTTGAGCAGGTACACGCGCTTCACATCCTTGCGGCCTTGCAGGTAGGTGGTCAGCGCCTCCATTTTCATCTCGCTCGATGGATAGAAACGGAAGTGCCAAAAGCTGCAGCGCTCGTTGGTGAGTTGCGGGTCCATGGCGGCGTAGTTCAGGTACACCGTCGCGCGCTCCGGGTCGCGCTCGGCGAGCTTGTTGAGCCCGTCCACCAGCGCCAGGGCCACCCCCGATCCGCCCCCCTGGGTGATGTAGCGCACGCCCCGGTCGGTGGCGGCCTTGAGCGCGTTCAGGCTCTCCTGCGGCGTGCCCTTGTTGTCGAAGTCCATCACCTCGAACTTGGGCTCGTTGGGCCCGGCCTTGGCATTGACCTGCGCCACCACCTCGCGCAGCTGGTTGAGCGAGCTTTGGCCGGTGAGCGCGAACGGGCCGGACAGCAGATCGATGAAGCCGATCTTTACCGTCTCGGCCGCCCCGGCGTGCGCGGCCATCACCAGCACTGCGGCGCATGCGCCGACCTGAAGCCATTTCCTGGGAACCAAATTCATGTCTGTCTCCGTGGGGTGGGTGAGTGGGAAAGAAAGGAAAGCCGAAAACCGTCAACGCGTGGCTGCGTCACTCGCCGCCGAACACCGCGCCATGACGTTGCCGCAGCTCGTTTTTCTGGACCTTGCCGGTGCCGCCCAGCGGCAGGCTTTCGACAAACAGCACTTCGTCGGGCAGCCACCACTTGGCAACACGCTCTGCGAGGAAGTCCAGGATCTGCGCCTTGTCGAGTGACTGGCCGGGCTTGCGCACGATGAAGAGCAGCGGGCGTTCGTCCCACTTGGGGTGCTTGACGCCGATGACAGCGGCCATGGCCACCGCCGGATGCGCCACGGCGGCGTTCTCCAGGTCGATGGAGCTGATCCACTCGCCGCCCGACTTGATCACGTCCTTGGTGCGGTCGCGAATCTGCACCACGCCCTGGGGGCTGATGGTGGCGATGTCGCCGGTGGGGAACCAGCCATCGGCCAGCGCCGAACGCTCGGCCTTGTGGTACCGGTCCACGATCCACTGGCCGCGCACCATCAGCTCGCCCTGCGCCACGCCGTCGCGCGGCAGGCTGGCGCCGTTTTCATCCACCAGCTTGAGCTCGATGCCGAACACCGACTTGCCCTGCTTGGCGACCAGCGCATGGCGGTCCTCGGGCGGCAGTTCGGCATCGGCAGCGCCCAGCACGCTCATGGTGGCGATGGCGGTGGTCTCGGTCATGCCCCAGCCGTGGCGCACCTCCACGTCGTACAGGTCGTTGAACTTGGCGATCAGCGCCTTGGGCATGGCCGATCCGCCCACGCCCGTTCGCCGCATGGTGGTAAAGCGTAGCCCGTGCTGCTCCACATGCTGGATGAGGCCCATCCAGATGGTGGGCACACCCGCGCTGACGGTGACGCGCTCGGTCTCCATCAGCTCGTACAGGCTGGCGGCGTCCAGGCGCGGGCCGGGCAGCACCAGCTTGGCCCCGCCAATCAGGGCCGCATAGGGCAGGCACCAGGCGTTGATGTGGAACATGGGCACCACGGGCAGGATGGTCTCTCGCGCGCTGATGCTCAGCACGCCCGGCATGCAGGCCGACAGGGCGCTGAGCGCCAGCGCCCGGTGCGAATACAGCACGCCCTTGGGGTTGCCGGTGGTGCCCGAGGTGTAGCACAGCGCTGCGCCGGTCTTTTCATCACATTCGGGCCACTCAAAGCGGTCATGCTGGCCGGCCACCAGTGTCTCGTAGGCCTCGACCCAGGGCACCCCTTGCAGGTCGATGGTGCCGAGCGTGTCCGCATCACACAGCGCCACCCAGTGCCGCACGCGGGGGCACGACCCCGCAATAGCGCGCACCAGCGGTGCAAAGGTGGTGTCAAACAGCACCACCTCGTCGTCGGCGTGGTTGACGATGTAGGCCAGCTGCTCGGGGTGCAGGCGTGGGTTGCAGGTGTGCATGACCATGCCGCTGCCCGACACGGCGTAGTACGCCTCCAGGTGGCGGTGGTTGTTCCAGGCCAGCGACCCCACTACGCTGCCAGGGCGCAGGCCCAGCGCCTGCAGTGCGTTGGCCAGCTGCCGGGCGCGCCGGGCCATGTCGGCAAAGCGGTAGCGGTGCAGGCTGCCATTGGTGTCGCGCGAGACGATCTGCTGGTCGCCGTACTGGTTCTCACCGTGCTCGAGGATGGCCGAGACCAGTAACGGCCGATCCATCATGCTGCCGGGCTGCTGCATTGCTGTCGTCTCCTTGTGGTGTGCGCGGTGCTGCATCGCGGCATCCGTGGGATGCCGGTGCAGAGCCCTCTTTGCCGGGGCTGGCGCATCGTCGCAAACAACGCGGGGCGTGCTTGTCTTCTACGTGACTGGGGTGCGCAGCACCGCCTTGGTGCATGGAGGTGTCAAAGGCCCAGCGCTGTGAAAAGCGTGTCCATGCGCGCCTGCACGGCGGCGTCCATGGCCATGGGGCGGCCCCACTCCCGCTGCGTCTCGCTCGGCCACTTATTCGTCGCATCCATCCCCATCTTGCTGCCCAGGCCGCTCACGGGCGAGGCGAAGTCCAGGTAGTCGATGGGCGTGTGCTCCACCAGCAGGGTGTCGCGCGCCGGGTCCATGCGGGTGGTGATGGCCCAGATCACGTCTTTCCAATCGCGCACATCCACATCGGCATCGACCACCACGATGAACTTGGTGTACATGAACTGGCGCAGGTGGCTCCACACGCCCATCATCACGCGCCGTGCGTGGCCTGCGTAGGCCTTGCGGATGCTGACCACCGCTAGCCGATAGCTGCAGCCTTCGGGCGGCAGGTAGAAGTCCACGATCTCGGGGAACTGCTTTTGCAGCAGTGGGATGAACAGCTCGTTCATCGCCAGGCCCAGCATGGCGGGTTCGTCGGGCGGCTTGCCGGTGTAGGTGCTGTGGTAGATCGCGTCCTTGCGCAGGGTGATGCGGTCCACGGTGAGGACGGGGAACTCGGCGCATTCGTTGTAGTAGCCGGTGTGGTCGCCGTAAGGGCCTTCCAGCGCGTGCTGCCAGCCGCTCGGGTGGCTCGCGTCGGGCTGGATATGGCCTTCGAGCACGATCTCGGCGGTGGCGGGCACCTGCAGCGGCACGCCCAACGCGGGCGTCACCTCCGTGCGTGCGCCGCGCAGCAGGCCGGCGAACTGGTATTCGCTCAACGCATCGGGCACGGGCGTGACGGCGCCCAGCAGCGTGGCCGGGTCGGCCCCCAGCGCCACGGCCACGGGGTAGGGCTGGCCGGGGTGGGCGGCGCAGTGGTCGGCAAAGTCCAGCGCCCCGCCCCGGTGGGCCAGCCAGCGCACGATGACCTGGTTGCGCGAGAGCACCTGCTGGCGGTAGATGCCCAGGTTCTGCCGGGCCTTGCGGGGCCCGCGTGTGATGGTCAGGCCCCAGGTGATGAGCGGGGCCACGTCGCCGGGCCAGCAGTGCTGCACGGGCAGGCGGGCCAGATTGACATCGGGCCCTTCCCACACCTCCTGCTGGCAGGGCGCGCCGCGCGCCACGGTGTGCGGCGCCATGTTCCACAGGGTCTTGAGCAGCTGGCCCATGCCCAGCATGTCCTTGAAGCCTTTGGGTGCCTCGGGCTCCTTGAGGGTGGCCAGCAATTCGCCCAGGGCGCGCACGCCGCGCAGGTCGGCCACGCCCATGGCGCGGGCCACGCGGTCTGTGGTGCCAAACAGGTTGGTGAGCACCGGCATGCGGTGGCCCGTGGGCTGGGTGAAGAGCAGCGCCGGGCCGCCTGCGCGCAGCACGCGGTCGCTGAGTGCGGTCATCTCCAGGTGGGGCGAAACCGGCTCCGCAACGCGGCGCAGGTCGCCCGTGGCTTCGAGCTGGGCCATGAAGTCGCGCAGGTCGCGGTAGGCCATATCAGTACCAATATTTGAACAAAATAGGTCGCTAGCGCCTATCCATCAAGCGCTAACAGCTATTAATTAGAGAGCACTCAATTCCAACCCCACCCAGCGCGGCGCCAGGTCGTGCGGCACATCGATGAGGTCGAGCACGCGGGCCACGCTGTAATCCACCACCTCGCCCACGGTCTGCGGGCGCAAGTAGAAAGCGGGCAGCGGCGGGCAGACGATGCCGCCCATCTCGGTCACGGCCACCATGTTGCGCAGGTGCGTGAGGTGCAGGGGCGACTCGCGCACCATCAGCACCAGGCGGCGGCGCTCCTTGAGGGCCACGTCGGCCGCGCGCGTGAGCAGGTTGTCGGCCAGGCCGTGCGCAATGGCGGCGAGTGTGCGCATGGAGCACGGTGCCACCACCATGGCATGGCACTGGAACGAGCCACTGGCGATGGCCGCGCCCACGTTGGCCACGTCGTGCACGCGGTGCGCCAGCGCCTCCACCGCAGCGCGGTCCATGTCCAGCTCGTGCTGCAGGTTGCGCCAGCCGGCGTCGGAGACGACCAGGTGGGTCTCGATGCCGCTTTGGCCCTGCAGCACCTGCAGCAGGCGCGCGCCGTACACGGCGCCGCTGGCGCCCGAGATCGCGACGATGATGCGGCGGGTGTGGGCAGCATCAGCCATGCGAGGGCTCCACGGCGACAGAGCGAGCCAAGGGCTGCGCCTGCTGATCGGCCTCCACCTGCTCCAGCACCAGCGCGGCCTGCACGGGGTCAAAGTCTTCGTGCGCGCGTTTTTTCACACCGTACTGCTGCAGCTGGTAATGCCGGTCGGCTGCGATGCCGTGGCGCGCGAGCGTGCTTTTGACGCAGACCAGCGGGCAGCCGTCGAGCGCGATGATGGGCCGGCCCGAGCGCACGATCTTCATCAGGTGCGGCACATCGCCTCCCACGCCCGCAATGCACGACATCTCGGCCACGCCGTGCCGGTCGAGCTGCAGCGCCACGTGGTTGGCCAGCTGCGCGGCGCTGGAGCAGCCGGAGCAGGAATAGACCAAGGGGTGGTTCTGGGGATGGGTGTCGGTGGTCATGCTCACCCTCCGTTGCGTGGTGTCGGGTCCAGGCGGCGCCGCAGGTGGCCCAGCACCTGGCGCGGCGCCAACTTCTGCGCCCACTGGCGCGGGTCCAGCACCGGCAGCTCAATCGCGTCGAGTGCGTTCTTCACCACCAGGCCCAGCTCGGTGTCGCCCTCCATCGACAGGCGGCGACTGAAGAACAGCGTGTCCGGGTCCTGCTGGCGCTGGGCCAGCAGCAGGAAGTCGTGGGCCGTGGCGCTCAGCGTGACGTCGGCCACCTGCGGCGGCACCAGCGGGGCGTGGGGTGCAAAACGCTGGCCCGTCCAGGCAAAGTCGAAGGCCACGCGCGCATCGCGCACCTGCACCCGCATCTTCTTATGCAGCAGCAAGCGGCCCACGTCATCGGGCAGGTGCCGCGCGAGCGCCAGGTTGAGCGCCGTCACCAGCAGCATCGAGCCGGGGTAGGCGGGCAGGCGCGACAGCAAAGCCCCCACGGGAGGCGGCACCAGCCGTGGGTTCGCGGCAGGCGTGGGCGAAGAAGGGAAAGCAGCCATAGGTAGAAGACGGGCCCTCAGGCCACGTAAAAAAACACGGTGAAAAAGTGGCACACACTGCCGCCCAGCACAAACAGGTGCCACAGCCCGTGGCCATGGCGCACGCGGTGGTCCAGCGCATAGAAGACGATGCCCAGCGTGTAGCAGGCCCCACCCGCCAGCAGCCCGCCAAAACCCCCGGGCGTGAGCGCGTGCCACAGCGGCACCACGGCCACCAGCGCCAGCCAGCCCATGAGCACATAGATGACCAGCGACAGCACGCGCGCACCCCGTGCCCACCAGAGCTCCTGCGCGATGCCCAGCAGGGCCAGGCCCCACACCACGCCCAGCAACGACCAGCCCCAGGGCCCGCGCAGCGACACCAGCGCAAACGGCGTGTAGCTGCCGGCGATCAGCAGGTAGATACTGCAGTGGTCCAGCTTTTGCAGCACGGCCTTGATGGCGCGCCGGCGCACGCTGTGGTACGCGGTGGAGGCCGTGTACAGCGCCACCAGCATGGCGCCATAGATGCTGAACGCGATCACCTTCCACGGGTCACCCAGGCGCGCCGCCAGCGTGATGAGCACGGCCGCGCCCGCCGTGGCCAGCAGGGCGCCGACCAAGTGGCTGATGCTGTTGAAGCGTTCTCCGGGGTACATGCGGTGATTCGCTTCGCGCTATGGATTCATCGCAGGCCGCGCGGCACCACCACCCGCGGCCCCTTGCAGCCCCTGCTCCAGGCCTGGGCGCCCAAACCAGTAGCCGTTGCAGGGCAGATCGGGCATGAAGGGCTGCATGCGCTCCACAAAGTCGGGGGTCTTTTCAGCAGTCTCTTTCGCAACCACTGCGCGGCGGGCTTCGTCAAACGCGGTGATCACCTGCTGCATGTGGTGCGCCTGCGGGCTCAGCCGCACCACGTCCACACCCTGGGCACGCATCGCGGCCAATTCGTTGGCCAGGTTGTAGACGCGGGCCGACTGGGTCTGCGTGCCGTTAAGCACCAGAAAACCCTCGCTCTCGCGCGTGCGCAGCGGCAGTCCGTCGGCATGGTCGAGGCAGCTGAACTGGCAGTCGTCCTTGGGCAGGTTGCGGTGGCGCGCGGTGAAGCAGCGTGCCGAATAGGCCAGTGGCATGCGCCCGTAGGCAAACACCTCGGTCTCGATGTCTGAGGGCCGCTGCGCCAGCACGGCGGAGAGGGCGTCCTGCGACATTTCAAGCGGCATCACCCAGCGGGTGGCACCCAGCTGCGCCATCCATTGCAGCGAGTGCGCGTTGTACAGGTTCAGGTGCGGTCCGGCCACAAAGGCCTGCGGCCCGGCGGGTGCACGCGCAAGGCAGCTCACCGCCCCCATGTCATTGGCCTCGACCAGAAATTCGCCGTTGCCTGTGATCTTGTGCATCACGCCCACGTCGGCGCTGGACTCGATGAGCACCTGGCTGGACAAGACCGCCTCCTTGC
>JADMJR010000340.1 GCA_018780365.1 Acidovorax sp. | reverse complement strand
AGCACCATCGTGGGCTACGAGGTGCGCAACTTCGACGCCGTGGAGTTCCAGACCTCCACCTTCAAGGAGTTCGACCTGCAGGCCCACAAGCGCCGCTATGTGCAGCCCCCGCTGGCGCTCGAAGGCAAACTCACCCGCCTGTGGTACGAGGCCCCGGGCGCCACGCGGTCGCTGGAGCTGTTTCGCAACTACGCCAACGACCTCGCTGCTGGTGGCTTCACCGCGCTCTACGACTCCACCCGCGACAGTGCGGCAGGCAGCTACACCAACTTTCTGGCCAACTTCAGCAGCGGTCAGCGCGACAACATCAAGAACAACCGCAGCGAATACGTGATGTACGCCGCCGACGCCAGCACCGTGCGCACCGGCACCTTCCAGAAGGGCAACACCACCGTGCGCCTGGTCTCCATCGACTGGCCCAAGGAAGACGCCACCTACAAGTCCAAACAAGGCGCCTACATCGCCGTGGACATTCTGGAGACCAAGGCCATGGAGCAGAACATGGTGGTGGTCAGCGCGTCCGACATCAGCAAATCCATCACCGCCAACGGCAAGGTCGCCATCTACGGCATCCTGTTCGACACCGGCAAGGCCGACGTGAAGCCCGAGTCCAAGCCCTCGCTGGAGCAGATCGCCGCCTTCCTCAAGGCCGAGCCCACCGTCAAGCTGCACGTGGTGGGCCACACCGACAGCGTGGGCAGCTTCGACAGCAACCTGGCCCTGTCCAAGCGCCGGGCTGATGCGGTGGCTGCGGCGCTGGTTAAGGACTATGGCATTGCCGCCAACCGCATGGTGGGCAACGGCGTGGCTTCTTTGGCGCCTGTGGCCAGCAACAGCAGCGATGAGGGGCGCGCCAAGAATCGGCGGGTGGAGTTGGTGCTGCAGTAGGACAGCGACTGCTTCGGGGTAGTCGCAAGTTGGTACCTAGAGGGGAAATTGCACTCTAGGATTGGCCGACAGTATTCGTTGCGCGCGGTGTCTCAACGTACTGCGGTGGGCGGTTTCGGGCTGTAGGCGAAGTCCCGCGAGGCCTGCCCGCTTAACGGATGGACTAGGCTGCACGGTGAATTTCGTTGCTTGCCTCGTTGAATATGTAAACGGAGGCAAATTGACTACCGTGCAAACCGCCAGCTTCTTCGATTCCATCAAGTAAAGACGACCATTCCGACTTTCCAGAGAGTCTCACTTCACAGAAGGTGATGACTAGCGCAGTGCCAATTGCGTACGATTTCACCTTCTTCCGTTCAAACGCTTCGACTACTGCGCGTGATGCGCGACTTAGGTGTGCATCGTGATCTTGCGCTGCTATCTCAGCGGTTATTGGTCCGTTACGCTTCTCGCGCTGAATCGACCCAGCACCAGGCACACAGCCCTGTAAAACGAGCATCTCGGACCGTAAATATTCTTTATCGCCGTATCCAGCGTATGTGAGCTGGACCTCGAACTCGAGCTCATGAAAACCGGAGATGCGCATGTGCCCGTCCGCACGTCCTCCATCTTCGAACGCCTCTACTTCAACCTCCAATCCCGGCTGCTTTAAAAGTAAAGCAAGGCGGCTCAAAGGTAGTAGTTCTTCCCGCAGGGTCTTGGCACGACCGACGCGGCGATGGTAGTGGTCGTATGGGAGCGCTTCGATAAGCCGATCTACCTCGGCTGCAAATAAGTAGGCCGATTTTTTCATGACTGCTTGAAGACTTTGTCCTGCAGAGCTTGGGAGACAAGCTGATCGGTGCGAGACATTCTGCCTTCCTGACCGTGGTTTGCAACTCGGCTTTAGATTCGTAGCCTGTTTGCCTCAACCAGCCAAGTAGAAAGTTCCATCAAACCTCTCAGGGCAGCACCGAGCAGGCTATAGCGAGCGAGTCGGTGCAGTGTGAGCGCCCTAAGCCCAGTCCTTGCCGCGCACAGCCCAGCCCTCCTACCACCGCACCGGCCCCGCCTCATCCCCCCAAAAAATCCACCGGCTGGTCTCCACATACGGCGAGGTCCCAATCGAATACGGGTCCATGCCCGCCTCGCTGCGTTCCAGCCGCACCAGGTAGCCGCCGTAGCTGGCGGCCCACAGCACGCCGCCGTCAGGGGACACGTCCATGCCGCTGATGGTGCTGCCGATGTGGTGGCGCCACAGGGCTTGGCCGTCGTCGCCGATGGCGTGCAGGTAGCCGTCGGCGTCGCCCAGGATAGCGAGCCCGGGCTGGGTGGCCGAGGCGTACACGCGACAGCGGCCGTCCAGCGTGGGCAGGTCTTCTGCGTCGGTGGGCGCATGCTGTGGCGCGTCTTGGGGCCCCTGCGCAGCGAGTGACGCGAGCGGCACCGACAGCGTGCTGCCCCAGTACAGATGGCAGGAGTTGGCGAACAGGCGTGTGCCGTCGTGCGAGAACACCGCGTGGTGCGGGTAGGACGACTGCGGGTCGTATTCGGCCACCAGGGTGCCCTGGGCATCGAGCAGGATGTGGCTGCTGTCCTGGTCGCCCGCGGCGACGTGGCGTTCGTCGGGCGAGAGGGCCATGTGCAGCATGTCGAGGGCCAGCACGGTGACGGTCTGGCCGCCTGCCTCTTCGTCCATCTGGTTCTTGCGCCAGGTGTAGGGGCCGTCTTCGTCAAAGGTCTGTGGGTGCAGGCGTTGCACGCCGCCACCGTCGCTGCTGCCATCGCTGCCGCCGTTGGTTGTGGGCGTGAGCAGGTAGATGCCGGTCGGGTTGCGCAGCAGCACGCGCTGGCCGTCGTTGAAGGGGATGAGTTCGTCGCAGCGCTGCCCCAGCGGGCCGGGCGCCACGGGCACATGGGGTGGCAGGCCTTCGTTGCCACGGGGCAGGGCAAAACGCGCAATCACCGGGCCGCCAAAGCCTTGGTGGGTGGTGATCTGCTGGCCGTCGCTCTGGGCAAAGATGCGCCGGTTGTGGGAGCGGCCCAGGCCGTGCAGTGCGGGCAGGGGCTGGTGGTGCGGGCCCTGCACAGCCACCCAGTGCGCGGTGTCGTCGTAGGCGGGGCCAATGCGGGCCAGCACGCGGCCGTCGTCCAGCGCAATCACCGGGCCGATAAAGCAGCCTGCATTGGCCGCGCGCTGCACAAAGGCATCGGGGGCAAACGCAAAACGCTGGCGAAAGCGCTCGCCCAGGTCGGCATCGGCATGCCGGTGCACCACGCGTGCAAGCTGCAGCACGGTGGGGGCGGCGGCCTTGCGCGGGTCGGGGGGCAGGGTGTTGTCTTCTTCCTCGTCGTTGTCGTCACTCTCGCCGTCCGTCGCTGCCGCATCGCCCGCCGTGGGCTCGGGGCTGTCTTGCGCCAGCTGGTATGCGCGCACGGTGGCCACATAGGCCTGGCCGTCGGCCTGCCACTGGGCCGAGAGTTCCATCAGCTCCAGCGGGAAGACCGCCACATCGGGTACATCGGCCGCCAGGGGCGGGGTGGCCAGCAGGTGCACGGCTGCCTCGATGCGCCGGGCCTCGGCCTGGCGGGCGGCCTCTTGCTCGGCCTGGGTGCGGATGCGGGCCTCGACCGCGCCATAAAAGCGCAGCAGGCGGGCGATGTGGTCGGCCGCGCCCCGGGGCAGCGGGGCGCGGCTGTCGTTCTGGCGCTGTGCGTAGGTGAACTCAACCACCGCAGGGCCGTCGCGGGCCTCGTCGATGTTGATCTGGTAGGCGCTGTGGGTGTTGTCCTCGTCGTCGCCCGGTGCCTCGTCGCCGTTGCGCCAGCTGAGCTTGAGCGCGCGCCCCCAGGGCTCGCCCTCGTGCATGCAGGGCTGGCGGGCGCCCACCCAGACCTCGCCCTCCCACCAGCCGTTGCGGTCGCTGTCCCACCAGTCGTTGTACTGCTCGGTGAACACGGGCAGGCTGGTGAAGGCTTCGATGTGCGGGGCTGTCAGCAAGGCCTGCAGGCGGTGGTAGAGCGGGTAGCGGGCGCGGTGCTGGCCCACGGCTTTGCGCACGTAGTCGAGCACGCCGCGCCAGGCGTGTTGGCAAGCCTTCCAGGCGTCGGGGTCGCTGCGGGTGTCACCGGGGGGCACCAGCGCCTGCCAGTCGCCGGGCTCGCCCTGGGTGTAGCGGCGGTAGAGCAGCGTGAGCTGCGGGGTGGTGGGCACCGCGCGGCGCAGCACGGTGGCGGCCAGCCGCTGCAGCAGGCCCCGGGGGGGGGGCACCTGCTCGACCGAGAGGTAGAAGTCCCAGGTTTTCCAGACGGTGATGAACACGTTGTCGTCGCGCTGGTCGTCTTCATCGTCCACATGCCGCAGGCACAGTGAGAAGTCGGTCTGCTGGAACCAGCCGTAGGCCTTGTGTTCCTTGTGCGCAATCACTGGCGTGCGCACCACGGCCAGGATGTTTTGCACGCTGATGCGGTTGTCGGCGCACAGGTCGTGCGCCAGCGGCCAGGCGGCCTGGATGTCTGCGCTGCTGTGCACCGCGCTGTCGCCCGCCCGCACGGCGGCCACCACCTGGGGGCGGTGCAGCATGGCGGCCAGGCCGTCCTCGCCCGCGTCCGCCCCGTTGTGGCACTCGGGGGCAAACACGGCGGCAATCACCTCGCCAGAGAACTCCGCCAGGTGCGGCACGGGGCGCACCTCGTCCAGCAGAAACTCCACCTGCTCGGGGCCTGCGATATGCAGGTGGTATTCGTCGGTGAACAACGCCACGCGGGCCTGCAGCCCGCCGTGCACGCGCAGCTCGCCGTGGTTGTAGTGGCCCCACAGCAGATCCTGCACCCGCAGCGCGCCTTGCACGCACACCAGCTGCCCGCCGATCACGGCGTTGTGCACCTGGGCGTTGCCTGTGACGATGAGGTGGGTGGCGCCGTCGGTGTCGTCGCAGGTCAGTGCGCCGTCAAGCCGCAGGTGGCCGTCCACGAGGATGAGAAAAAGCGAACGGGGGATGGGCGTGTTGTCCGAGCCGCCCTGCAGGCCTTGCCACCAGCTGCGCTGCGGGCTGCCGCTGGCCAGGGGGGCGTCCAGGTGCAGCTCGGGCCACTGCACGTCGCCGCTGATCCACAGCACGGTTTCATCGGCCAACGCGGTGGGGTCTTGCGCCAGGTGTTCGGCCATCCAGCAGTCGGCGGGGATCAGGGCGGCCACATCGGCCAGCGGGCAAAGTCGGGCAGTGGGCATGGGCGTTGGAGTGTGGTGCCAGTGGCGGGGCATCGTACACGCAGGCCACGCGGTTTCTGCTTTGCGCAGACAATGATGTGTTGTCTTATCAATTGCCCCCCATGTCCCAGAACCCCCCTGTTTTTGAAGTCCTGCCCCGCGACCTCTCGGCCTACCGCCAGGGCAATGTGGGCATCGACTATGTGCACCGCTTCGAGTCCGGTAAGCCGGGCCCGCATGTGCTCATCAACGCCCTGACGCATGGCAACGAGATCTGCGGCATGGTGGCCGCCACGCACCTGCTGGACACCGGCGTGCGCCCCCTCATCGGCACGCTGACCATCAGCTTTGCCAATGTGGCCGCCTACGAATCGTTTGACCCGAGCCGCCCGTTTGAAAGCCGCCAGCTGGTGCACAACCTCAACCGCGTGTGGTCGGCGGCCGAGCTGGACGGCACCGCAGACAGCCCCGAGCTGCAACGCGCCCGCGCCCTGCGCCCGGTGGTGGCTGCGGCCGACCACATCCTCGACATCCACTCCACCAGCCAGGATGTGCAGCCGTTCTGGGTCTACCCCGCCTACCCGCGCAACGCCGAGGCCGCGCTGGCCCTGGGCCGCCCGCCCGTGCACCTGGTGATGCCCAGCGGGCTGGGCTCGGGCACGCCGCTCATCCAGCATGGCCGCCACGGCCAGGCCGATGGCACGGGCGTGGCCCTGGTGGTGGAGTGCGGCCAGCATTTCCTGCAATCGGCCGCCGATGTGGCCACGGCGGTGGCGCAGGATTTTCTGGCGCACTTTGGCCTGATCGCCCCACTTGCCGACCGGCCCGCGCCCGAGGCGCAGCGCCGCTACGAGCTGCTGGAGACCTGCATGGTGCGCACGGCAGACTTTCGCTTTGCGCGGCCCGTGCAGGGCTTTGAGGTGTTTGCGCAGGGCGAACTCATCGCCACCGATGGCCCGCACGAGATCCGCGCGCTGTGCGACGACTGCACGGTGATGATGCCCACGCGCGAGCCCATCGTGGGGCGCGAGGCGGTGTACCTGACCCGGCCGATCTGACGGAGTGAATCGGCGTTCGCCCACTTAAAACCGTTCACGCTGAGCCTGTCGACGCGCCGCGTGAGGCTTCGACTGGCTCAGCCCGAACGGGTGTTTCAAGTTCAAAAATGATGGTGCAAGGGTTCGTTCAGAACGACGAACCGGGCTGTTGCAAAAACGCCAGCTCCTCGGGCGTGGAGCTGCGCCCCAGCACCATATTGCGGTGCGGGTAGCGCCCAAAGCGCGCAATGATGTCGCGGTGGCGCACCTCAAATTGCAGGTTGTTCTGAAGCCCCGGCTGGTCAAACAGCACCAGGGCCTGCGCGTGGATGGCGGCCGACTCGCTGTGCATGTAGGGCATGTAGGCAAAGGCGCGCTGCACGGGCGTCAGCGCCGCATCGTGGCCCCCGGCCACCAGCTCCTGGGCCAGCGCCAGGGCCTGGGCGTCCTGCGCAAACGCCAGGGGGGAGCCGCGATGCAGGTTGCGCGAGAACTGGTCCAGCACCAGGATCTCGGCCAGGCGCCCCTGCGGCGTAGCGCGCCAGGCCCACAGCTCGCACTGTTGCGCGGCCTGCCAGGTGGCGCCAAACCGGGTGCGAATCAGCGCGTCCAGCGTATCGCTCTGGGCAAAGTGCTGCGCGGGCGTGAGCTCTTCAAACCAGAAGTGCAGGATGTCGTGGGCTTGCATGGGCTGGGTGTCCTTTTATTGAGAAAAATTGGCCGTTTCCGCGCTCTGGTGTTCGTTTGTTTGCTATTGAATTTGTAGTATTCAACGCGCAGGTGATGGTGCAGCGGCGGCGCCGCCGTCAGGGCGGCACCACGGCCTGCGTGCGCTCCTGGCGCACCAGATACAGGCCGCTGCCGATGATGATGGCGCCCCCCAGCAGGGTGCTGTAGCCCGGCACGGTCTGCCACAACACCCAGTCCAGGCCCATGCCCCAGGCCAGGGCGGTGTATTCAAACGGCGCCACCACCGACGCCTGCCCGTGGCGGAACGCCTCGGTGATGGCCAGCTGGCCGGCAAACCCGGTCACGGCGAGCCCGGCCACCAGCGGCCAGTGCGCCTGGGCCACCCCCACCCACTGCGGCCAGGCCAGCGTGCCTGCGCCCAGCGCCAGCAGGGTGGTGGTCCAGAAGACCAGGCTAGCGCTCGAATCGGTGCGGGTGAGCAGGCGGCCCGTGATGGCCGACACCGCATAGCAGCCCGCTGCCGCCAGCACTGCCAACGCCCCCAGGGTGAAAAACGCCTCCTGGTTGGGGCGCAGCGCCACCAGCACACCCACCATGCCCAGCGCAATCGCCACCCAGTGGGCGCTGCGTACGCGCTCACCCAGCACCACGGTGGACAGCGCCGTGATCAGCAGTGGCGCGATGAAAAACAGCGTGTAGGCCTCGGCCAGCGCCAGCTCGCGGATGGCAAACGCAAACAGCGAGAGCATGGCCACGTTGAGCCCGCCGCGCAGCAGGTGCAGCGGCCAGCGCACCTGGAGCAGCCGGGGCACTTCGCCGCGCCACAGCACATACAAGGCCACCAGCGGCAGTGCGGCCCAGCCTCGCAGCGCGGCGACCTGCATGGCGGGGTAGTGGGCGGTCAGCGTCTTGAGCAGCGCATCCATCAGCGAGAAGAAACCCACCGCCGCCACCATGGCCACAATGCCGCGCAGGTTGCCGGACGACGGGGTGTGCACCGCAGCGGGTGCAGAAGGGCGCACCGGGAGCGCCTGGGCCTGGGCGTCGGGTTCAGACATGGGCGTGCCCTCTCTTTGCGCAGGCTGTGGTCAGCGGGTGCAGCGGGGGGCAGTTGGCGGCGCAGGGGGCTGGCGCCGCACGCAAAAAATGGGGAGGCCGGTGCATGGGGAGATCCCCCGCGCAGGGTGGGGCGCAGGGCGTGTGCAGGAGGGCCAAAAAGTGTAGCGCACAGAGCCGGCCGATGTGTGGTGCGGGCGCGTTGGCGGGGGGGCGTGCTCCATGGCGGCAAGAGGCGTAGAGTCTGCGGATGGGTTCGCTCCAGGAGATCACCATCATGGCTCCCCGCCGCATCGTGCTGATACAGGGCCACCCCGACGCCCTGGCGCCACACCTGTGCCATGTGCTGGCCCAGGCCTATGCGGACGGCGCCACCGCCGCAGGGCACGAGGTGCGGCAGATCGATGTCGCCACCATCGACTTCGCGCTGCTGCGCAGCCAGCACGAATGGGAACTGGGCCTGCTGCCCGCCGCGCTCAAGCCCGCGCAGGCCGACATCGGCTGGGCGCAGCACATCGTGCTGTTTTTTCCGCTGTGGCTGGGCGACATGCCCGCCCTGCTCAAGGGTTTTCTGGAGCAGGTGGCCCGGCCCGGCTTTGCGTTCATCACCGCAGATGGCAACACCTTCGGGCGCAAAGGCCTCACCGGCCGCAGCGCGCGGGTGGTGGTCACCATGGGCATGCCCGCGCTGGTGTACCGCTGGTACTTCCGCGCGCACAGCGTGAAGTCGCTGGAGCGCAACATCCTGGGTTTTGTGGGCATTGCACCCGTGCATGAAACCCTGGTGGGCCATGTGGAGCAATTGGGCGACGCGGGCGTGGCGAAGTGGAAGGCCCGCATGCGCGCGCTGGGGGCCAAGGCCGCGTAGCTCCCCCCTGCCCCTGGCAGGGGGCTGCGTCAGCCAAACGCCCGTGCCGTTGCCAGGGAGCCCATGCGCTGGGTGATCGCAAAAAACTCTGCCACCGTGTCTTCGATGATCTGCTGCGCTGTCTTGACAGAGTCGATGAGCCCGGCCGTCTGCCCCGCCAGTGCAGGGGCTGCCTCCATGTCGCCATCAAAGTACACACGCTGGATGCTCGCAAAGCTGTCTGCGGGCATGAGGCCGGCCTCGTGGATAGCCTGGGTGCGCTGCGACTTGAGTGCGCGGATGCAGGGGCTGGCCTTGGTGTTGAGCATCCAGGTGCCGGTCACGCCCGCATCGACGATGGCGTTCTTGTAGTTGGCATGCACCGGGCTTTCGGCGCAGCTCACAAACCGTGTGCCCATTTGCACCGCCTCGGCCCCCAGCGCAAAGGCCGCCGCCATGCCGCGCCCGTCGCAGATGCCGCCTGCGGCCACCAGCGGCACATCCACCTGCGCGCGGATGGCCTGCAGCAGCACCAGGGTGGAGACCTCTTCGGGGTTCTTGAAGCCGCCGCCTTCGCCGCCTTCGACCACCAGGCCGTCAATGCCTGCGTCCACACATTTGAGCGCCGCGTCCACCGTGGGCACCGCGTGGTACACGGTGATGCCCGCATCCTTGAGCGGCGCAATGAACTTGGCCGGGCTGCCCGCCGAGGTGGTCACAAACTTCACGCCCGACGCGCAGACAAAGCGCAGCATGGCGTCGTCCTTCAAAAACCGGATGGGCAGGTTCACGCCAAACGGCAGGCCGAGCGCGCTCATCTTCGTGATCTCGGCCTGGCAGTTGGCCGTCTCGCCGGAAGACGTCTCGATGATGCCCAGCCCGCCCGCGCGGGACACGGCCGAGGCCAGCTGCGTGCGCGCGATCCAGCCCATGGGCGCCTGGATGATGGGGTAGCGCGCGCCGGTGTGGGCCAGGACGCGGTTGGTGGCGGGTGGGGTCATGAACGGGGTCTCCTGATTTTTGGAGCGCCCATTATTTCGACGGGGGTGTGGCTGCCGTGTCGCCCGCGTTACGGTGTTGGCGGGTTCTCTGCAGTCTCTTCCCACGGCAGGCGTTCAAACAGGCGTTGCCAGTCGGCGCTGGGGATGGCGCTGAGGCTGAGGTTGGCATCCTCCGCCATGTTGTGCCCAGGCCCCCAGCCCGCAAGCCCCGGCCATGGCAGCCCGCTGTCAAACGCCATCGCCACGCCCGACACCGGGTGCGGCACCGTCAGCTGCCACGCATGCAGCCACAGCCTTTGCTGCCCCAGCCGCTCGGCCCACCAGCGGTTGAGGGGGCCTTTGCCGTGTGTCGCGTCGCCAAGGATGGGGTGAGCCAGGTGCTTCAAATGGCGGCGGATCTGGTGGCGCCGCCCTGTGGTGGGGATGGCTTCGACCAGCGAGGCGCGGGTGGTGGCAAAACGCGCATCACTGGCCTCGGGCAGCGTGAGCTGCGCCAGGCGCCGAAAGCGGGTGTGGGCGTCCTGCACGGCCGCATCGGCCGGGGCATCGTCGGGCTTCAAGGCGTGGTCCACCTCGATGGCCCCGGGTGCCCAGCCGCGCACCATGGCCAGGTAGCGCTTGTGCGTGGCGCCATGTTCAAACGCCTGCGACAGCGCGCGCGCCGCATTGCTGTGCAGCGCCATCACCAGCACGCCGCAGGTGCCCTTGTCGAGCCGGTGCACAGGGTACACATGCTGGCCCAGCTGGTCGCGCAGGGTCTGCATCACAAACCGTGTTTCGCCCGCGTCCAGCCCTGTGCGGTGCACCAGCCAGCCCGCAGGCTTGTAGACGGCCACCAGATGCTCGTCGCGCCAGAGGATGTGCAGAGGGGGCATGGGGCGGGGGCCGCGCTGGCCCAGGTAGGGAAGGCGCGCATTGTGCCGCAGGCGGTGCGGCCTACACTGCCCCTTCCCCCAATCACCCCCTTCATGCAAAGGATGCCGTGATATGTCGGCTGGAGACTGGAAAGACATGTACGCCGCCGCTGTGGCCGGCGACCTGGCGCTGGTGCGCCACCACATCAGCGCGGGCGTCAACCCCAACTACCAGCACCCCGAGATTCTGTGCACGCCCCTGGTGGCCAGCCTGATCCAGGGGCACGATGCCATCGCACACTACCTGCTGGCCCATGGCGCAGACCCCGGGCTGCGGTCGGACTTTGACGACATGACCCCGCTGGAGGCCGCACGCCGCTATCGGCGCGCCGAGTTCATCACCTTGCTGCAGGCGCAGGGGGCCAAGGAAGAGCGCAAGCCGTTCTGGTGGCGCTGGCTGCCGGTGTAGAGAAGCCCCCTGAGTCGCTTCGCGCCTTCTCCCGCCGGGGGCTCCACCCAGGCCCGGCAAAGCCCGTACCACGCCGGTTTTGGCGCCCCGGCGACAATTGGGGGTCATGACGAAGAAAACCATACTCCCCCTGCAACTGCTGGTTGCCCCCGACAAGAACGACCCCGCGCCGCTGATCCTGTACCACGGGCGCAACTGCCCCGACGGCTTTGGCGCCGCGCTGGCTGCCTGGCTGTATTACGGCGACAGCGCCGAGTACCGGGGCCTGGACCATGGCGATGTGCTCTCGGTGGACGACCTGCCGCCCGTGGCGGGCCGCAGTGTCTACATCCTCGACTTCTCGTTCTCGGCCGAGATCCTGCGGGCCATCGACGAGCGCGCCGCCAAGCTGGTGATGCTGGACCACCACAAGAGCGCGGCCGAAAAGCTCACTGGCTTTGCCTGCCGCTGCGGCGTGGTGCACTTCGACATGAGCAAGTCGGGCGCGCGCCTGGCCTGGGAGTTCTTCCACCCGCATACCCCCATCCCGGCGCTGCTGCAGTATGTGGAAGACCGCGACATCTGGAAGTGGGAGTTTGAAGAGAGCGCACGTTTCCTGTCGGCGCTCGACATGGAGACGCAGGATTTTGCGCGCTGGAGCGAGATCGCCACCTTCAGCCCCGAGCAGCTCGCGCAGTTCATGGTGCGCGGCGCGGCCATGGACGAGAAGTACAAGAAGCTCTGCGCCGACATCGCCGAGGGCGCGCAGCCCCTGGTGTTCAACGGCATTGCAGGCCTGATGGTGAATGCGCCCGGCATGTTCCACAGCCTGGTGGGCGACATGCTCTCGGCCAAGACCGGCACCTTTGCGCTGATGTGGAGCGCTGGCGAAAAAGGTGTGAAGGTGGGGCTGCGTGCGCAGCGCAACTTTGACTGCATCGCGCTGGCCGAAAGCATGGGCGGCGGCGGGCATGCGCAGGCCTGCGGTTTCAAGATGAAGGTGGAGCGCCTGCCCGAGCTGCTCTCTGGCACCTTCAATGCCTGAAGCAGGCGCCGGTTCTAAATAAAAAACGGCCTTTGCGCGCTATGGATAAGCGCTGATAGCTATTAAATATATAGCATTCTGCGCAAGCTACACCAGCCGCAAGTCCGCCCCCTTCGTCCCTGGAAACACCCGCGCCACGGCGGCCGCGTTCAACCCGTACAACCGGGCGAACAACCCGCCCAGCACGGCGCGGTAGTCGTTGAGCACGGGGTAGTCGCGGTTCTGGAACAAGGTGGTGGCCGTCAGCGCCTGCTGCTCGCCCACTATGCGCCCGCCGCCCACACCACCGCCCAGCACCCAGAACACGGTGCCGTGGCCGTGGTCGGTGCCCCGGTTGCCGTTCTCGCGGACGGTGCGGCCAAACTCGCTGACCACCACCACCACGGTGTGCTTCCACGCCGGGCCCATCTCGTCGGCAAAACCCGCCAGGCCCCGGCCCAGCTCTTCAAACCGGTTAGCCAGCGCGCCCGTGGCCGCACCTTGGCCCACATGGGTGTCCCAGCCGCCCACGTCCACAAAACCGATCTGGTAGCGCGTCTGCATCAGCCGGGCCATGCGCCGGGCCGTGCCTTCAAAGCCCTTGGTACTCAGCGCATTGCGGCTGGCGGCCTCCATCTCGCCCTGCATGGTGCGGGCGACCTCTTCGCGCGTGGCAAAACCTTCGGCCACGGGTGTGGCCAGTGGCGTGCCCCGGTACATGGATTCGATGAGCTGCGCCTGCCGTGCATCCACGCCGCTGCGGCCCGCCGCCGCGCTCAGCAGCGTGTTGGGCACATCCACTGCGCCGCGCAGCACCAGGGGCAGGGTGCTGGTGAAGGCCATGGGTTGCAGCGTGGCCGTGGCCGGGGTGTTGCCGGTGCGCGGGTTCAGCTCGGCCACCAGCCGGTTCAGAAAACCCGATCGATAGTCGCGCCGCCCGCCCACGGGCTGGCCCAGCTCCATGCTGTCTTGCGTGTCGAAGTGGCTGCGCGAGAGGTCGTCGGTGCCCGCAAAGGGCACAAAGGCCAGCTGGCGCTGCTGGTACAGCGGCAGCATCGATTCGGCCAGCGCGGGGTGCAGGCCCCAGTCGGGCATGAGCGGCAGCGCGCCACCGTCCTGCCCAGGGCGGGCAATGGCGATGTTGGGCCGTGTCTCGTAGTAGTAGCTGCTGGCCGTGGGCACGAGCAGGCTGGCGCAGTCATAACCACCGCGCAAGAAAACGAGCAGAAAACGCACGTCCTGCGCGCCGGGGGCGGCGATGGCGCTGGCGCTGTTGATGCCGAGAGCGCTCGCGCTCAGGGCTTGAAGAAGGTGTCTGCGTTGCATCGTGATCTCCTCAGCCGTGCATGAACTCGGGGGAGGCGAGGAACAACAGGTTCCACTCGCGTGGCGACGCCGCCTGCGCCAGCGCATTGCGCGTGGCGGCCGACCAGGTGGGCTGCAGGGCGCGCACATAGGCACTCTGCGCCAGCGGTGGGGGCGTGCGCTGCGATGCCGACTGTTCGGCCATCCTCATCTCCTTCTCGCGTGGGGTGGGCATGGGGGCGGTGGCCACCCCGGCCCCGATGGCGCGGGCGATCTCGAACCGGGTGGACATCTGCCCCGAGCCCGCCCATGCCGCCGCGTCCAGCGGGTAGCCGTCGGGCGTGGCGCGGCCATACAGGGGCTCGGCCAGGCGCTGCAGCCAGCCCAGTGCGGGCTCTGCGCCGGGCAGCACGGCGTCGCCATGGGCCAGGCGCAGGCTGGCCAGCACATAGTGCACCGGGTCGCGAAAACGCTGGCCCAGCGATGCACGAAATTCCGGCGCGCTGAACAGTGCCTCCAGCACGGCGGCAATATCGCCATCGGTGCGCTCGAACGTGCGGGCCAGCGTCTGCAGCAGTGCGGGCGGTGGCTTGTCGCCCACCAGGAAAAGCGCGATCTTGCGGGTGATGAAACGCGCCGTGGCCGGTGCGCGGGCCAGGCGGTCCAACGCTTCGTCCACCTCGCCCAGGCCTTCGGCGCGCAGGGGCTGGCCCAGCAGGGTCTTGGGCTCCCAGTCATGCCGCTGGGGGTTGAACTCGAACAGGCCATCGCGCACGTAGTGGCGGCGCAGCGCGGGCTTCATGCGCGGGGGCTCGTCGCTGTCTGGCTGGCGCGCAATACCCACACCGGTCAGCACGCGTGCCAGCTCCTGCACGTCCTGCTGGCTGTAGCCGCCGTCCACGCCCAGGGTGTGCAGCTCCATCAGCTCGCGCGCGTAGTTTTCGTTGATGCGGCCCGCTGCGTTGCGGGCGTTGTCCAGGTAATGCAGCATGGCCGGGTGGCGCACCGTGGCACCCAGCAGGTCGCGAAAGCGGCCCAGGGCATGGGGGCGGATGGCGCGTTCCTCGTAGTCGCCCACCAGCACACGCAGGTTGCCCTTGCCCGCAAACACGCTGAAGTGGTTCATCCAGAACCAGGTCATCTTCTCGCGCAGCTGGGTGGGCGAATACAGCGCGCGCAGCACAAAACGCTCGGCCGCCTCCTGCTGCAGCGCGCGCATGTCCTGCTGCCAGGCCTTGAGCGCGGCCTTGCGGCCATCCTCGGTGGGCTGGGCCTTGGCGGCCTGGTGCTGGGCCTCCATGCGCGCGGCCAGCTCGGGCAGGGGCGTGCGGGTGATGGCCATGGCGTCGATCTGCGCCTGGGCCGCGCGCGGCAGCGTGGCGGGCGGGGGGCGCAGCTGCGCGGCCAGGTAGGCAGCAACCCCTTGCGGCGGCAGCGCCTGTGCGCCCTGGGCGGTGTTGCCCCAGGTCACGCGGTCCAGCAGGCGGGTTTGCGTGGCTTCGTCGGCACCGGCCCAGCCAGCGGTGCCTGCCGGGGTGGCGGCGCGGGCCAGGCCCAGCGGGGCGGTGGCAACCATGCCCAGCAGGCCTGCGAGCACGGTGCGGCGTTGAAGAGGGCCGGGGAGCGGGGCGGAAGGAGCGTTCATGGAGTGCGCTTGGGGGCAGGCAGTGGGCGCATGGTGCTCCGCCCCACGGCGCCGTGCAAGCCTGCTGCGCGGGTTTTACCTGCGCGACACAAACGCCCCGGGCTTGTTTACACGGGCTGTTGCGCGGTCGCTGAACCGCTAGATCGCTAAACCGTTCAGTTGCTGGCCTGCGCGGCTTCCTCGAAACGGTCCACGGTGCGCAGCGTCTTGAACGCCAGCATCCAGCCGCCCACCACGCCCAGCGTGCACAGGCCACCCACCACGGCGGCGGGCACCACGCCCAGCCAGGCGGCGCTGGTGCCCGCGCGGAACTCGCCCAGCTCGTTGGACGAGCCGATGAACAGCATGTTCACCGCGTTCACCCGCCCGCGCATGGTGTCGGGCGTGGAGAACTGCACCAGCGCGCCCCGGATGTACACGCTCACCATGTCGGCGGCGCCCGCCACCATCAGCGCCACAAACGACAGCCAGAACCAGTGCGAGAGCGCAAACACCAGGTTGGCCACACCAAACACCGCCACGGCGATGAACATGGTGCGCCCCACATGGCGGTTGAAGGGGCGCATGCTCAGATACAGCCCCGCGCCCACCTCGCCCACGGCCATGGCGCTGCGCAGCGCACCCAGGCCCGCCGGTCCCACATGCAGCACCTCTTGGGCATAGATGGGCAGCAGGGCCACCACGCCGCCCAGCAGCACGGCAAACAGGTCCAGCGAGATGGTGCCCAGGATGATGGGCCGCGAGCGGATAAAGCCGATGCCCGCGCCAAAACGCTGCCACATCGTGCCCTGCGTGGGCCCGGGCGCCGTGGCGTGCGCCACAGGCACCCGCAGCACCAGCGCCACCCCCAGCGCAAAGCAGGCGCAGCACATGGCATAGGTCAGCTCGCCGCCACCCAGCGCATACAGCAGCCCGCCCAGCAGGGGCCCGCCAATGCTGGCCACGCGCATCAGCATGCTGTTGGCGGCCATCGCCTGCGCCAGATGCCCGCGCGGCACGATCTGCGGCAGCAGGCTTTGCATGGCCGGGCCCGAGAACGCGCGCGAGCAGCCATACAGCACCAGCACCGCATAGATGCCCGCCACCCCGCTGGCCCCGTGGCCCGACAGCCACCACAGCAGCGCACTGCACAGCCCGCCCACGGCCCAGCTGGCCGCCAGGATGCGCTTGCGCGCAAACCGGTCGATCAAATCGCCCGCCGGCAGCAGCAGGCACAGCATGGGCAGAAACTGCGCCAGGCCCACATAGGCCAGCGCCAGGGGTTCGCGGGTGAGGTCGTACACCTGCCAGGCCACCACCACGGCCTGCACCTGGGTGGCGACCACGGCCACCACGCGGGCGATCAGAAAAGCAACAAAACCGGAATGGCGGTAGACGCTGGTGGGCTCGGCCTCGGGCGCCGCAAGGGGGGATGGGGGGGCGGTCATGACAAACGGGGACGGGTTGGCCCCGGGGCGCTGTGCGCGGCGGAGCCAGGGGGGAGAAAGACCCCACGATGCTATCGGCGATGCCCCCTGTGCGCTGGCGGCTTAGGTAAAGACCCGCAGAAATCGCCCGTCAGGTTTTGCCATGGCCTGTCGATAAGGTGGGAAGGAGCGGTTTTCTAGCCCCCCGGCGCTGCGGCGTGCGGGAGCTGTTTTGTCCATTACCCACCAGGAGTTACGGGGCTGGCCATGGGGTTGACGATCAACACCAACGTAATGTCGCTGAATGCGCAGCGCCGGCTTGGCAATGCGCAGAACGATATGGCCACGACCGTGCAGCGCCTGTCCTCGGGCCTGCGCATCAACAGTGCCAAGGACGACGCCGCGGGCCTGGCGATCTCCGAGCGCTTCACCTCGCAGATCCGGGGGCTGAACCAGGCGGCGCGCAACGCCAACGACGGCCTGTCGCTCATGCAGACGGCCGAGGGCGCGCTGCAAAGCGTTACCGCCAGCCTGCAGCGCATCCGCGAGCTGGCCGTGCAGGCCGCCAACGACACCAACAGCGCGGCCGACCGCCAGGCCATCCAGGCCGAGGTCACACGCCTGGCGCAGGAGATCGACCGCACCGGGCGCACCACGCAGTTCAATGGCCTGGACGTGTTCGACCGCTCCGACGCCAGCGTGGTGGGCGACGAGAACCTGCTGGCCGTGTTTGACGGCCTGACCAGCGCGGGCAGCTGGCTGGAGAGCAGCGAGAACCTCATCCGCAGCTACTTCGGCCTGCAGGGCGATGGCGCGGCCATCGACATCCGCTACACCGGCTTTACCGACAACGCGGGCGGCGTGGCTGCCTATGTGCAGGTCACCGGGTTTGACGGGCAGGGGCGGGGCAACAACCTGGTGCTGCAGGTGGACATGGCCGACTTTGTGCCACCCAACCCGCCCAACGGCGGCTCCGCGCCGTTCTACAACGACCGCGTGATCGCCCACGAAATGGCGCACGCCGTGATGGCCCGCGCCACCAACTGGCAGGACATCACCGGCAGCCACCTGTGGTTTGCCGAAGGCGCGGCCGAGTTCATCCACGGCGCCGAAGAGCGTGTGCGCACCGACGTGGCCAACCTGGGCGTGGCGGCCGTGGTGGCGGCCATTGGCGGGCCCACCAACACCAGCGAGTTCTACTCCTCCAGCTACTCGGCCGTGCGTTACATGCACGACCGCATCAAGACGGCGGGCGGCACCGGCATCAAGGATGTGCTCACCTACATGAGCAACAACCCCGGCTCCACGCTGGACGCGGCCATTGCCGCAGCCTCGGCCGGGGCTTTCACCAACGCGGGGAATGTGCTCACACAGTTCGGGCTCAACGGTGCGGCCTTCATCGGCAGCTTTGACCTGAACAATGCCGACACCGGCGCCATTGGCGGCGCCGACGTGGACGGCGGCATGGTGCGCGACGCCAAGGCGGCGTTGCCCAACCAGGGCAGCCGCTCGGGCAAGGACGCGCTGCAGGGCTTCACCGAAACCTACGAAACCATCGCCTCATCCAGCGGCGCCATCAGCACCAAGGTCTTCCAGGTGGGCGCCAATGCCAACCAGACCCTGGAAACCCGCGTGGGCGCGATTGGCCTGGGGGCCATGGGCCTGCGCAATACGCTGGATGTGACCACCTCGGCCGCACAGGCCATCGTGTCGGTAGACCGCGCGCTCGACTATGTGAACAGCCAGCGCGCCGTCATCGGCGCACAGTCGTCGCGGCTGGAGTCGGCCATCTCCAACCTGCAGATCGGCAGCGAGAACCTCTCGGCCAGCCGGGGGCGCATCACCGACACCGACTTTGCGGTGGAGACCGCCACCCTGGCGCGCCAGCAGATCCTGCAGCAGGCGGGCAACGCCATGGTGGTGCAGGCCAACCAGATGCCCCAGGGCGTGCTGGCTTTGCTGCGCACCTGATCCATCCCTCTCCAGCTCCGCTCAGCGCTGGCTGCGCCGGTGCCGGTAGTCCCACGGCGCCAGCGGCCGTTTCTGCGACCACAAGCCTGACCCCTGGCTGCGCGCCTGCTGCTGCAGCGCCGCCAGCTGTGGGCGCGATGCGGCGTAGGGCGTATACACCCAGGCCAGGCCCGCGCGCACCTGGGCCGTGGCCACGTCGGCATTGCCGCAGCGCACATGGGCCACCGTGCGGCCATAGCTGTCCTCATCCACCGGCTGCAGGGTGGCGCGCTGCCTGAAGCACAGCCGCGCCAGGTGCTGCCGCGATGTCTGGCCAAACGCCTGGCGCGACTCGGGTGCGTCGATGGCGGCAATGCGCACCTTCACCTGCTGGTAAGCGCCGGGCGTGCCACAGCGGGCGGTCAGGGTGTCGCCGTCGCTGATGGCGACGACCAGGCAGAGCAGGGAAGCAAGGGGCACGGGCGGGGTGGTAGGGGGGTGGAGGATGAGGCTGCAAGGCAGCATTGACGGGACTCGACAGCTTTACAAGCTTTTTTGGCCTCTTGGGCGCAATGGGTAAGCGCTGATAGCTATCAATAGTGTAGCTGCTGTGGAGAAGCTTCCGAAGCGCGCCAGGGCGTGCGACCCGAGGGGCGCCGTGATGCCGGTTTTTTGTGCAGCGCACTGAAACCGTGCACCGGCGCGGGTTCTGCGGGTTGTTCCGGGGTTTATCCACAACTTGTTGCACATGCGGCGGGTATAACTTGCCGGATGATGGCTGGCAGGACGGGCAAATCCCCTCCTTGTGGTGGTCGTGGGGCCCGCAGCAGCTCCCTAAAATCGATGGAACCGCGCCGGGCCTGCACCGTCAGAACACCCTGTTGCGCAGCGTAAAGAAAACCAGACATGACCCCAAACTTCCCAAAGGATTGCCCCTTGCCCCACGTCGCACTGGTGGCCCGCGCACCAGGCCGTGCCCCGCTGCGGGCGCTGGCCTTGGCCGTGGCGGGCGGTGCATCGGCCCTGCTGCTGGCGGGGTGTGTGGGCACCACCGTCAAGACCTTTGAGGTGCAGGAAAACTTTGGCTCCGTGGCCACCTATTCGCGCCTGTTCGACGCCACGCCCGCCCAGACCTGCGAGGCATCGCGCCGCGCGCTCCTGAGCCAGGGCTATGTCATCTCCACCCAGCAGGCCGAGCTGATCGAGGGCAAGAAGAGCTTCCAGCCCGAGGCCGAATCGCACCTGCAGATGGTGGTGCGCGTGGTGTGTGTGCCCGAGGCCAATGACGGCAAGGTGAGCCTGGGCTTTGTGACGGCGCTGCAGGACACCTATGCCCTGCGCAAGACCAACAACTCGGCCAGCGTGGGCGTGGGCGCCATCGGGTCCGTGTCGCTGCCGTTTTCTGCCAGCAGCGAATCGCTGGTCAAGGTGGGCAGCGAGACCATCTCCAAAGACACGTTCTACGAAAGCTTCTTCGACCTGGTCAAGCGTTACCTCATCATCGACCAAGCACAGGCCAGTGGTGGCTGAACGTGTGTTGCCTGGCGCCCCGCAGCGGTAGAGCAGCAGGCGTCACTCGCCGCGCCAGCGCTCCACCAGCGCCCACCCCTCGGGCCAGTCGCCCAGCCCGCTGTCGGCATTGAGGTGGCCCCGCGCGCCCAGCACCACAGGTTCGGCGTTCCAGATGCTGGCGCATTGCGCCGAAAAACCGGGGGTGGAATATGGGTCGGTGGTGCTGCTCATCAGCACCCGTCTCGTCATGGAGGGCAGGGTGGGCAGCACTGGCAACGCTGGCAACGATGCAGGCAGCGGCGCAAAGCCCCGGGCATCGGCCGGAAAGTTCGGCCCGCTGGGGTCGGGCACCGCCACCAGCAGCAGCGCGTGCACGGCCCGGTGGTGGCGTGCTGCCCAGTGCACCGCCACCAGGCAGCCCAGGCTGTGGGCCACCAGGATGGGGGGCTGCGGCAGCGCGGCAATCGCATCATCGAGCGCACGCACCCAGGTGTCGCACACGGGGTGGTCCCAGTCGGCCTGCTCCACCCGCGCCACGCCCGCGTGCCGGGTTTGCCACAATGACTGCCAGTGGGTGGGGCCCGAGTTGTAGATGCCCGGAATGAGCAAAACAGGTCGCGTCGTCATCCAAATTCCTTGTTGTCAAAGCAGATCCATCACTGCCCGCCCACGATAGGAAACTGCGGCCGCATCGGCCAGTGGCACCCATCGGAAATCGCCCGCCCAAACCTTGAAGTCATCGCAAAACACAAAGGAAACACAGCAGTGGAACTGGACAAAAAAGACCGGCAGATCCTCACGGCCCTGCAGCACGACGCGCGCCAGAGCCTGTCGGCGCTGGGCAAACAGATCGGCCTGTCGCAGCCCGCGATGAGCGAGCGCGTGAAGAAGCTCGAAGACGCAGGCGTGATTGCGGGCTACGCGGCCCGCATCAACCTCGCCGCCGTGGGCTTGGGCCTGCAGGCCGTGGTGCGGGTGCGCACCACGCACGAGCACATCCAGCGCTACGTGTTGCTGTTCCAGTCCATGCCCGAGGTGCTCGACGCCGTGCGTGTGACCGGCGAAGACTGCTTTGTGGTGCGCTGCGCCTTCGGCGAGCCCGCCGACCTGGAGCGTGTGGTGGATGCGCTGGCGGCGTTTGGCAGCGTGTCCACCGCGCTGGTGCTGTCGCACCCGGTGAACAAGGCGGTGCCGCTGGCGTAGCCCGGGTGGGGTGGGGCCCTTGCAAGAAAAAATGGCCGTTACCGCGCGTCTGTATTGCTTTTGTAGCTATTGAATATGTAGCAATCCGCGCACTGGCTATGGGCGTGGCACCGCGTAGCGCAGCTCGGCAAACAGGCCGCCCAGTGTGGTCGCCGACGTGAGGCGCAGCGCAGGCTGCGTGATCCGGCGTGGCAACAGCGGCATGCCCGCGCCCAGCGTCACCGGGGCAATCTGCACGATCAACTCGTCCAGCAGGCCTGCGTCATAAAACTGCCCCACCAGTTCGCCCCCGCCCACAATCCACACATTGCGCCCCGCCGCCGCCTGCACCATGGCCTGGTGCACCGGCCGCACATCGCCGCGCACAAAGCGCACATCGGCGCCCGCAATGCCGCGCAGCGTGCGCGCGCTGAACACCCATGTCGGCTGCGCGTAGGGCCAAGGCTGCCCGGCGTCGATGGCGTGTTTCAGCATCCATTCATAGGTGTGCGATCCCATGGCCAGCGCGCCCACCTCGCGGATGAAGGCGGGGTAGCTGGAACCCTTGATGTCGCCAAACTGCAGCAGCCAGCCCAGGTCGTGGTCGGGCGTGGCGAGGAAACCGTCAAGGCTGGCTGCGCCGTAGAACTGGGTGGAGGTCATGGGGGGATGCTGGGGTCGGTGCTATGGGTGCCGACACCATAGTGCGACGTTGCTGACAACGTGTTGGCAGCAAGGTCCTACGCTTCCCCGCGCTTCGAGGTCGAACTTTCGCGTTCGGCCAGAAACAGTCGGACGTCGCCAATACAGGCGCACAGTCAGTGATGAAATTCGGCAGCATCGCAAGACCTATCTAAAGGTGCAGTTAGGTCTCGGTTCTGCGTAGAGCGAATTCATCTGGCTTCAATTAATCGAGCAAGCTCAGCCTGAAAGCGCGCTGCGGCTTTGGTGAGGTGTTTTCCGTTGATGTCAGTCCATGTTTGATAAAGCGCAGTTGTCGCGAATGTGTGCGCCGACACAAGCGCCTGACCGGTGTTGGACGAGTAGAAGGCTATAGCCTCCTTCAGTTGCTGCTCTGACAGCACTTTGGCATACGACACAGACAAACTTTCAAGAAACTCGGTTTTGGTAGGCCTTGAGCAAGCCTCCTGAAAGTAGGCTTCATACGCTGTAACGATGACCTGCCATTGCTTGTGGCCAGGACGGATGCCACCAAAGTAGTTCGGATTTTGTGCAACAAGCGCGCTAGGTGAAACAGTGCGCTGTGTCGCAATGCAGGTCTCGCGATACTTGATGAATTGATCTTCGTACCTAAGCAAATCAACGAATTGCCGGGCCGACACCTCCCCTGCGCTAGCGGCGCTTGTGGGGACCGCAATGAAGAGAATTGCCAACAGAAGCGGCAAATGGCGCATAAGAGACCTCACAAATTTGGACCGACAAATTAAGCAAACTATATTGCGGAAGCACGGCCTCTGAACTCTAGAGTCGCACCTTCTGAACCTCATTAAGTGGATCATGAGCGACCGCTGTGGAATAACGAACCCACCGCCAGCTTCGGGCCCCAGAAGACGGACGTGAATATCCACGGCAGTCACCTATTGATCGACTGGGTGGTGCCGGACTCCCAAGAATCATTGAGGCCTCGACGCGCCGCACCAGATGGCCGTGATTGAGGACTACCCCGCCGGCCTGCGCACATTCCTACGCGCACGCGGCTCGGCGCTCTCGCGGCGCATGGGCGCCGTGGCAGCGTAACTCCCCACATCCGCATCCGCCCAGGCGCCGGGCGCCAGCCCATCAAGCGTGTGCGGCCCGATGGCTGCGCGGATGAGCCGCAGGGTGGGGTGGCCCACGGCGGCGGTCATGCGGCGCACTTGGCGGTTGCGGCCTTCGCGGATGATGAGTTCGATCCACGCGGTGGGGATGGCTTTGCGCTTGCGGATGGGCGGGGTGCGGTCCCACACGGCGGGGGCGGGCTCCAGCAGCCGCGCGCGGGCGGGCAGGGTGGGGCCGTCGTTCAGCACCACGCCGCTGCGCAGCGCGGCCAGCGCGGCCTCATCCGGGATGCCTTCCACCTGCACCCAGTAGGTTTTTTCCATCTTGAAGCGCGGGTCGGCAATGTGGGCCTGCAGCGCGCCGTCGTTGGTCAGCAGCAGCAGGCCTTCGCTGTCGGCGTCCAGGCGCCCGGCCACGTACACGCCGGGCAGCGCGATGTAGTCCTTCAGGCCCTGCCACTTGCCCTCGGCCGTGAACTGGCTGAGCACGCCATAGGGTTTGTTGAAGCGGATCAGGCGCGGGGTCATGGGGTCGGGCGGGGCGTGGATTTTGAATGAAATGGGCTGCTTGCGCGCGTCCATCATGCGCAAGCAGCTATCAAAATAATAGTTATGCAGGGATGAACAGGGCCGGGTCCACCATGCTGCGGTTCAGCATCACGCCCCAGTGCAGGTGGGGCCCCGTCACGCGGCCGGTGGCGCCCACCTGGCAGAACGCGTCGCCCGCCTGCAGCACATCCCCCACGCGCACATCCATGCGGCTCAGGTGGCAGTACATCGTCAGCAGGCCCTGGCCGTGGTCCAGCCACACCGTGCCGCCGTTGAAAAAGTAGTCGCCCACATCAATCACCCGGCCTGCCAGCGGCGCGACGATGGGCGTGCCCGTGGGCGCGGCGATGTCCATGCCGCTGTGCGGATTGCGCGGCTGGCCGTTGAACACGCGGCGCAGCCCGAACGAGCTGGAGCGCCGCCCCGGCACCGGCACGCGCATGCGCAGCGACGGCTGGGCCTGGCCCGCAGGCAAGGCGGTGAAGGTGGCCATCACGCCCGCCTGGTGGTCGCGCTCGCGCTCGTAGCGGGCCTGGTCTTCGGGCGAGAGGTCTACCGTGCGCGGCGAGACCTGCAGGTGCTGCTCCTTGTAGCGCTTGGGGGCCACGGTGTAGTGCAGCGGGCGCGGGCTGCCATTGCCGTTGCCGTCAGCCAGCGCGGTGATGAACGCGTCGCCCGGCGCAGCGGCCAGCGGAATGCCCACGATGGCCGTCCACTCGATGGCGTCGCCCGCCACCAGCACCGGCACATCCACGTCGCCCTGGCGCACCAGGGCCCGGGGCCGCGCGGAGGCAGGGCCCAGCGACAGGCGGGCCACACCGCCCGGCACCTGGAGCGCCTGGGGCCAAACGGTGGGGGCTGCAGGCGCGGCAGGTGGCTTGGTGGCGGATGCAGGCTGCGGCTTGGCATGCAGGCCCATGGCGGGCGCCAGCAGCAGGCTGCCCGCGCTGGCCAGTGCTGCGCGGCGGGTCAAGGGGGTGGTGTGAGCGGGGGGCGAAAAAGAGGCTGGCACGGGAGGGGCTGGCGTGGCGAAGGAACGGATGCCGTGGCGGCGGGGGGGCGGATGAGGCGAGAGAAAAGGGTGACGCGGGCGACGGGCCGATGAGGCCGCTGCCTCGCCACAAGCCCACATGCTTGGCGGCGCTGCGGGCTTTGGGCGGGTCAGTGCGTCACAAATTCGTAGGTCACGGCCTCGCTCTCGACCATGTCCAGCACATCATTGAGCTCATCCTCGCTCTCGGTGCTGCTCCACATGTCTTCAGGGTCGGCGGCGAACAGGGGCTCGATGGCGATGTCCAGAAACTTGCCTTCGGACATCTGGATCACTGGCGTGCCTTCCGAGGTCTCGACCAGCTCCCAGTCGTCGGGCACCGACATTTCGAGCTGGATGGTGACGTTGAGTTTCTTCATGGCTTGGGTCCTTGTCTGTGCAATCAATCGGGGGCGCAGGATAACCCGTCCTGCATGACAGGCGCCCCCTGCAGGGCAGCGCGAGCTTACTCGGCGGGAATCTCGGGCTCCACCAGCAGCGCCAGCAGCTGCAGCGACTCCTGCCAGCCCAGGTAACACATCTCGGTCGGGATCGCCGCCGGAATGCCCGCCTGCACGATGGCCACCTCGGTGCCCACCATCACCTTCTTGAGCGCGATGGTGGTGCGCATCTCGCCGGGCAGGTTGGGGTCGTCAAACCGGTCGGTGTGCACGATGCGCTCGCCCGGCACCAGCTCCAGGTACTCGCCGCCAAACGCATGGGTGCCGCCCTGGCTCAGGTTGGTGAACTGCATGCGGTAGCTGCCGCCCACCCGCGCATCCAGGCTCAGCACCCGGCCGGTGAAGCCATGGGGCGGCAACCACTTGCACAGGGCGTCGGGGTCCAGAAAAGCGCGGTAGATGCGCTCGGCCGGGGCGCGCAGCACACGGTGCAGGGTGACGGTGCCGGTGGCGGTGCCGGTGGCGGGGGTGTCTGTCGTCATGCGCGGTCTCCTTGGGGGCAAATCAGGGGGGATGGGATAGGGATGGACGTGTGAGCTGCCGAACCTTATCGCGCATTCAGCCGGTTCACACCCCCACGACGAATGGGCCTGCGTTTTGTCGACACGCTGCCGCTGCCACCGGGGTGTTTGCGGGCGCTCAGGCCAAAACCGTGCGCACCCCAAAACCCTCACTGCCCTGCGCCCAGGCCAGCAGCCGGTCGATGTTGGGGTGTTTGCCAGGGAAAGCCCGCGCGTCGGCCACATGCTCGGCATACCACTCCAGCCCCAGGCTGGCGGCCGCAGGCGTGACGCTGCCGCCATACAACGCCGCCAGCGCGGCATACACCACCAGCGAGCCCGTCTGGCCGGGCTTGTTCTCAATGGTGGCCAGCACCTGGCCGTCGGCGCCCAGCAGGTGCAGGGCGGCGAGGTGGCTGGCGGAGGGGAGTTGCTTGAGGCGGTCTGCGAAGTTCATGGCGGTGATGATGGCGGTAAAAATTTGAATGAAATTGGCCGCTGCCGCGCTATGGGTAAGCGCTGGTAGCTACCAATAAGTGAGTAAACCCTGATGTTACGGGATCAGCCGTGTGGTGGGCGCCTCACGCCTGCCACACCCCAAACCCCGCCGAGCGCAGGTCGATGCCGATCTCGATCTCCCGGTCCACCGCCTCTTCGTAGCCCATGGGGTTGAAGCCCTCGTACAGATCGGGCAGCAGCCGCAGGCCGTATTGCGTCACAAACCGGTTGGCCTGGATGCCCGCCTTGTGCTTGTCAAACCGCACATCCGGGTCCAACCCCGTCATGCCCACATACACGCAGGGCTTGCCGTCGATGTAGCCGGGGTTGCACCGGCGAAAGCGCGGCTCGTTCAGCACATCTTTGGAGAGTTCGACCACGTAGACGTGGTGGTGGGGCTTGCGGCGGCGCATGGTGTGGTTGTAGGCAAAAAATGGTGCTACCGCAAGTGAAGTAGGCGCAAGCAGCTACGAAAAATATAGCGGGGCGCATGCACCGATCAGCGCGAGGAGGCCGGCGAACTCATAAACGCCAGCCCATCGGCTTGGAACTGTGGCCCTTACCGTGCGCTTCCCAGCGTTTCCAGCAACCGCGCACTCACCTCGGCTGCATCGGGCGTCGCGAACTGCATGTTGTGCTGCTCCGTCAGCGGGCCGTGGCCCGGCTCCATGCGGCCAGCAGCGTCGTAGCCCATGGCCTTGAACTTCCAGACCCCGCCAACCAGCTTGAGCGAGCCTACATGCGCGCCATCGGCGGTGTGCACCGACACCACGGCGGCGTTGATGGGGAGCAACTGCAAGGGGCCCGCCAGCGGGCCGGGCGGTACGTGGGCGAAGGTGGGGGTGAACGAAGACGTCATTGAGGGGCTTTAGCGGTGCCGCAGTTCTTTGGATGAAATTGGCCTCTTGCGCTTGATGGATAAGCGCAAGCAGCTATCAATATTGAAGTTGCAACGGTTGTGGCGGAGCCTCACGCTCAACCAAGCCGATTCTTCCAATAGTCTGGCTTGCGGTGCTGGTGCGCCACGGCAAGCACCAGGATGTCCATGCCATCCCGGGTATAGACCACGCTGTAGGGAAACCGCCGCAACCGGCAGCGCCGAATCTCTGGCCTCAGTGGGTGCCACGCCTGGGGAAACTGCTCAACAAGCCGCAGTGTTTTGGGGACTTCGATCAAGAAGGCATCGCCCAGTCCCGGTGCTTGTTCTGCATACCAGGCAATGGCGTCGTCTAGCTCCGTTTGTGCTGGCTCCAGCAAGCGGATGCTCATGTGCGCGGGGCAGCCGTTTGGTACTTGGCAATCACATCAGACAAGGCCACTGCCTTGATTTCACCGCGTCGGTAGGCGGCAAGGCGGTCGCTGGCTTCATTGGCCCAGAGCGTATCCAGCGCGGCGTCGGGCTGGTCCAGGCTGTCCAGGATGCGCTCTACCACTTCCATGCGCTCAGCAGGGGGCAACTGGGCGGCTTGAGCGCTGAGGGCTTCTGCGGTGGTGGTCATGGCGGCTCCAGGGGCGTCGGTACAAAGCGTCACTATAACTAGGCGAAGAATCTGCCAGACCGCACCTGATGCGCTAGTTATACGGCCATCGCCTCGCGCAGCACCTGGTCCCGAAAGCTGGCGGGCAGGCTGTTGGGGGTGAGCACATCCACCTCCATGCCCAGCAACTGCTTCAGTTCAAACCGAATCGCGCCAATGTCCAATGTCCAATGTCCAATGTCCAATGTCCAATGTCCAATGTCCATCAGTGTGGTTTGCGCGGTGGGCTCCACCAACAGGTCGAGGTCGCTGTCGGCTGTGTCATCCCCATGCAGCGCCGAGCCCAACATTCGCACGCTGCTCACGCGGTGGCGCAGTGCGATCTCGCGGCTCTGGGAGCGGTGCAGGGACAGAGCCTCTGAGGGGCGCATGGTTTGGAGTTGAGTGGTGCTGCTGTTTGTTGATTAAATTGGCCTCTACCGCCTGTGCAGATTGCGCTAGCAGCTACTAAAGGTATAGCTAATCTTCTTTGGAGAAGATGGTCTCGTAGCTGCGACTGATACGGGCGACGACACAGGGTTTGCGCACAGAGCCTGAGGCAACCCAGCCCACGCCCCGACCCAGCAGGGCTCGCAGATCGGCACCTGCGCCAGAACTCGTTGGGAGGCGGGGCTCAATGCCCGGTGCAAACTCCACCAAAAAGTCGGTATCGCTGCACGTAGACGGGATGGTGTGGTCTGCGCAGGTCCATGGGTCAGGAGGCGGAACGAACTGGCGGTTTCCATGCACTTGGCAATCCAGGTGGCCGCCTGCGCCGCTACCCTTCAGGGTTTCAAATGCAGGGCCACCTCGCCCGACCACGGTTCGGTGAGCCCGCGGCCACCACCGAGGTCTTCCAGCAAGGGGCGCAACTTGTCCAGATTGGCAACCATCGCGGGGCGGGCGTTTGCCATCGCCTCAAGGCTGTCCCACTCACCGACAACAACAAAGCTGCGTTCGCCCGAACGGATCAGCCAGAAGTTGCGTCCCCCAGGCATGGAGCGAATGTCCATCTCCTGGTGCAGGCGGACATAGTCGTCCTCTTTGCCCGGTTTTACACGCATGTGCACGACGTTCATTGCAGTCATGGCCCACTCCTTGTGATGGTGGTCGGGCCATGCTAGCACTGCGCCCTCACCGTGCACAGTGCATTTGCTGCCAGGCGCTAGCTAGCCAAGTTCGTCGAGAAGAGCCTGCACGGCATCCCGCAGCGCGGGCAGTGCGGTTTGAGTGATGTTCCACACCGTGCTGACATTGACGGTTGCGTAACCATGGATGAGCTGGTTGCGGAACGCCACGATCTGCGCCAGGTCAGGAATGCGGGCTGCTACGGCTGTGTCCGGTTTGGTTGGCTGACTGAGCGTGCTTTGCCTGTGATTTCAAACTAGCGCCCCACAGCCGTCTGGGCCATCAGATTGCTTGCGTAGGCCACTGCGTCCATGCCCGTGGTGAACGACTGGATAGCCAGCGCCGCCTCGCGCACATCCCACAAAAAGGCACGCGGGTCACGCTGCAAAAACAGCCTAGCGATGGCGGTTGATGCTGTCCAGCACGCAGGGGTTGCGCGCGGCACCGGGCTCCACCTGGTCCACGCCCCTAGCTGGGCCGCCCTCAATCCTTGAGGCTCACCCCCAGGTTGTCCAGCTTTTTTGCATACGAGTCCCTGCGTTTTACGGCCTTTGCAGCCGTTTCCGTGGCGGCTTGGGCTGCCTTGGGGCCCTTATTTGCAGCAGCTTGGATCAATCCGAGCTTGTGAGCGGCATCTGCCTGCGCCCGCTGGAAAGTGGCGATGAGTTCAGCATGGGCAACGGATGAGTTCACAGGGAATTTCCTATCAACCAGCGTCATCACCCTTGAAGGGTGACATTGGTGCGAAGTAAGGCGGTTCTTAATTCGCGAGTAGCAGGTTTTGAAATATCCACCTTTTGAACAGCCACGTCGAACGGTGAGCCCGGCCTGATGCTGGTTGGCAGTATCTTTTTTGCTGGATTCTTGGCGGGGTACGTGCCCTGACCCGGACACATGCGAACGGAGAACCCGAATTCTTCGAGTGCACCTTTTGCATACAACTCTGCCAGTTGTTGAAACGTCACGAAGGTTGAACGTTTAGCGTCTTTGAATCCTGGCTGGCTGATGTCACGAACGATCTCAAATTTACCGAGTGAATCTCGCTGTGTATCGGTAAACGGATGCAGTAAAAAAGTCTGACGAACGCCGTTCTTTTTGGACACCAGGGTGTGCTCGACGGCGATATCGGTTAGCAGCATGTTGTTTTCCTCGCTTTTCAAGCTGCAGCTTGTACAGCAGCATCATTCGCCATTCCACCCAAACTCGCAGACTGTGTTTTCACACCAAGCTACTGGGTAGCTGATGTCCTACCCCTTGAGATGCGAAGTGTTCGGCGCAGAAAATTCTCATCTGAAGGCGGGGACTTTGAATAAACGGCAGCAAATGACAGATCCATATTGCACTGTGACAGG
>JADMJR010000248.1 GCA_018780365.1 Acidovorax sp. | reverse complement strand
TGGTGGGCACCTCCAGCCTGCGCCGCCAGGTGCTGCTGCAGGCCCTGCGGCCTGATCTGAAGATCGAACCGCTGCGCGGCAACCTCGACACGCGCCTGCGCAAGCTGGACGAAGGCCAGTACGACGCCATCGTGCTGGCGGCGGCGGGCCTGAAGCGCCTGGGGCTGGAATCCCGCATCCGCGCCACGTTCGAACCCACGGCCATGCTGCCTGCGGCGGGCCAGGGCGCCCTGGGCATTGAGGTGCGCAGCGACCGGCAAGACCTGATCGCCGCACTGGCGCCGCTGGCCCACCAGCCCACCTGGCTGACCGTGGCCGCCGAGCGCGCCGTGAGCCGCGCCATGGGCGGCAGCTGCTCGATGCCGCTGGCGGCACATGGCACGCTGGCCCAAGGGGTGCTGCAGCTCGACGCCGCCTGGGGCGACCCGGACGGCCAGGCACCAATGGTGCGCGCGCAGGCCAGCGCCGCCGTCACCACCCTCGCACAGGCCGAAGCCCTGGGCGACGCGATTGCCCAGCGCCTGCGCGCCGGCGGTGCGCGGGGCGCGGCCCCCGCCAACCCCTGAGGTCCCCGTGCCCTCACCCCGGGTGATCGTCACGCGGCCCGCCCGCGAGGCGGCCGACTGGGTGGAGCAGCTGAGTGCACGCGGCCTCCAGGCCGTGGCACTGCCACTCATCGCCATCGGCCCCAGCACCGCCCCCGGCGCACAAGAGGCGCTGCACCAGGCGCACGCACAGCAAGACCAGTACCGCGCCCTGATGTTTGTCAGCGGCAATGCCGTGGCCTATTTTTATGAACAAAATATGGCCTTTGCGCTTACCAGCAAAGCGCAAACAGCTATCAAAATAAGAGCATGGGCCCCCGGCCCCGGCACCGCCCGTGCGCTGGAGCAGTCCGGCGTCCCGCGCGAGAACATCGACGGCCCCGCCGCCGATGCCCCCCAGTTCGACTCCGAGGCGCTGTGGCAGCAGGTGGGCCCGCAGATCCGGCCCGGGGACCGCGTGCTCATCGTGCGTGGCCGCTCCGCCACACCCGAGGGCGCCCACGACAATGCCCAGGGCACAGGCCGGGACTGGCTGGCGCGGCAGATCGAAGCCGCCGGTGGACGGGTGGAGTTTGTGGTGGCCTACGAACGGGGCGCCCCCCGGTTCACCGCCGACGAGGTGGCGCTGGCGCAACAGGCGGCGCAGGACGGCTCCCTCTGGCTGCTGAGCAGCTCCGAAGCGGTGGCCCACCTCGCACAGGCCCTGCCCGCCCAGTACTGGGGCGCTGCGCGCGCGCTGGCCACACACCCGCGCATCGCCGAAGCCGCGCGCAGAGCGGGCTTTGGCCTTGTGCGGGAATGCCGTCCCGCATTGGAAGATGTGGTGGCCTCGATAGAATCGGCCGCATGAGTTCTGTGCCCCCCAACGATCTGCCCCACGCGCCAGCCGCCGCCCCGGCAGCAGCGCCCGCAGGCAGCCCCGCACCAGCCTCCAGCGCACCGCTTGCCGCCCCTGCGGCCGCAGGGCGTGGGGGTGTGGTCACGGTGCTGCTGGGGGCCATGGCCGCTGCCGCACTGGTCAGCAGCGGCATGCTGTGGCAAAAGCTCAGCGCCATCCAGGAGCAACTGGCCCGGCAATCCGCCGACGCGGGCGCGCAGGCCATCGAGGCCCGCACCATGGCCCGCCAGGCCGAAGAGCTGGTGCGCGACACCGCCGCCCGCCTGTCGGTGGCCGAAGCCCGGGTGAGCGAAGTGGCGCTGCAGCGCAGCCAGCTCGAAGAACTCATGCAAAGCCTGTCGCGCTCGCGCGACGAGAACCTGGTGGTGGACATCGAATCCGCCATCCGCCTTGCCCAGCAGCAAGCCCAGCTCACCGGCAGCCTGGAACCCCTGGTGGCCGCCCTCAAAAGCGCCAACCAGCGCATCGAACGTGCCGCCCAGCCCCGGCTGGCGCCCGTGCAGCGCGCCATTGGCCGCGACCTGGACCGCCTGACCCGCGCCACCGTCACCGACACCGCCGGCCTGCTGGCGCGGCTGGACGACCTGGTGCGCCAGGTGGACGAGTTGCCCGTGTTGAACGCCGTGGCCCAGGCCGCAGCCACCAAGCGCCTGTCGGCCACCCCCGCATCACCAGGCGCCAAGCCTGCGAACCAGGGCAACCTGGCGTGGTGGCAAGCCACCCTGCAGCGCGGCTGGGAGGTCGTGCGCGACGAGGCCCGTGGCCTGGTGCGCGTGAGCCGCATCGACCAGCCCGAAGCCATCCTGCTGGCCCCCGAGCAGACCTTTTTCCTGCGCGAAAACCTCAAGCTCAAGCTGCTCAATGCCCGGCTGGGCGTGCTGGCCCGCCAGTTCGAATCGGCCCGGGCCGACCTGGCGGCCGCCACGGCCGCGCTGAACAAGTATTTCGACCCCACGTCGCGCCGCACGCAGAACGTGGCCTCGATCCTGCAACAGGCGCAGGCCAGCATGAAGGCGGCCGAGCTGCCGCGCCTGGACGAAACCCTGTCCGCTCTGGCCACCGCTGCGGCGGGGAGATGATGAAACACCCCCTGAGTCGCTTCGCGCCTTCCCCCTCTCCCGCTTCGCTGCGCGATGCGGGAGGGGGACGCCCCCAGCGCACGCAAGCGAAGCGCCGCTTGTGCGGCTTGGCGGCCCTTGCGCGGGGGCACTGGCATGGGTACGCGCCCGTTTCGCAGGCTGCGGGCCTGAGCGACGCTTTGGATCACTGACATGCGCGCAGCACTTTGGCTTTTGGCATTGTTTGGCGTGGCCGTGGCGGCCGCGCTGTTTGCGGGCAACAACCAGGGCACCGTCACCCTGTACTGGCCGCCCTACCGCATCGACCTGTCGCTCAACATGGTGGTGCTGCTGCTCGTGGGCAGTTTTGTCACGGTCTATGCGGCCCTGCGCGCCCTGGCGGCGCTGCTGGAACTGCCCCACCAGGCCCGCCGCTGGCGCGTGCAGCAAAAAGAGCGCGCCATGCACAACGCCCTGCTCGACGCGCTGACCCACATGCTCGGCGGCCGCTTCATCCGCTCGCGCAAGGCCGCAGTGGCAGCCCTGTCGCAGGAACACGCACTCGAAACCAGCGGCGATGCCGTGCCCCATGGCAAACAACTGCGCTCCCTGGCCCACATGATTGCAGCCGAGGCCTCACACGCCCTGCAGGACCGTGCCACCCGTGAAAGCCATCTGCAGGACGCCCTGCAGGAGGCCCCGATGCGCGGCACGGTGAACGAGCAGGAAATGCACGAAGGCACACAGATGCGCGCCGCGCGCTGGTCGCTGGACGACCGCGACGCGGGCGCCGCGCTCGACCGCCTGGCCGCCCTGCCCCAGGGCGCCGCCCGGCGCACGCTGGCCCTGCGCATCAAGCTCAAGGCCACACGCTTGGCAAGGCAGACCCAAGAGGCGCTCGACACCGCGCGCCTGCTGGGCAAACACCGTGCGTTTTCGCCCAGCGCGGCGCAAAGCATCGTGCGGGGCCTGGCCACCGAACTCATCAACAGCGCCCATGACACCGCCCAGCTGCAGCAGATCTGGCTGTCGCTGGAGACCTCCGAGCGCAACATGCCCGAGCTGGCCATCCACGCCGCCCAGCGGCTGGCCGCACTGGGCGGCGAGGCCACCCAGGTGCGCGCCTGGCTGCTGCCCGTGTGGGAGCGCATGCTGGACCTGCCCGACGCGCTGGCCGAGCACCACGCCCTCAAGCTCGTGCGTGCACTGGAAGCCGGGATGGATGCACTCGACGGCCCCTGGCTGGCGCGCATCGAATCGGCCCAGCAGGCCAACCCGCGCGACGCCCGCCTGCAGTACCTGGCCGGCATGGCCTGCCTCAAGCGCCAGCTGTGGGGCAAGGCCCAGCAGTTGCTGACCCAGGCCGCCCAGCAGCTGACCGACGCCCCCCTGCGCGCCAGTGCCTGGCGCCACCTGGCCGAGCTGGCCGAGCAGCGCAGCGACGACAGCGCCGCCGCCAGCGCCTGGAAGCAGGCAGCGCTGAACCGATAGGGCCGGTGCGCCGCCACGGGCCGTGGCGCGCGCCCCCCCCTGATGCGGATTCGCGTTCGATCTTCGATCCATCGGAACCATTCGGACTGAGCCCTTCGGCGGGCTCAGGACAGACCTGCCTGCGCCTCGCGCGGCGCTTTGGCCCTTCAGAAAAAACAGGCCCAGCGTGAACGGTTTTGTGTTTTTGAATGCACACCGGCATGACTCCCACGCACGGGCGCTGACGCCCCCTGCAGCCCAATGCAGGAACGGCACCCCGCCCCCAGTCTCCAGCCCTCGGTCACAACACGCGCGCCGTGCCAGATGTGGCTTGCTGGCGCGCGTGCCATCAACCTCCCGGCCCTGCACCAGTCCGCAGCAGTCCACGCGAAAACTGCACAGCATTGGGGAACTTTGAGCGCTCAAGGCCTATCAATTCATTTTTTTTGAAATGAAGCGTCAATCTGCCTGAAGCCGAACCCGGCCACCGCTTCCTACACTGCCCCATCGCTTGAACGTCCACATGCCCAGGGCCGCCAGCGATCAGGTTCCCAGCCCCTTCACTGCACACGCTTTTGATGACTGCCTCTGCCACCACCACTGCCGCAACCCCGCGCCGCTACACACGTACCGCCATGCTGCTGCACTGGGTGCTCGGTCTTGCGCTGATCGGCCTGTTCGGCGTCGGCATCTACATGGCCGGCCTGCCGTTCTCGCCCCAGCGCCTCAAGCTCTACAACTGGCACAAATGGGCGGGTGTCACGCTCCTGATGCTGTCGGTGCTGCGCCTGGCCTGGCGCCTCAGCCACCGCCCGCCCGCCCTGCCCCGCGCCGTCGAAAAAAGCATGCCCGGCTGGCAAAAGCTCGCCCACCACGGCACCCACCACCTGCTGTATGTGCTGTTCTTTGCCGTGCCCTTGGTGGGCTGGGCCTACAGCTCGGCCGCCGGCTTCCCCATCGTTTTCCTGGGCCTGTGGCAACTGCCGGATTTTGTGCCCGTGAGCAAGGACCTGGCCGAGGCCATCAAGCCCTGGCACCAGTACACGGCCTTCGCGCTGGCCGCCCTGGCCTTGCTGCACATCGCGGCAGCGCTCAAGCACCAGATCGTGGACCGCGACGGCCTGCTTTCCCGGATGCTGCCCTGGAAATGAAGCACCCCCTGAGCCACTTCGCGTCTCGGTGCAGCCGCCAGAGGCGGCAGCTCTTCGGGCCCGCCAAAGCCGGTTCCACGGGTGCACTGGCATCTGCCGCGCCAGTTTCAGGCGCTGCGCGCGGCGCCATAGATCACTGATACGGCTTTCACTTTCAGTCTTTTGAACGGAGTTTGCGAATGCATCTGTCTTCTTCCCTGTCCCGCATCGTGCTGGGCGCCGCCCTGGTGGTGAGCACCCAGGCCGCCATGGCCCAGCAGCAACTGGTGCCCGCCCAAAGCGAAGTGCAGTTCACCGCGCGCCAGATGGGCGTGCCGCTGGATGGCCATTTCAAGAAGTTCAGCGCCCAGGTGGCGTTTGACCCGGCCAAGCTGGCCACCAGCAAGATCGCACTCACGGTCGATACCGGCAGCGCCACGCTGGGATCGCGCGAGACCGATGCCGAGCTGCCCAAGCCCACCTGGTTCAACGTGCCCAAGTTCCCGCAGGCGCAGTTCGAGTCATCCAGCATCAAGGCGCTGGGCGGTGGCAAGTTTGAGGTGGCGGGCAAGCTCACCATCAAGGGCAATGCGCAAAGCGTCGTCGTGCCCGTGGCCCTCGTCCAGAGCGGCACCACCACCACGGCCACCGGCACGCTGCCCATCAAGCGCCTGGCGTTCAAGATCGGTGAGAACGAGTGGGCCGACACCTCGATGGTGGCCGACGACGTGACCGTGAAATTCAAGCTTGCATTGACGGGCGTCGGCAAGCTTTGACCGGTTTCTGACTGCAGCTGCGCCTCTTTCGCCCTCCGTTTTCCCCCTGGTTCGTTTCGTAGTTCCTCTTTTTAAGGAGTCTTTTCCATGCGCAAGTC
>JADMJR010000290.1 GCA_018780365.1 Acidovorax sp. | reverse complement strand
AGTTCAGGTTGAGCATCTTCTTGATGGGGATGCCGATGACGCCGAACATCATCCAGACCATGAAGCAGACGGTGAAGGCGAAGGTGCTGACGATGAGCACCGACCAGGCCTGGCGGGTACGCTGTGGGCTGTCGCCCGGGGGCAAGATGGTGTGTGCCATTGCGCGGTTCCTCTTCTTCTCTTGGGGTATGGCGGTATGGTCCGTTGTCAGCCCCGCGCTGAACATCCTTCACAAGCACACCCGGGCCACGGCAGAAGGAGTAGTCCCCCGGCCCCCGCAGGCCGGGGCCATCGTCCGAAAGAACTAGGGAGCGGCGGCAGGGAGTAGTCCGCCCTGGCGGCAAGGCACCAAGGCGAGGACGCAGACATCAACACCGGTCAGCGGTGTGGATTCAAGAAAAAATGGGCTCTACCGCGCGATGGATATACCAAGATTGCTATATATTTAATAGCAATCAAAGCACCCGCATGGCAGACGCTGGCGCGGGCACGGACGCCGGTGTGCGGCGCGTGCCGCCCTACTCCGCGCGCTGGCGGTCGGAGGCGTAGACCGCGGCCTGCACGCGCGAGGTGAGGCCGAGCTTGCGCAGGATGTGCTGCACGTGGATCTTCACCGTGGTCTCGGCGATGTCGAGCGTGCGGGCGATTTCCTTGTTGCTGGCACCGCGTGCAATCTCGCGCAGCACGTCTTCCTCGCGCGGGGACAGCTGCGCCACGGCCGCAGATGCATCGGGCGGCGCCACCTGGGGCGGCACAGGCGCGGCAGGTGGCACCTCGGGTGCGCCCTGGGACTGGAAGGCCGCCACCAGCTTGCCCATCAGCTCGGGGCTGACCACGGGCTCGCCCCGGGCCGCGCGGCGGATGGCCTGGGCCAGCAGATCGCCGTCGATGGTCTTGAGCAGGTAGCCCTGCGCGCCGTTGCGCAGCGCGGTGGCCAGGTCCTGCGCGTCTTCGCTCACGGTGAGCATCAGCACCCGCGACGCGGGCGCCACCTCGCGCAGGCCCTGGATGGCATCCACGCCCATCACGCCCGGCAAATGGTTGTCGAGCAGGATCACCTGGGGCTGCAGCCGGGGTGCGAGCCGCAGGGCCTCCGCCGCATCGCCCGCCTCGCCCACCACCAAAAGGCCATCGTCCTGGCCCAGCAGCGCGATGAGCCCGCGCCGGAACAGTGTGTGGTCGTCCACCACCAGCAGCGTGACCGGCGGCTCCGCAGAGGCCAACGTCGGGGACTGCGCCAAGGGGGCCAACGTGGTCGTCATGGGGTAGGTGCTCCCTGCAATACAGCGGTGGGGGTTCTGTCGCTGGCACCAGGCGGGGCCGACGCAGAGTGGGAAGAAGGCGCCAGGCGGGTGGCGGAATCCGGCGCCACCGTGGGCAGCTCAATACACACACGGGTGCCCTGCCCGGGCCCGGACTCCACCTGGACCACGGCCCCGATGCGCTGGGCCCGCTCGCGCATGATGCCCAGGCCCACGTGCAGCGAGTCGGGGGGCACAGAGGCCACATCAAACCCCGTGCCGTTGTCCTGCACCTCAAAACGCCAGCGCGGATGCCGGTGCACCAGCAGGTCCACCCGCGTGGCGCCGGAGTGCTTGCGCACGTTCGACAGCGCTTCCTGCACCATGTGCAGCACCTGGATCTGCAGATCGGGCGCCAGCGGCAGGCCGTGGCCCACCATGCCCAGCGTGGTGGCCATGCCGGTCTGGTGCTCAAACTTGGACAGCGTGGCGCGCAGCGCGGACTCGATGTCTTCCTCGCTCGTGCGGGTGCGAAAGTGCACCAGCAGCTCGCGCACATCGGAGTAGCACTCGCGCACCCCCACATCCAGCTCGCCCATGCTGCGGTCGCGCTTGACCACGTCGCCGCGCGCCACCGCGTCGCGCAGCAGCTGGGTCTGGATCTTGAGAAAAGCCAGCGACTGGGCGATGGAGTCGTGCAGCTCGCGCGCCAGCAGGCTGCGCTCCTCGGCCACGGCGGCTTCGCGCTCCAGGGCGGTGGCGCGCAGGCCTTCCATGGCACTGGCCAGGTGGCGGGTCAGGGCTTCGAGCAGGTCGCGCAGCTCGTCGGTCAGCTCGACCGGTGAGCGGAAGAACAGGTCCACCTCACCCAGCAGGCGCTGCTGCATCTGCACCGGGATCGTGACCATGGTCTGGAACCCCGCCTCGCGGCAATGGGGCAAGGCCACGGCGGTCGATGGCGTGATGGGAATGACCCGCGTGCGCGCCTGGGCCTGGGGCTGCCCGCACAGGCAGGTGCCGGTGTGCAGGCAATGCTCGCCCTCGGCCATGGTGCGGGGCAGGCCATCGCCAGCCAGCAGCACATAGCGCTCGTTGGCCTCGTTGGACCAGCGCACGGCCGCCGCATCGGCCCCGGCCACGCGGCGGATCTGCTGCACAAAACCCTGGGCCAGCAGCTCCAGGCTGCTGGCGGTAGAGGCCAACGCGCTCACCTCGTACAGCGCGGCCAGGCGCTGGTTCTGCACGGCAACGCTGGCCGTCTTCTCCACCACCTTGTGCTCCAGGTCATCGTGCGAGGCCTGCAGCGCATGCGCCATGAGGTTGAAGCCCGCCGAGAGCTGGCCAAATTCATCGTCGGTATCGACCGGCAGGCGCGTGCCCAGCTCGCCCTGGCGCAGGCGGGCCTGGGCCTGCTGCAAGCGCGCCACGGGGTTGATGACGAGCAGGTAACTCACGGCCATGAAGGTCACGGCGGCCACAATGGCCAGCGCCATCATGAACAGCTGGAACAGGTGCAGCGCGGCCGTCCAGCCCGCGATCTGGACCTCGATCGCATCCACAAAACCATCGACCTGCTGCACAAAGGCATCGGCCTCCACCAGGATCTGTGCGCGGTTGGGCGGCAAGGCGCTGACCCAGCCGGTGCGCGCCACAGCCCACTGGGTGCGGATGTTGTCAAAGCGGGTGCGTGTCTCGTCGCTCCAGGGCACAAACAGGGGGCGCGACGGATCGCCCGTGCGCAGCAGGTCCAGGCTGGCGTCGAACTGGCGCGCGCGCTCCTGCACCGCCTGCGGCGGCTCGGTCTGCAGCACCAGCACCATGCGCAGCATGTTCATGCGCAGGCGGCCGGCTTCGTTGACGGCGGCCGCGCCGCCTTCAAGTTTCCAGGTCACCCACAGCGTGAGGCCGATGGACGCCAGCGCGACCAACAGGAAACCCGCGCCCATGGCCAGGAGCTTGGTGGTCAGCGTGGGCTTGGTGCGCATGGCGGCAGTGTAGGCAGCCCACCCACGCCAACCCTTGACCTGGGTCAAGACTGGCGCGCGTAGCATGGCGCCATGCAACGACCACCCGACACCCGCCCCTGTGGCCGCCCCTTCACCGGCCTCTTTGCCCGCCTGCTGCTGGCCGGGGCCCTGGCAGCGCTGGTGGGCTGCGCCAGCACCGGTGCCACGGCCCCCAGCGCCCCGCCTGTGGCCTGGCCCGACCGCCTGCAGGCCCTGCTCCCCGCCGATGTGCTGCTGCTGGGCGAGCAGCATGATGCGCCCGACCACCAGCGCCTGCAGCGCGAAGCCGTGTTGTGGCTCGCGGCACGGGGGCAGCTGGCCGCCGTGGTGATGGAAATGGCCGAGAGCGGGCACAGCACCCAGTCTCTGCCGCCGGGCGCCACCGAAGCCCAGGTGCAGGCCGCCCTGCAGTGGAACGACGCCGCCTGGCCCTGGAAGGCCTATGGCCCCGTGGTCATGGCCGCCGTGGCGGCGGGTGTGCCGGTGCTGGGTGGCAACCTGCCACGCACCCACCTGCGCACCGCGATGGCCGACACCACCTGGGACCAGCACCTGCCCGCCCCGGCGCTGGCGCAGCAGTACCAGGCGCTGCGCGACGGCCACTGCGGCCTGCTGCCCGAGTCGCAAATCGCGCCCATGGCCCGCATCCAGATCGCCCGCGACGCACGCATGGCCCAGACCGCCCAGGAGGCGCTGCGCCCCGGCCAGACCGTGCTGCTGGTGGCGGGCGGCGGCCATGTGCTGCGCAGCCTGGGCGTGCCCACACACTGGCCCGACAATTTGAAGTCAAAAGTGGCCCTTGCGCGCGCTGAGCAACTCCATGCTGCTATCAAAATAGAAGCATCACAGACCAAAGGCACGGGCACCGCCGCCCCGACCGATGCCGATGCCGTGATTGCCACCCCGGCCCTGCCGCCCCGCGATGCCTGCGCCGAGCTGCGTGAGCAATGGCGCGCGGCGCCACGCGGCCAGCGCTGAGCCGCTACGGCACGGCGGGCGCAGGCGTTGGCGGCTCGGGCACGGGCTGTGCACGCAGCAGCGCGGCAAAACCTTCGGCAGGCAGCGGCCGGCTGCACAGATAACCCTGGTAGGTGTCACAGCCGCGCTCGCGCAGAAAAGCCAGCTGGCCTTCGGTTTCCACCCCCTCTGCAAGCACCGACAGCCCCATGCTGTGCCCCATGGCGATGATGGCGGCGCTGATGGCCATGTCGTCCTCGCTTTGCGGAATGTCGCGGATGAAGCCCTGGTCGATCTTGAGCACGTCGATGGGAAACCGCTTGAGCTGCGCCAGCGACGAATAACCCGTGCCAAAGTCGTCCACCGCGATGCGCAGCCCCAGCTCGCGCAGGCGCACCAGCACCAGGCGGGCCTCCTCGGTGCGCTCGGCCAGCGCGCTTTCGGTGATCTCCAGCTCCAGCAGCCGGGCCGGAAAGCCCGAATCGGCCAGCGCAGCCGAGGCGCAGCCCGCCAGATCGGTGAGGTGGAACTGGCGCGGCGACACATTCACCGCCAGCGTGACCTCGGGCAGGCCCGCGTCGCGCCACTGCCGGCCCTGGCGGCACACCTCGCGCACCACCCATTCCCCCAGCGGGCCGATGACCCCCGAGGTTTCGGCCACGGGGATGAACCGCGCGGGGGAAATCAGCCCTTCGTGCGGATCGTTCCAGCGCACCAGCGCCTCGGCGCCCAGGATGCGGCCCGTGGCGATCTCGATCTGGGGCTGGTAGTACATCTGCAGATGCCCATGCACCAAGGCCAGGCGCAGGCGCGACTCCAGCTCCAGCCGCTCGCGGGCGGCCTGCGTCATGGCCTCGTGGAAAAAACACCAGGCGCCCCGGCCCCGCGCCTTGGCGCCGTAAACGGCCGCATGTGCGCCCTGCAGCAGCAGCTCGGTGGTGCTGGCGTGCTCGGGGAACATGCAGATGCCCACGCTCACCCCGGCCACCACCTCCAGCCCATCGGGCGAGCGCCAGGGTTCGGCCACGGCGCGGATCAGGTGGCGCGCCACGGCGGCTGCACCGTCGGCATGGCGCAGGTTGCGCGCCACCACGGCCAGCTCGTCGCCCGCCATGCGCCCCAGCACATCCCCCGGGCGCAGGGCCGACTGCACCTGCCGCGCGATGTGCTTGAGCACCTCGTCACCCGTGGCATGGCCGTAGCTGTCGTTCACGTCCTTGAAGCGGTCCAGGTTGAGCAGCAGCACGGCGATGTACTCGCCACTCACGCGCGCCTCTTGCACGGCCAGCTCCAGCTGGTGCCCGAACCAGGTGCGGTTGGACAGGCCCGTGAGCGCATCGTTGTGGGCCAGGAACTCCAGGCGCCGCTGCTGCGCCTTCTCTTCGGAGATGTCGGTGAACATGCACACGTAGTGCGTGATCTCGCCCGCCGGGTCGCGCACGGCCGACAGCGACATGTGCTCGGGAAAGATCTCGCCGTTCTTGCGGCGGTTCCAGATCTCGCCCTGCCAGTGGCCGGTCTCCAGCAGCGCCGACCACATGGCCTCGTAGAACGCCTTGTCGTGGCGGCCCGACTTGAAGACGCGCGGGGTTTTGCCCAGCAGCTCGTCTTCGGTGTACCCGAGCAGCCGCGTGAACGCGGCGTTGACCGACAGGATGCGGCTGTGGGCATCGGTCACCACCACGCCCTCCATGGTGTTGTCCACCACGGTGGCGGCCAGCCGCTGGCGGGCCTCGCTGCGCTGCAACGCGGCGCGTGCGGCCTTGATCTCGTCCAAGTCCTGCACCACACACACCAGGTGCGCGGGCTCGTCGCCCAC
>JADMJR010000255.1 GCA_018780365.1 Acidovorax sp. | reverse complement strand
TGGCCACGGTGGTGTACGACGAATACCTGCACGAGCTGAACTGGCCCCTGGGCGCCGCCATTGCGCTGACGCTGCTGGTGGCCAATCTCGTGGTGATGCTGAGCTACAACCGGTTGGTTGAAGGCCGCTACAAGAAGTCGCTGGGGTAATCAAGATGCAGAAGAACGGCCCCCTCGCCCTCGCGTTCAACGCGCTGGTCATCACCTTCATGCTCGCCCCTCTGCTGGTGGTGTGCATCGTGGCGTTCACGCCGCACAACACACTGACGCTGCCCACCACCGAGTTCTCGCTGCGCTGGTTCAAGGCGGTGTTCGAGCATTCAGACTTTGTGCAGTCGTTCTGGAACAGCCTGTGGCTGGCGCTGGCATCGGCCACGCTGGCGACCATGCTGGCGGTGCCCGCAGGCATTGCCATCACGCGCTATGAGTTTGCGGGGCGTGGCTTCCTCAACGGCCTGTTCCTGTCGCCGCTGATCATTCCGCACCTGGTGCTGGGCGTGGCCCTGCTGCGCCTGTTTGCGCTGCTGGGTGGCACGGGTAGCTTTGGCTGGCTGGTGTTTGCCCATGCGCTCATCGTTACGCCGTACACGCTGCGGCTGGTGGTGGCGGCCCTGGTGGGGTTTGACCGCAGTGCCGAGCACGCAGCCCTGTCGCTGGGCGCGAGCCAGGCCACGGTGTTCACGCGCATCACGCTGCCGATGATCTTGCCGGGCGTGACGGGCGGCTGGATGCTGGCTTTCATCAACAGCTTTGACGAAGTGACCATGTCGATCTTTGTCACCTCGCCCAGCACGGTGACGCTGCCGGTGCGCATGTACATGTACGCCACCGAATCCATCGACCCGCTGATGGCTGCCGTGTCAGCGCTGATGGTGGCAGTCACGGCCTTTGCCATGGTTCTGCTGGACCGCGTCTACGGGCTCGACCGTGTCCTGGTCGGACGGAAATGATGCCCCTTGAAATCATGAATCCCAGCCCAGCCTTGCTGCACCGCGTGGCCGAAAAGAACCGCGCGCCCGTGCATTTCACCATCGACAGCCAGCCTGCCCTTGCGCTGGAAGGCGACACGGTGCTGACCGCCATCCTCACCCAGCGCGCCCAACTGCGCCGCAATGAATTCAGCCACGAGCCCCGCGCAGGCTTCTGTTTGATGGGCGCTTGCCAGGACTGCTGGGTGATGGCGGCCAACGGCGAACGGCTGCGCGCCTGCTCCACCTTCGTGACGGAGGGCATGGACCTCACAACCGGAGGACCGGCATGACGGCCCCCGCCTTGCAACCTGTGATCGTAGGCGCAGGCCCTGCCGGCATCCGCGCCGCGCAGACGCTGGCCGCCCACAGCGTGCGCCCGGTGCTGATCGACGAGGCTGCGCGCGGCGGCGGTCAGATCTACCGCCGCCCGCCCGCACATTTCCAGCGCGCTCCGGCCACGCTGTATGGCACCGAGGCCGCGCGCGCCACGGCGGTGCATGCAGCGCTCGACACGCTGCAGGACCAGATCGACTACCAGCCCGACAGCCTGGTGTGGAACGCGCAAGGTGGCCTGCTGGATGTGCTGCACGGCCCCACGCAGACCACACACACCGTGCCCTACGGCCAGCTCATCGTGGCCAGCGGCGCCACCGACCGCGTGCTGCCCCTGCCAGGCTGGACGCTGCCGGGCGTGTACACACTGGGCGGCGCGCAGGTGGCGCTCAAGTTCCAGGGCTGCGCCATCGGCCGCTGCGTGGTGCTGATGGGCACGGGCCCGTTGCTCTACCTGGTGGCCTACCAATATGCGAAGGCCGGTGCCTCTGTGGCCGCCGTGCTGGACACCGCGCGGTTCACCGACCAGCTGGCCGCCGTGCCCGCCATGCTCATGCAGCCTGCGGTGTTTGCCAAAGGGGTGTACTACGTGGGCTGGCTGCGCGCGCATGGCGTGCCTATCCACAGCGGCATACGCCCGGTGCGTGTGCTGGGCGACGGCCGCGTGGCGGGGGTGGTGTGGGCCGACGGCGCAGGGCGCGAGCACACGCTGGCCTGCGACGCCGTGGGCTTTGGCTATGCCCTGCGCTCCGAAACGCAACTGGCCGACCTGCTGGGCTGCCGCTTTGCCTGGGCGCCCCTGCACCGCGCCCACCTGCCCGAGCGGGATGCCGCTGGCCGCAGCAGCGTGCAGGGCGTGTACCTGGCGGGTGATGGCGCGGGCATCATGGGCGCCGATGCGGCCGAATGGGCGGGCGAGCTGGCGGCGCTGGCGCTGCTGCAGGACCACGGTGTGGCCGTGGACAGCGCCCGCATGCACACACTGCAGGGCCAGCTCACGCACCTGATGCGGTTTCGCCAGGGGCTGGAGCGCGCCTTCCCCTTCCCCACAGACTGGGCCACACACGCGCCCGATGCGCTGGTGGTGTGCCGCTGCGAGAACATCACGGCGGGCGAGTTGCGCGCCTGTGTGCGCGACACCGGCGCCGACGAGATGAACCGTCTGAAGGCGCTCACCCGCGTGGGCATGGGCCGCTGCCAGGGCCGCACCTGTGGCGTGGCCGCCGCCGAGATCCTGGCCCAGGCCACCGCCAAGCCTGTGGAGCTGGTAGGCCGCCTGCGCGGGCAAGCGCCCATCAAGCCGATACCGATCCACCTGCAAACGCGGCCCTCAGCCGATGCGGGAGCCCCCGCATGAGCAGCACCACCCGCACCATCCAAACCGACGTCGCCATCGTGGGCGGCGGCATCGTGGGCGCTTCGGCCGCGCTGGCGCTGCGCCGCAAGGGCGTGGACGTGGTGCTGCTGGAGCGCGACCTGTGTGGCTCGCGCTCCAGCGGCGTGAACTACGGCGGCGTGCGCCGCCAGGGCCGCCCGTTGAGCCAGCTGCCGCTGGCGCAGCGTGCCCACCAGATCTGGGCGCGGCTGCCTGAGCTGATTGGTACCGATGGCGAGTACCAGCGCACCGGGCACTTCAAGATCGCGCGCAGCGAGGCGGACATGGCCTCGCTGGAGCACTACGCCGACCTGAGCCGCGACTTTGACCTGGGGATCGCGCTGATCTCTGGCGAGCGCCTGCGTGCGCAGTGCCCGTGGCTGGGTGGCCGCGCCGTGGGTGGCTCGCTGTGTGTGGACGATGGCCAGGCCAACCCGCGCCTGGTGTCGCCCGCTTTTGCGCTGGCCGCAAAACGCGCCGGGGCGCAGATTTTTGAGCGCTCCCCGCTCACCCACATCGAACACAGTGGCCAGCAGTTCACGCTGCGCTCAGGCCAGGTCCTGGAGGTGCACGCCCCCGTGGTGCTCAACTGCGCGGGTGCCTGGGCAGGAGCCCTGGCGGCGCAATTTGGCAAGGCCGTGCCGCTGCGCTCGGGCCACCCGGCCATGATGGTCACCGAGCCCCTGCCCCACTTCATGCAATGGAGCCTGGGCGTGGAAGGCGGTGGCATCTACTGCCGCCAGGTGGCACGCGGCAACCTGGTGCTGGGCGGTGGCTCGGGCTTCTGGCTCGATGCGGACCGCGCGCGCTCGGAGCGCGGCGCGATTGCATCGCTCACACAGCAGGCCATCGAGCTGCTGCCCGCGCTCAAACACGCGCACTTCATCCGCACCTGGAGCGGCACCGAGGGCTACCTGCCCGACCGCCAGCCCGTGCTGTGCCAAAGCCGCACCACACCCGGCCTGATCCACGGCTTTGGTTTTGCGGGCGCGGGTTTCCAGATCGGCCCCGCCGTGGGCGAGGTGCTGGCCGAACTGGCGCGCGACGGGCAGACCAGCATACCGATCGACGCGTTTTCCATCGCGCGCTTTGACGAACCGCCCACGCCCATCGCTGGCACCACCCCGACAACCCCAGTGCAGGCCCACTGAGGCTGCCGATCTTTCCCCCCCTGACCCACCCGAAAGGCAATCACCATGAACTCCGCTTTCCGCTCGAACGTTGTTTCCCTGCGCCGTGGCCTGCTGGCCGCAGCGGCTGCTGCCACAGCCCTGGCCGCCAGCGGCGGCGCCGTGGCACAAACCAAGACGCTGTACATCGGCATGAACGGCGGCACCATGGAGAAGGCATACACGCAGTACGTGTTCCCGGCGTTTGAAAAGCTGCATGGTGCGAAGGTGGTGGTGGTGCCCGGCACCTCGTCGGACATCCTGGCCAAGGCCCAGGCCAACAAGGACAAGCCGCAGATGCATGTGATGTTTCTGGACGATGGCGTGATGGTGCGCGCCATGGGCATGGGCCTGTGCGAAAAGCAGCGCGCCAACCCGCACCTGGCCGACATCTACCCCGCAGCCCGCTTCAAGGACGACCTGGCCAGCGGCGTGAGCCTGGGCATGACGGGCATCGCCTACAACACCAAGATGTTTGCCGAGAAGGGCTGGGCCGCACCCACCTCGTGGATGGACTTTGCCGACCCCAAGTACAAGGGCAAGGTGGTGTTCCAGTCCATGCCGTCGTCGTCGTTCGGCCTGCACGGCTTCCTGATGTTCAACCGCATCCAGGGCGGCAACGACAAGAACGTGGAGCCGGGCTTTACCAACTGGGCCAAGACCATCGGCCCCAACGTGCTGGAGTACATCCCCAGCTCGGCCAAGATCTCCGAGATGGTGCAAACGGGTGAGGCCGCACTGTTCCCGCTCACGCCCACGGCCGTGGCCGCGCTCAAGGTCAAAGGCATCCCGGTGGAATACGCACAGCCCAAGGAAGGCTCGGTGGTGCTGATGACCGGCCAGTGTGTGATCGCCAAGAACAGCGAGCCCGAGCTGGCACAAAAACTTGCCGAGTTTCTGCTGAGCCCGCTGGCCCAGGCCAACGTACTGCAATTTGGCGCGCAGATCCCCACCAACCCCAAGGCACCCGCCGTGGGCGAAGGCGCTGCCCAGGTCGCACAGATCAGCCAGTGGATGAAAAACGCCGTGACGCTGGACTGGGACAGCGTGAACGCCAACCGCCCTGCCTGGAACACGCGCTGGAACAAGGCCATCGAGCGCTGAACGCCGGGGATTGCCCTGGCTTCGACAAGCTCCGCCCGAACGGGGATGGGGCGATGCGGGCCAGGGAAACACCCACAGCCACTCCCTACCAGCGGGGCCGTTTGTGACAAATGTCACCGGCCCCGCCACCCCCTGCGGTGGGAAGGTGTCCCAAACCGCTTCTTCGACTTCAGAATTCGCCGCCTGAACACGGTAATTGAATCGAAGAAGAGGGATACCACCATGAAACGCTGGATCAAATGGACCGCTGGCGGCGCCATGCTGCTGGGTGTGTTGATTGCCGCCACAGCGGCCAGCGGCCTGTATCTGGCCGAACAAAAGCGCAACCGCTACATCGACATCAAGCCCCGCCCCGTGGCCTACACCACCGATGCGCAGACCATCGAGCGCGGGCGCTACCTGTATGCATCGCGCGGCTGCACCGATTGCCATGGCGCCCAGGGCACGGGCCGCGAGTTCGTCAACGATGGCAAGGGCACGCGCCTGGCAGGCCCCAACATCACGCCCGCCGGCGTGGTGGCCCGCTACCAGCCCGAAGACTGGAACAGCGCGATCCGCCACGGTGTGAAGCCCAACGGCCGCCCGCTGCTGGTGATGCCCAGCGAGGACTACAACCGCTTTACCAACGACGACCTCAATGCCCTGGTGTCTTACGTGCGCCAACTGCCCCCGAAAGAAGGCACATCCGCCGTCATCGAGTTGCCACACCCGGCCTGGGTGCTGTATGGGCTGGGGGCCATCCCCGACGCGGCGTCGCGCATCGACCACCAGCTGGCGCCCTCGCGCCCCGTGCCTGCGGGTGTGACGCTGGCCAACGGCCAGTATGTGGCCAACATGTGCATTGGCTGCCATGGTGCAGACCTGTCGGGCGGCAAGATCCCCGGCGGCCCTCCCGACTGGCCTGCGGCCTCTGACATCCGCCCCGGCTCCCACAGCGCCGACAGCGCCCTGGCGCGCTACCCCAACGCCAACAGCTTTGTGGCCATGCTGCGCACCGGCAAGCGGCCCGATGGCACGCCCATCCAGGTGATGCCTTTCGAGTCGCTGGGGCAGTTGAGTGATGTGGATGCGCAGGCGCTGTACCTGTACCTGAACGCCCCGGTCGGCAGCGTGAAGCAGGAGGTGGGTGGTGCCAACCCCCTGCCCTCAGCCCAGGGCACCAAGAGCAGTGCCAACACCGTCCCCTCGGGCCCGGGTGGGCTCAAGTTGCCGGGCTGAGCCCAAGGCGTGCAAACCCCGTGCAAGGCAGCGGCCCACTGGCCCACCGCCCGGTGGACCACCCGCCGTGGTGGTGGGTCAGCTCCCGGGGTGGTGGGCATGGGCGCCTTGTGTTGGCGCCAGGCTGTACGAGCCCATGGGCCCGCCCGGGGTGTTGCCAGGTGCCGCCGGCGGCGCCCGGCGCACGCGCGGCACCACGCTGAGCTGCACGGTGTCGAGCACCGGGCCGGGCACCACGTTCAGGGCCTTGCGTGGCAGGTCCACCAATTGCTCGGCATGCCACACGCGCACCTGGGCCGCGCCGTCGGGCACGCTGGCAAAACGGGCGATGCCGTCGTTGTCGGTCTTGAGCGTCCAGGCCGAGTCGGTCACAAACACATGGCCACGCATGGAGCCGTGCAGGTGGCAGCCCAGCAGCACCACACCAGGGGTGTCGAGCTTCACGTCGGCAAAGTTGGCGGGTTTGCCGTCGGTCTTGCCCGCCAGGCGCAGCTCGAAATTGGCGCTGGCAGCAGCAGGTGCCGTGGCGGCAGCCACGCCCGTGGGGTTGCCGCGCACATGGTGGTCCCAGCGGTCCTGGTTGGTGAAGCGCACGGTGGTGCCGGGCATCACCACCGTCAGCGCGGGCACAAAACGCATGCGCTCCTGCTCGATGGTGGGGCTGGCCTGCAGCAGGCTGGGCACCGCGCCCGCGGCGGCACCGGGGTACATCACCACCACGGCGTCGGGCACGGGCTTGCCCTCGCGGTCCAGCACCTGAATCTGAACATTTCCGGCACTGGCGCCCGTCCACAAAGCGCTGACAGCTATCAAAACAATAGTATTTTTCATCAGTTCGTCACTTCATCGCTGGGTGATCACGTCACGGTGCATGGGGGCCAGCAAGGCCAGCAGGCGGTTTTGCTGGGCAAAGGGTATGCCCTGGGCATCCATGGCACTTTGCAGCACCTCGACCAGGGCGTTGAAATGGCCCTTGTGGATGTCCATGTCGGCATGGGCTGATTTCATGTCAGCGCCTTCATATTTGCAAGGGCCGCCGCTCAACTGGCAGATCTGGTCGGTCAGGCTGTCCTTGAGGGCGGCGGGTTTCACGTCCTTGAAGTGACCGCCAATGCGTGGGTCCTTCACCACACGGTTCACAAAGTCGTCCATCAGGCGGGTGATGCCGGGCTTCTCGCCCAGCGCCTGGTACAAGCCCGCAGGGGCCGCCGTGATCATGGCGGATGGTGCTGCTGCCGGGGCCGCAGCGGTCTGCGCAAAGACGGGGAGCGCCAGCCAGCCAACCACGGCAATGGCAACGGCGATGAGGGTTTGGGGGTGCGTCATGACAATCTCCTCACTCAGAATGCGACCTGGGCCGACAGGTAGTAGCCCGTCTGGCGGCGGTTGTTGGTGATGCCGGGCACGATGCGCCCCAGGTCCACGTAGGCGAGCGTGAGCGACACGTTCTTGCTGGGTGCCCAGGCCACAAAGATGTCCTTCCAGTCGTCTTCGCGCAGCGCGGTACCCAGGCCTGCGGCCGCGCCCAGCGCCTGCAGGTTGTTGGGCTTGAAGCGGTATTCAGCACCCACGGCCAGGTGCTTGTTGATGAGGTAGGCCACTGAGAACTCGGGCTGCAGGCTGCGGCTGTTCTTGCCGGGTGCGGCCGAGCCAAAGCCCAGCAGGCCGTTCTGGTTGGCGTTGGTGTAGCGCAGCGTGCCGTTGACCAGCAGGCTCTGCGCCAGCAGCAGTTTGGTGGCGCTCACATACACGTCGGTGCCGCTGGTTTGGGTGCCCAGAAAGTCCAGCACCGACCCGAGGGAGCCCGGGCGCACCTGCTTGTGCTCCAGCCCCACGGCGATCTGCGGCATCCAGCTGTCGCTGTCGAGCACGGCGTCGCCCGCCACCCTCAGCTTGACGCCCAGCACATCCATCTTGATGTGTTGGCCCGGCGTGACACCAAACGGTGCAATGCCGTTGAGGGCGATGGCGGGCGAGGCATCAAAGTCCTGCCGTGCCAGCGACAGCTCCAGCCGGTCGTGCAGGCCCAGCGCCAGGCCATAGCCGGTCAGGCCGTAGTCCTGTGTGGCCGCGCGGGTGGCGTAGGCGCTCACGCCCACCTCGCCCTCCGTGGCATTGCTGCCGATCACGGCCCAGGGGGTGAGCCCGCCACCGGCAGACCCGGCGATGGTGCTGACGCCGCCGGTGAGCAGCAGCTTGCCGGTGTCGGCCTGGGCCGGGCCGCTGACAAGGGCCAGCGCGGCCACAGCAAGCAGGATGGGTGGGGGCCTGTGTTTCATCGCAGTCTCCAGTGAATGGGCGGTTGTAAGAAGATGTTGTCTTCTACATACGCCCCCGAGATCAAAGCGGATTCACGGACCCCAAAAAATTGTTGAAAAGCCGCCGCAACCTACGGCTCAGGCCCTCACAACATCCGCTGGATCAGCTCGCCCTTGAACAGCACCGGCCCGGTGGGCCCCGTCTCGCTGGGCACGCCGCCCTTGGGCTCCAGGCTGATGGCCAGCGCGGGCACCTGGCGCACATCGGCCTCGCCCGCCACCAGCGTCAGCAGTTTGTCCTGCCCCAGCACGCCCAGCGAGCGCGGGCCGCCTGCAGGCGGCAGCGCCCACAGCTGCAGGGATTTGTCCGCCCCCTCCTGGAAACCGCCCACACGCTGCAGCACCAGCTGGTTGTTTTTGGGGTCGAAGGTGACCAGCATCGAGGCAGCGGCCTTGTCGTCAGCCAGCACAGCCACGTACTGGATCTGGGGCGTGGCCTGCAGTTGCTGCTGCAGGGTGGCAATCTGCGCCCCCGTGGTGGCGCGCAGGCCGCCGTTGACCTGCACGCCCACCACCACCGCCGCCAGTGTGGCGATGGCACCGGCAGCGGCAGCGCCGCGCCACACCAGCAGGTTGCGCCACCAGCCGCCGGGGGCCGGGGCGGGTGCGGCCTGCCGGGCGGCCAGCATGGCCTGCTCGAACTGGCCAGCCCGCACCAGGTTGTCGATGCGGGTCCACACGGCGGGCGACGGCGCCACCTGCGGTTGCAGCTCGGTCAGGCCCGACCAGCGGGTTTGCCACACCAGGGCAGCGGCGCGCACGGTGGCATGCTCGCGGGCCAGGGTTTCAAAGCGGCGGCGGGCGCCCCCGCGCAGCGTGCCCAGCGCGTAGCTGGCGGCCAGGCGGTCGAGCAGGTCGGGGTGTTGGGTGATGTTCATGGCGACGACCTCAGGCATAGCGCGCCATGCAGGCACGCAGTTGCTCCAGCCCCCGGCGAATCCAGGTCTTGACGGTGCCCAGCGGCAGCTTGAGCTGCTCGGCCAGCTCGCCGTGGCTCTGGTCGCGCAGGTAGGCCAGGCTCACCACCTCGCGCTGTTTGTGGTCCAGCTTGCCCAGGCAGTGGTGCAGGGCAAAGGCCTGCTCGCTGGCGTCGGCGGCGTCCATGGGGTTGGGCGAGTCGCCTTCCAGCGTCTGCGCCATCTCATCGTCCAGTTCGTTCATCAGATCGGCCCGGTCGCTGCTGCGTTTGCGCAGGGCATCCAGCGCCCGGCTGCGCACGATGAGTCCCATCCAGGCCATGGGCGGGCTCAGCGATGCACGGTAGCTGCCCGCGCTGCGCCAGATGGTCAAAAACGCCTCCTGCAGCACGTCCTCGGCCGCATCGCGGTTGCGCACGACGCGCAAGGCCAGGCCAAAAAGCTGCGACGCCGTGCGGTCGTACAGGCTTTTCAGCGCGGAATCGTCCTGCGCGGCAATGCGGTCAAGGAGGTCCATCAGTTCACTGTCGGGGTGGCGGGTGCTCATGCGCCCATTGTGTGGGATCGGTCTGAATTCGCGGATTGGGGACATCGTCTGTGGGTGAATACGCCACAACCTACCCGCTGGATTCAGGGGCCGCGCCAGAAAAAGAAAAAGGCCGCAATGCGGCCTTTCGGGGTGCGGACTCTGTCAGCCCTCGGGCAGGCCTCAGTCTCTCAGACAGGGTACGTGCCCGGGAGCAGGATGGAGCGGTCCACCGTGTTGATGTTGGTGTGCCCACAAAACGCCATGGTGATGTCCAGCTCTTTCTGGATGATCTGCAGCGCGCGGGTCACGCCCGCTTCGCCGTAGGCGCCCAGGCCGTACAGAAAGCTGCGCCCGATCAGCGTGCCCTGTGCGCCCAGGGCGCGGGCCTTGAGCACGTCCTGCCCGCTGCGGATGCCGCCGTCCATCCACACCTCGATGTCCTTGCCCGCTGCATCGGCAATGCCGGGCAGCGCGGCGATGGACGATGGCGCGCCGTCGAGCTGGCGGCCGCCGTGGTTGCTGACGATGAGCGCATCGGCCCCGCTGTTCACGGCCAGGCGTGCGTCCTCCGCATCCATGATGCCCTTCAAGATCAGCTTGCCGCCCCAGCGCTTTTTGATCCACTCCACATCGCCCCAGTTGAGCTGCGGGTCGAACTGCTCGGCCGTCCACGACGACAGCGACGACAAATCGCCCACGCCTTTGGCATGGCCCACGATGTTGCCAAAGCTGCGGCGTGGCGTTCCCAGCATGCCCAGGCACCAGCGTGGCTTGGTGGCCAGGTTGATGAGGTTGGCCAGTGTGGGCCGAGGCGGCGCGGACAGGCCGTTCTTGATGTCCTTGTGGCGCTGGCCCAGGATCTGCAGATCCAGCGTGAGCTGCAGCGCCGAGCAGTTGGCGGCCTTGGCGCGGTCGATGAGGCGTTCGATGAAGTCGCGGTCGCGCATCACATAGACCTGGAACCAGAACGGGTGGTTGCCGGTGTGCTGGGCCACGTCTTCGATGGAGCAGATGCTCATGGTCGAGAGCGTGAACGGAATGCCAAACGCCTTGGCCGCCTTGGCGCCCAGGATCTCGCCATCGGCATGCTGCATGCCCGTGAGGCCGGTGGGCGCAATGGCCACGGGCATGGCCACGTCCTGGCCCACCATGGTGGTGCGCGTGCTGCGGCCTTCCATGTTCACGGCCACGCGCTGGCGCAGCTTGATGCGCTGGAAGTCGCTTTCGTTGGCGCGGTAGGTGCCCTCGGTGTACGAGCCCGAATCGGCGTAGTCATAGAACATGCGCGGCACGCGGCGCTGGGCAACGGCACGCAGGTCTTCGATGCAGGTGATTTTGGACAGGTCAGGCACGCAGGCTCTCCAGGGTGGGAATTGCGCCAGATGGTAGGCGCTGGGGCATCGGCCAGCCATCAAAATTATTTCGAGGGGCTGCAACAAATTTCCAGCGCAGCACCCTGCCTGTGGCACGGCAGCGGCGCTTTACCAAGAGAAAAACACCGTTACCGCGCGATAGTCATATGTTTATTGCTACAAAATAAATAGCAAACCACACCCATCACGCGCCATCTGCCACTCACCCCTCGGCGCTCACCACCGCGTCGGGCAACACGGCTTCGGGCTGCGCGTCGGGCCCCCGGTAGAGCATGAAGCGCATGCGGCCGCCGCGCTTGGCGGCATACATCGCACTGTCGGCATGGCGCGAGAGCGCGTCAAAGGTGTCGCCATGCTGCGGGAACAGCGCAATGCCGCCACTGAGCCCCACCCGCACAGGCTGGCCGGCCAGATCGAAAGAGGCATCGCAGGACGCGAGGATCTTGCGCGCCACGCCACAGGCGGGCTCGGCGCCGTCCAGGCCGGGCAGCAACACCACAAACTCGTCGCCACCCTGGCGGCACACGGTGTCGGATGCGCGCACGGCCGCCTTCAGGCGCTGGGCAAACTGCACCAGCAGCAGGTCGCCCACGTCATGGCCCAGGCGGTCGTTGACCTCCTTGAAGCCATCCAGGTCCAGGTACATCACGGCCAGCGACTTGCCGTCGCGCCGCGCCTGGGCAATGGCCAGCTGTGCGCGGTCGTGCAGCAGCACGCGGTTGGGCAGGTCGGTGAGTGCGTCGTACTGGGCCAGGTGCGCCATGCGCTCGGCCATGGCCACGGCCTCGGTCACATCGCGCAGCACGGCCACCGCGCCGTTGACGGCGCCATGGCGGTCGGTGATGGGGCTGGCGGTTTCCTCCACCTGAAAACGCTGGTTGCTGCCACGGTGCACCACCACGCCGCGCATGGACTCCATGACGGCCCCCCGCTGGATGGCCGCGCGCAAGGGGCTGGGCAGCAGTGCATCGTTGTCGGGGCTGCGCAGGCAGACCACATCGTCCACGTTGTGCCCCGCCGCATCGAAGGCCTGCCAGCCCGTCAGGCGCTCGGCCGCGGGGTTGAGGTAGGTCACAAAACCCCGGGCGTCCGAACAAACCACGGCGTCGCCAATCGACTGCAGCGTGAGGCGCACGCGCTCTTTTTCGTCGAACAGCTCGTCCTCCATGCGCTTGCGCTCGGAGATGTCGGTGGTCTGCACAAAGATGCCGCGCACAGCACCGCCTTCGGTGTCGGGCACATAGGACACGATGATGTGGTGCGAGACACCATGCACGTCCAGCAGGGTGCTTTCAAACAGTTGGGGTTCGCCTTGCAGCGCGCGCTCCAGAAAAGGCTGGTTGGCCGCATACCGCTCGGGGCCCACCAGTTCGCTGAAGTGCATGCCACGCAGCCGCTCGGGCTCTATGCCGAACCACTCGAAGTGGGACTTGTTGGCAAAGCGGTTGAGCAGCTGCGCATCCCAGTAGCCGATCATGGACGGCATGTTGTTGAGGATGGTGCGCACATCGTGTTCGGCCTCGCTGAGCCGGGCCGCCACCTGCTGGCGCAGGATCAGCTCGCGCACGAACAGCATCGCCAGGCCCAGGCAAGCCGCCATCAGCAGCAGCGCAAACCCGCCCAGCCACAGCGCGCTGCGGTACCACTTGGCCAGGATGGTGTCAGTGGACTGGGCCACATTGACGATCAGCGGAAACTCGCCCACCTTGCGGAAGGCGTAGAGGCGGGTGACCCCATCCAGTGCCGCCTTGCCCACAAACGCACCGTTGACCTCTTTCTGGAACCGCTCCAGGTTGGGCGATCCGGCAATGGTCTTGCCCACGTCGGCGTCCCCATACGGAAAGCGCGAGATCACGGTCCCATCCCAACGGAACAGGTTCACGCCGCTGTTGGCTCCCATGTCCAGCGAGCCGAACAGTTCGTTGAAATAGCTCAGGCGGATCGCCCCCACCACCACGCCCGCAAAACTACCATCCGCGTGGTAGTAGGCACGGGACAGGGGCAGGATGTTGAGGCCCGTGATGCGCGAGGGCACAGGCCTGCCAATGAACAGGCCCTTGTGCCCTTGCGCCTGGAAGGCCAAAAAATAGTCCCGGTCCGAAAGATTGACCTTGCGGGGCGCAAGGGAGCCCGAATCGAGAACGATGTTGCCCCTGGCATCGAGCACCAGCACATCGCCCGCCCCCCGCGCGCGCAGCGAGTTGTCGAATACCACGCGGGCGCGCAGTTCGGGCGACAGGGCCCAGACCTCGGGGCGGCTCACTTCGCGGGCCACGCCCTCCAGGGACTTGTCAAACGAATCCAGCACCCAGCCCAGGCCTTGTTCCAGGGTCTGCACCAGATTGCTGTTGGTCTGTGCCGCGTAATTCCATTCATCGTTGCGGATCGTCCAGATCGATCGCGCAAACAGCGCACCGATCCCAAGGGAGACCAACACAGCGAGCCAGATCAGGCGATGAGAGAAGAACTGGCGCAAAAAAGGCATAGAAATAATTTGTAACCATTTTAAACGACCCGCATCAGGACGCTATCGGGGGAAATCACACCCTATTCCTCGGCTTTATCGCTTGTCAAGGCACCGGCGCCTTTGGCGGCGCCGCCACGCCGGCCCCCCGCACCTCGATGCGGATCTCGTCCAGCACCTGCCCCGCGGCGTCGGTGATCTGCACCACATGCCGGCCTGGCCAGGGCAGCCAGGCCACCCGAGGGCCCCGGCCCAGGGGCTTGCCATCCAAACGCCACAACAGCTGGCTGCCCGTGGCGGTGAACTGCAGGCGCTGGCGCGCGGGAGGGATGTCCGGGTCCAGCGCGATCACGGTGCCCGGCGCTGGCGCGGTGATGCGCGCGATGGCGCCAGCAGGGGCCTCGGCACCACCGCGGCCTGCATTTTTTGAGCCTTTTTGGCCCTTTGCGCCCTCCCCTTGGGCGTTAATAGCTCCTGAATCCATAGCAAAAACGGGTTGCTGCGTGCCCGGCACAAACCATTCGTCACGCGCGGCCTCCAGCGGCTGGGGGCTGCCAAGAGTCGGCGGCTGCGCCGGTCCAAACCGCACGGCGGCGCGGACCAGCCCGTTGGGCGCCTTGGGCGCCCGGCTGGGCTCAAGGGCGTGCAAAAACCCCATCACCGCCGCCCAGATGGGCGCCGCGCCGCTGGTGCCGCTCACACCGTGCATGGCCGCGCCGCTGGCGTTGCCCACCCACACGCCCACGGTGTAGCGCTCCGACCAACCCACAGCCCAGTTGTCGCGCATGTCCTTGCTGGTGCCGGTTTTCACCGCCGTCCAGAAACGCGTGGCCAGCACGCTGTCGGTGCCGAAGGTGCGCGCACGCGCGTTGCCGTCCGACAGGATGTCGCCCACGATGAAGGCCGCGCGCGGGTCCATGCCCGGCACCCAGGCCGGCGCCCGGCCCGCTGCCGGGCCGTTGAGCGCCACCGGGCTCTGGCGCCCGCCATTGGCCAGCGTGCGAAAGGCGTTGGTCAGCTGCAAAAGTGGCACCTCGGGGCTGCCCAGTGCCAGGCTGTAGCCAAAGTAGTCGCCGCTTTCACGCAGCGGCAGGCCCACGGCGGAGAGCTGCCGGTGGAACGCAGCGGGCGTGACCATGACCAGCGTGCGCACCGCCGGCACATTGAGCGACGCAGCCAGCGCCGTGCGCACCGACACCCAGCCCTTGAACTGCCGGTCGTAGTTCTGCGGGATGTACAGCCCACCCGCCGTGGCAATGTGCGCGGGCGAGTCATCGACCAGCGATGCGGCCGTGAGCCGCCGCTGTTCAATCGCCTGCCCATACAGAAAAGGCTTGAGGGTGGAGCCCGGCTGGCGCAGCGCCAGCACGCCGTCCACCTCGCTCGCCTGGCTCAACTGCCCCGACGAGCCCACCCAGGCCAGTACCGCACCCGTGGTGTTGTCGAGCACCAGCACCGCGCCATCTTCCACATTGCGCCCGCGCAGCTCACGCAGGTGCTGCTGCAGGGTCTGCACGGCAAACCGCTGCAGGGGCGCGCGCAGCGTGCTCTGCACACGCTCGGGCACCGCAGCGTCCTTGCCAAAACGCTGGCGCAGCAGGTGGCGCGCAAAGTGCGGGGCCACGCCCTCGCTCGTGTCAAACGCGCGGCGCTGCAGCGCGGCGGTGGCGAACAGGTCGAGCGCATCGCAGTCGATGCGGGCACCCCGCTGCATGTCGCGCAGCACCCCGCAGGCGCGCTGCGCCACCAGCGCAGGCCGTGCATTGGGCGCGCGCACCAGGGCGGCGGCCACGGCCGCCTCGCGGTCGTCCAGGCCATGGGCGGCCTTGCCAAACAGCGTGCGGCTCAGCGCATCAATGCCCACCAGCTCGCTGCGAAACGGCACAAGGTTGAGGTAGGCCTCCAGGATCTGGTCCTTGCGCCAGCGCCGGTCCAGCACCTGGGCCGCCACCGTCTGCCCGAGCTTTTGCACCACGGTGCGCCCGCCGGGGCCCTGGCGCCAGTCGCCGTCGAGCAAGCCCGCCAGCTGCATGGTGATGGTGCTGGCACCGCGTGTGCGCTGGTTCCACAGATTGCCCCAGGCGGCGGCCGACGCGGCGCGCCAGTCCACGCCACTGTGTTCAAAAAAGCGCTTGTCTTCGCTCAGCACCAGGGCCTGGCGCAGCGCGGGCGACACATCGGCCAGCAGCACCCACTGCCCACGCCGCACCGTGGGGTCGGTGCGCAGGCGCTGCAGCACCTCGCCTTCGCGCGAGAGCAGCACGGTGTCGGAGGGCTTGAAATCAGCACGCACTTCATCAAAAGTGGGGATTGCGCGCGCTGGGCTTGCCGTGATAGCTATCAAAAATGCAGCAAACAACAGCTGCAGGCTCAGGGCGTTCCGCAGCCTCCGCCCCCCCCACCGCACAGCGCGCCCCAGCTCAGCGGCCATCGCGGCCTCGGCGAATCCGGGCCCAGCCCACGGCGGCAGCCGCGCCCAGCAGCGGCGCGAGCACCATCCAGGCCATGATCTCGGCCGCGTGGGACTGGCGGGGCAGACCCAGCACCCGCGCCCACGCCACCACCACCCCGGCCGCACAGCCCAGCAGCGCAAACCCGCGGGCCGCGCGCAGCACGGGCACACACCACGCCAGCAGCAGGCACGCCACCACCACCAGGGCCTGGGCGTAAAACACGGCCAACACCTCCTGCCCATGGGCCTTGGCTGGCAGCGGTGCCCAGGCACACAACGCCAATGCCCGCAACCGCAGGCCGCCCCGCCCGTCGGCAGACCGCAGGCTCACAGCCACAGCCACAGCCCCGGCCACAGCCACAGCCAGACAGCTGCGGCCCGTGGCATCACTTGCCCGCCTCCACCTTCACCCGCGCGTTGGGCACCTCGCCAAACATCTCGGGCGCATACATCGCCTCGACCCGGCTCGGGGGCAGCGCAAAGTCGCCCACGTTGTTCAGGCGCACGGTGTACTCCATCTTGACGGTGCCCTTGGGCAGGTATTCGTAGTAGCTGCGGAAGGATTCGAAGCTGCGCTCCTCGAACGCGGGCCATCCGGGGCCGCTGCGCGCTTTTTCGCCCTGCGTGGCGATGGCCGAGTCGCGGCCCAGGCCGCTGCCCAGGATGGTGGCGCCGCCCGGGATGGGGTCGGTGATGGCCACCCAGGTCATGTCGGCGCTGGCGTTCACCTCCAACGTCACGCGCAGCACATCGCCGCGTGTGTACTGGCCTGCGGGCAGCGACTTGTTGGCCTGCTCTACCGGCGTGATGGTCTTGGTGATGGCATAGCCTGCTGCAAACGGTGCCTTGAGCTGAACAGCGGCCACCGACTGCAGCGTGAGCCACGGCTTGCCGGGGCCCTGGTGCGTGACGGCGAGCTGCTCCTTGCCACCGGTCTTGCCTGCCGCGCTAGCCCAGGGCAGGAACATGCCGTTGTTCTTCAGGTTGCCCGGCGATGCAGGCGCACCAAACCAGGTGCCCTGGTGGGGCGCACCGGTCAGGTCGCTGGTCTTCACGCGCTCGACCTTGCTCCAGTCCACGGCGGCGGTGTTGCCCCCCATGCTGGCCTTGGTGGTGCCGGACACCGGCATGGCCTCGAACTTGGCACTGAATTTTTCCAGCGCCAGCCCGCCCCACAGGTTGGCCGTGGTGGTGTGCCAGGCACCGGCCTGCTGGCGGCTGATGAAGCCGTTGGCCAGGCGGCCCATGTCGTCCTTCCAGGCCGGGTCGTCCATCACGGCCAGCATCAGGCGCGCGGTGTTCACATCACCGTTTTGCATCAGCCACCACCAGTAGTCGTCCTGCTCGGTGCTGAAGATGAGCTTGGTGCCCTGGAACGACAGGCGCGCGCGCAGGATCTGCATGGCCTCGGCCAGGCGCTTGTCGCGCTCGGGCACATCGGCCACGCGCTTCAAGACATTCACCCAGTCGATCACCGCATGCGTGGGCCACTGGTTGGGCGCGATGGTGATGCTGCTCACCATGCGGCCCTGGGCCTTGCCGTAGCGCGACAGCGCCTCGATGGCGGCGAGCTTGCGCATGTCCAGGTCCTTGCGCGGGCTCCAGAAGCTGCGTTCGATGCGGCCTTCGATGAAGGCGATCAGGCCACGCTCCATGGGTGCGCGCACGTCGTCGGGCAGTGCAAACGCGGGGTGGATGGCGGCGGCCTCGTGTGTGGCGGCCAGCACGTAGGCCGTGAGTGTGTCGCTGCCCCGGTTGCTGTCGCCATCGCGTGGCGGGAAGTAGTTGGCCAGGCCGTCGCTGTCGAGGTAGGTGGGCAGCTGCGCCACCACGGTCTGCCACAGAGCGCCGTCGCGCAGGCCCACGGCCTTGCTGGTCTTTTGCTCCAGGCAGGCGAACGGGTAGCGCGCCCACCAGTCGCGCACCCCCGGCAGGCCTTCGGCCAGCTTGGGTTGCAGCGACATCTTCAGGCCGCCACGGCCCGGCAGCGCATCGGCAGGCGGGTTCACGTCCAGGTTGAAGCTGCCATCCACCTGCACCAGCGTGGCCTGCTGCACCGTGAGTGGCACGGCCGGGATGAGCTTCTGGCTGGCCTTGAGCGCGTCGCGTGCGCCGCTGACTTGGTCCTTGGCTTCGATCTCCCACAGGATGGCCTGGGCGCGGGTCTGCGCCAGCTGGGCGGGTGCGGTCACCGTCCAGGCCACCTCGCGCGATTCACCGGCGGGGATGTCCACGGTTTGTGGTTTCAGGTCCAGCAGCGTGGCGCGCGGCGCCACCTCGACCTTCATGGCCGCCTTGGTGGTGTTGCGCAGCGTGAGCTGGGCGCGGAACTGGTCGTCCTCGCGCACCAGGGGCGGCAGGCCGCTGATGATCTGCAGGTCCTGCGTGGCGCGGATGCTGGTGCTGCCCGTGCCGAACAGGCCGGTGGACGCATCGGCCACCGCCACGATCTTGAAGGTGGTGAGCGCATCGTTGAGCGGCACCGTCACCTTGGCCTGGCCGTTGGCGTCAAGCTGGATGGCAGGCTGCCACAGCAGCAGCGTGTCGAGCAGCTCGCGCGTCTGCGCCTTGCCGCCGCCACCGCCTGCGGGCACAGCCTTCTTGCCATAGTGGCGCCGGCCGATGATTTCCATCTGCGCCGTCGATGTCTCCACGCCCCAACTGCGGCGCTGGAGCATGGCTTCGAGCAGGTTCCAGCTGTTGTTGGGCATCAGCTCCAGCAGCGCCTGGTCCACGGCGGCCACGGCCACCTCGGCGTTGGCAGCGGGCTTACCGCCCGGCAGCGTGGCGGTGATGGTGACCTGTGCCTTGCCGCGCACGGCGTAGCTTTCCTTGTCGGCCGTGACCTTCACATCGATCTGGTGGGCCTGGGTGCCCACGCGGATCTCGGCCAGGCCCAGGCGGAACGCGGGTTTGGAGAGGTCCACCAGCGCAGTCGGCGCTTGGTATTCCTTGCCTTCGTACCAGAACGAGGTCCACCACTCGCGCGGCGACTTGAAGCCCCAGGTAAAGAAGCTGTACCACGGCACCTCGCGCAGGCGGCCGCGCAGGGCCAGCACGCTCACGTACACGTTGGGGCCCCATTCGGGCTGGATCTTGAGGCTCACGGTCGGGTCCTGCCCGTTGAGCTGCACCACCTGGGTGTCGACGATGCCTTCGCGCTCCACCGCCACCAGGGCCGTGGCGTAGCGGAACGGCATGCGCACCTGGAACTTGGCGGTCTCGCCCGGCTGGTAGCTCTTCTTCTCAGGCAGCAGGTCGATGCGGTCGTGGTCTTCGCCACCAAACCACAGCTCGCCCTGGCGCGTGACCCACACGGACGAGGCAGCCACGCTGGTGTTGCCGTCCTTGTCGGTGGCCGTGACCACCAGTTCCACCTCGCCGGGTTCGTCGAGCTTGGACTCGCACAGCAGCAGGCCACGCGCGTCGGCCTTGCCGCTGCACAGCGTGCCCAGGTCTTTCGTTTCGGTCTGGTTGTCGTAGCTGTAGAAACCGCCCACCATGCGCTTGCGCGTGGTGGTGGTGATGCGCGCCACGGCCTGCACCTGCAGCGCCGTGTCGGGCGCGGGTTTGCCGTTGTGCAACAGCGCCAGCGCCTGGAAGCGGATCTTCTGGCGGGCCGACACCCAGCCCTCGGTCTTCACCCCCGCCACCACACCCGCAGGCCACAGGGCCTGCACGCTGCGGAGGGTCTGCACCTCGCCGTTGGGGTCCGCGTAGGTGGCTTCCATCACCAGCTCTTGTGGCTGGCGCGCCTGGGGCACGTTGTCGATGGTGACCTTGCCCGCGCCGTCCTTGTTGAGCGTCAGCGGCAGCTTGTCGGCGATCACGCGCGCATCCTGGCTGGCGGTGGCTTCTTCGTCATCGCTGTTGGCGTTCGACTGCTCACGCTTGCGCGGCGGGTTGAAGCTGAAGGCCTCGTAGTCGCTGTAGTTCAGCGTCTTGCCGCGCACCATGGCCGACACACGCACCGGCAGGTGGGCCGCGCCGCCGCCCGCCACGTAGTTGATCTGCACATCGGTGGGCACCGAGCGCACCCGCACCAGGGCCTTCTTGTCGGCGGGCGCAATGCGGCCTTCCAGCACCGGCAGGCGGAACTCCTCGACCCGAAACTCGCCCGAGCTGAAGCTGCGGCGGTTGTCAGAGTCGCTGCGCAGCTCCACCTGGTACACGCCCAGCTTGGCGGCGGGCGGCACAGCAAAGCTGCTTTGCGCGCTCAAGCCACCGCTGGCGGTGCGGCGCCAGGCCAGGGGTTGCTTGAACTGCTGGCCGCTGCCCACATGGGTGATGACCAGGTTCTCGGGCTGTGCAGCGGGCAGGCCGAAGCCCTTGCGGGTTTCGGTGCGCAGCACGTGCTTCATCGACACTGTTTCGCCCGCTCGGAACAGGGTGCGGTCGAAGATGGTGTGGGCGCGCTCATCGGGCTCGAGCGAGCTGCTGGCGGGCACGTTGAAGCGCCAGGGCTCGATGCCACGCTGCCAGTCGCTCCAGGTGAAGGCCATGTCCTCCACGCTGTCGGTGCCCTTGTGGCGCGCACTCACGAAGTAGCCACGGCTGCCGTCGCCCTCTCCGTAACCATCGCCGCAGATGGGAGAGTCGGTCGAGACGCCGTCGAGGCGCGCCAGGCCCTGCGCATCGGTGACCCCCGTGGCCACTTCGTGGCCCCTGCAGTCGGACACGCGCACCGTGGCGCCCTGCACCGGCTGACCCTTGTCCAGCGTGGTCACCCAGGTCATCGCGTTCTCGCGGCCCAGCTTGAAGTGCACGCCCAGGTTGGTGACCAGCGCCGAGGTGCGCACGTACATCGTGCGGCCCTCGCCATGGCGGTCGTCCAGCAGCGAGGCACCCAGTTTTTGCGAGGCGATCTCCACCACGTGGAAACCCGGTGGCAGCGGGATGCCCACCACCTCGAACGGACGGGCATCGTTGCTGGCGGGCTTGGGCAGGTCCAGTGTCTTCACGCCGCCCTTGCCGGCCAGCAGCGACAGCATACGGGTCTGCACATGGTTGCGGTCGTCGTCCAGCGCCTTGGGCAAGGGGCCGGTCACGTCCTGGCGCGCCTGTTTGCGGTCCACCATGTAGTTGTCATAGCGCTTGACCTTGCGGAACCAGGCAATGATCTCGGCGTCGGTGCCGGGCTTGAAGGTGCTGACCTTGCCAGCGGGTGCCGCAGCGGCCGTCGCAGCCCCTTGTGCGCCAGGTTGCAGGCCCTGCACACGCAACTGGGCCTCCACATTGCGCAGCGTCACCGGCAGCAGCGCGGGCGGGTTGTCAGACGCAGGGCCTTCGGCAAAACGCTCCACCACACCAAACGACGCGGCTGCAAACTTGGCCAGGGGCGGCATGCCGCCCGTAGCGACCTTGAGCGGAAAGCTGTCGGCATTGCGCAGCGTGCGGCCCGAAGCGTCCTTGAAATCCTTGGGCAGCTCGATGGTGAACGCCGAGTTTTCGGCCAGGGGGCCCGAAAACTCCACGCTGTTGACCAGCGCATCGCCCTGCTGGCCTTCGATGCCGCCATCGGTCTGGGGCTTGAGGGTTTCCTTGGCCGATTTCAGACGGATGGCCGTGGCCAGGTTGCGCGGCACCGGTGCATTGAAGGACAGCCGCAGCGGGCGGATGGGCAAACAGGCGGCCTGCGCGTTTTCGCGTTCGCAGCTGAACTCGGCCGAGAACGGCTCGCGCACCTTGAAGTCAAAGCGCTTTTCCACCGTGTTGGGCACGCCGCTGGGCGTGGTGACGCCCTTGCCAAACACCACCTGCATGCGCGAGCCAGAGGTGAACCGCCGGTTGCAGGCCAGAGCGGCGTACTGCAGCGGCTCCTGCGCCGCACTTTTGTCCAAGCCCAGCGTCTTCAGGATCTCGGCGCGCTGCGCGCCCTCGATCAAACGTACCGGGACGCGCTCGCCCACGCCTTCGACGGTGCACCACACGTTGGCCTGGACGCTGGCGGCAGTGGCCGCCCCGTTGAACTGCAACACGAAGAACTGCTCTTCGTCGATTTCCTGGTAGGGGTTGGGGCGGATGGCCTGCACAAACGGGCCTCCGCTATTGAATTGATAGCTCTTGGCGCCCGCCAGATCCGCCCCAGCAGCCGATTTGAACCCGGTTTTGACCGTGGCGGTGCAGCGCACACCAGGCGGCAGGTCGCGCTCAAAGTCAAACACCCATTCCCGCTCGCCCGTCCAGCGGCCGGTGCCTTTGGTGGCATTGGCATCGCTGCAGCTCAGGCTGAGGGGTGCCGGCGCCTTGGGGTCGCCAAAGTTGACTGCTGCAGCATCAAACTTGGCCACCACCTGGCGCACACGCGCCACCTCGCCCTGGGGCGAGAAGCTGGTGATCTGCAGGGCCTGCGCGCCCAGCGACACCAAAGCCCCCGAGAACAGCACCAGGGCACGTTGAAAGACATACATATTCGCGATCCCTCCATCCGACTCGACCGCGAGGGTAGCCGATATGCCGTGGGCCGCCCCATCCTGCGATGACACGGAAGGTAACAACTCGTTCGCGGATTCCAGGCCCGCAGCAGCGGCGCCCCGCCCTCACAGACCCATCGGTATACTGCGCCGCAAAATAAAGCGGGAGAGAGGGAGTCATGAAAAAGATCGCATTGCTGGCGGCTCTGTGTGTGGGCGCCTGGTATTACTTTGTCGGCGGGCGCACGCTGGACGAAAAAATGGTGCGCGCCTACTACGACCAGGGTGCGCACGCCTTCTACAAACGAGATGCTGAGCTCCTGTGCAAACAGGTCAGCACCCAGGCCATCCTCCAAGACGAAACGGTGATGAACGGCCAGACACAGCGCGCCACACTCAACCGCGACCAATACTGCGAAGCCACCAAGGCCAACCTGCAGATGTTCGAGCAGATGGGTGACCGCATGGGCGGCATCCTGACGGTCGAATTCGAGTTCCACATCGACAGCATCGAGATCGAACCGGGTCGCAAAAGCGCCAAGGTCAAAGGCACCAGCCTGCTGAAGATGGGGGAAACCGTCATGCAATTCAGCTCAACGTTCAACGATCAACTCGTGCGTGAAATGGGGCACATGAAGCTCTTGCGCTCCGACCAGCGCACCGTGGTGCGCATGGCAGGCGGACGCGGGATGTCGCAGTCCGACTTCTTCTCCAAGTAAGGCTGGGGGCCCACATGCAGCGCGAAACCGCGACCGCGCCCCGCCCGTTCTGGCACCGGATCAACACCTTTTTTGCGTTTCCGCTGCAAACGCAGCCCCTGATCTACGGAACCCTGCTCGCCATGAGCAGCCTGTTGTTCAAGCTGGTGTTTTTCCTGCCCGACGCGCTGGCCATTGTGCTGATCGAGATCGGCATCGTGCTGGCCACCTCACGCTACGGTTTCAAGATAACGGCCCTGGGCTCGCGCGGCATCTCCCGCGCCGCAGACTTTCCGCGCCAGCTCGATGACGAGTGGACACATCTGCCCTGGAAGCTGTTCGCCATCCTGGTGGTACAGGGTTTTGGGGTGGGTTGGCTGGCGTTTTTCAGCCCCTTCCTGGCCAACCTGGCACTGCTTGTGATGTCCTTCACGCTGCCCGCCACGGTCATGCTGCTGGTGCAGACAGGCAGCTTCTTCGAATCGCTCAAGCCCGCAGCCCAGTGGGACACCATCCGCATCATCGGCTGGCCCTACGCTTTACTTTGTTTCTTCCTGTTCCTGCTCTCCACCGGTGCGCAGATCGCCATTGCGCTCCTGTTGCCCATGTTCAGCGGGCTGATCCTGTTGCCCATCATCAACCTGGCGCTGATCTACTTCAGCTGGGTCATGGCCAGCCTGCTGGGCTACGCGATGTACCAGCACCACGCGGCTTTTGGCGTGGACCTGCTGCCAGGCGGTGGCGAAGACGGTGCCGCGCCAGACCGCCGCACCCCCGAGCAGATTGCCCAGCAGGAGATCGACGCTCTGGTGGCTCGCATGGTGACCGAAGGCGATGTGGCCAGCGCCCTGGGCATGGCCTACGAAGACCAGCGCACCAAGCCCGACGAACTGGCTGCACAGCGCCGCTACCACCGCGTGCTGTTGCTGGCGAACAAACCCGCATCGCTGACCGACCATGGTCAGCGGTTCATGGCCCTGCTCATACGGCGCGGGCAGCCATCGGAAGCGCTGCAGGTCTACAAGGCCTGCCGGGACCAGGAGGCAAGCTTTGTGATCACCGACGCGCCCACCGCCCTGGCGCTGGCCAACACCGAATGGCGCGCGGGCGACGCACGGGCGGCCCTGGCGCTGATCTCCGGGTTTGACAAGCGCTTTCGCGGGCATGACAGCATTCCGCGCGCCTACGAACTGGCGGCACGCGCCCTGGTGCAGGGCCTGGGCCGCGCCGACATGGCGCGGCAGATCCTCAAGACCCTGGAATCGCGCTACCCCGACAGCGAACAAACCCAGGAGGTGCGCTGGTTGTTGCGCGACACACCGGCCACTCCATCAACCTGACTGGAGTGCCCGGGTCACCGCGTCCTGCTGCGCCAGCCGCTCCAGGTGCGGCAACCAGCCGGCCGCATCCTCCCGCTGGCCAGACTGCAGCAAGCCGTTGGCCAGGATCGACACGGTATCGCCCAGCCCCGGGTGCTGTGGGGCTGTTTTGAGGAGGGCCAGGCACAGCTTCTGGGCATCGTGAAAATAGCGCGCCCGAGCAAAACGCCGCACCAGCCGCGCCATGTCCTCGGGCTTGAGGCGTGCGCCGGGTTTGGCCAGGTCCAGATAGGTCTTGTAGCTGGAATGCTGCAACTCCAGTGTGACGCCGTCGTTGGCATTCAGGCGGAAAATGCGGTGCGCTGCGCGGTGGAAGTCCTCGCTGGCAGGCAACAGCCGGGCCACGCCAAACCAGGCACGCAAGGTGTCCGCATCATCCGGGCGCAGCCGGGCCGCTGCGCGCCATTCGACCACCGCCTGGTCGAACTGCATGGTTTCAGACAGACGGCGCGCGCGCGCCACATGCCCGTCAAACAGGCCGGCCCCTTCGTCCACTTCGGGCTCTGGCAGCCTGACCTGGCGCACCTGCAGGGCCACGGCCATCAGCACCGCCCCGGTCAGCAACCCGCCCAGGTGGGCCATGTAGGCCACCGGCTGACCGCTGGTGAAGTGCTGCAGCAGCTCGTTGGCAATCCAGGCGGGTAACAGGATCAGTGCAGGGGCTGTGACGTAGTTGAAATAGAAGAACAACTGGTAAAAGAAGCGGATACGCCGCAGGCGGTACATCACTGCATACATCCCCATCAGGGCCGACACAGCGCCCGACGCCCCCAGCCCATGGCTGCCGTGACCCGCATAGGCCCAGCCCGCCAGCAAGGATCCCCCCACAGCACCCAACAGATAAAAGGCCAGGTAGGTGCCACGCCCCAGGGCCAGTTCCACCGAGAAGCCAAACAGAAACAGGAAGAGCATATTGCCCAGCAGATGCCCCGTGCTGCCATGCAAGAAGGTGGCCGTGAGCCAGGTCACCGGGCGGAATTCGGCGTCCTTTTCGTAGTCCTGCGCCCAACGGCGGGTGAACGGCGGTGGCTGAAGGGCCTCGTACTGGCGCCTTTGTGTTTGCCACACCGCGTGCATCGGCTGGCCCGGCTCCACAATGCGATCCGCTTTCAACAGGGCCAGGAACACGGGCTCGTGCTCCATGGCCTGCAGCAGCAGGCCATGGTCCCCGCGCTGGTATGCCGCCTGCGCATGCTTGGCTCTTGGCGAACCCGTCTTCTTCAGCCAATCGACAAAACCCGGTATTTCGAGCGCTGGCAGTTGGCTGTCCATATAGAACTGCGCCGCCCGGTCCTGCGCTTTTTCTTCCGAACGCTGCGGGCCCCAGAACACAAGCATGTTCACCAGGATCAGCGCCACGGTCATCCAGGGTGGGTTGCGCCAGGTAGGCCGGTTTTCGAGAGGGATGGCGTAGAACATGGGTCAGGCGGGCGAAAGCGAAGAAAAGTCGAAGGCGGGTAACGCGCCGCGTGGCCATCGACCCGGCGGGAAAAGCGCAAGCGTAGCAAAGACCCAAGGGGTCACAGCGCAAGTAGCACGCCGCATTTCTTGACGGCAATGACGCACAGACGAGGCCCCCCCACTCCAAGCGACGCCTGGGGGCCCCACGATGTCGGTGGATTTTTTCCATCCCCCGGAATCCCTCGGAGCGCCTGTTTTTTTGCAGCCAGAGCCCACAGGGGCTGGCACACATGGCGTTGGCACGGGTGTTCGAACTACCCAAGGCGGGCTCGCCGCATGGGCCCGATGCAGTGGCAAGCCGCCAGCAACACCTTGAGCGGAGCGGTATTCGAGGACGGCATGCTGCGGCCCGCCGCTCAGACCCGTCCGTGGGAGCACAAAACCAGGTTGCGCACGCTCGCGCGAAGTGCCACGCTATGGAGCCCGAGAAACCTCAGCTGAAGGAGACCGCAATGACCCAAGTGCACTACGACAGCCACCAGCTCGATGAACTGGTGCTGCAGATGATGGAAACCGAACTCATGGGCGAGCAGGTGTACCGCACCGCCCTTGCCTGCGCGCACCACCCGGACCTGAAAAAGGAGTGGCAGGGTTATCTGAAAGCCACGCTGGCGCACCAGAACGTGGTGCGCAACATGTGCGACGCGCTGGGCCTGGACCCTGGTGCCCCCACCCCCACCCGGGCCGTGGTCCGGCACCTCGGCGAATCATGGGTGCAGGCCATTGAGCTGGCCCGGCGCACAGGCGACCCGGACGCCGCCCAGCGCGTGGCCTGCGAGTGCGTGTTGCACGCCGAAACCAAGGACCACGCCAACTGGGAGCTGCTGGGCAAAGTGGCCAGGGTGGCCGTTGGCGACGTGGGCCAGACGCTGAAGGCCGCCTACAAAGCTGTAGAGAAGGACGAAGACCACCACCTGCAGCACACCCAGGGCTGGCACCGCGAGCTGGCTATCCAGGCGCTGGGCCTGCCCGCCGTCCTGCCGCCCCCCGGCGAGGCCAGGAAAACGGGCCGCAGCATGGGAGCATCGCGCACGGAGCAGCGGGCGGCGCTGCACTAGGAACCTGCCCCGCTCCCACAGCGGTCCCCCGTCACTCAGCGGGCGAATGGCTCCGCCACTGGCAGTGGCGCCTGCGCATCGCCAGACCCGGGGGGCATCGGCCCAGGTCACCTGCCCCTTGCCACCGCGCTTGCTCGCATAGAGGGCACGGTCGGCGCGGTCCATGAGCGCAGGGATGGATTCCACGGTCGGCCCCTGGAACAACGCCACCCCGATGCTGGCGCCGGTCAGCACATGCTGGCCGTTGTCGAGCCCGATGGGCGCCACCAGCGCGGCCAACACCTTGTGCGCCAGCTCCATGGCGGCCTCGGGGGAGGCCACGGCGTTCAGCACCAGCGCGAATTCATCGCCCCCCAGCCGGGCGGCCGTGTCGTTGGCACGCGCCAGACCCGAGAGGCGCTGGGCCACACGCACCAGCACCTGGTCGCCACTGCCATGCCCCAGGTTGTCGTTGACCGCCTTGAAGCCGTCCAGATCCACCAGCAGCAGCGCGCCGGCACGGTGGTCACGGTAGGCCGCGAGAACGGCTTGCGACAGGCGGTCTTCAAACAGGCGCCGGTTGGGCAAGCCCGTCAGGCGGTCATGGCTGGCCAGGGCCAGCACCTGCTGGTGGGCCCGCACCAAGCGTGCGCTCAGCAGCCCCAGCACCAGGGCAAAGGCATAGGCCAGCATGACCACCAGCGTGGGTGCGCGGCCTGCCGCCGCCCAGCCGCCGGTGGGCACAGCCCCCAGAGTCCAGCTACCGCCACCGGGCAAGGGCACATCGAGCGTGGCCGGGGTCTCGTCAAACAACTGGGGACGGCCAATGAACACCGCGCCTTGCGCCCCCATGGCGTCCAGGCCCCGCGCCGCCACCTGAAACCCCATCTGGTCAGAGTTGAGCCCCACATCGGCAAACAGGGTGTCGGCATTGACCGTGAGCGAAACAATGCCCCAGTACTGCGGCCCGCCCACGGGCGGCCGCTCGGGCGGGTGGGCCAGAAACACCGGTGTGCGGCTGATGATGCCCAGCCCGCCCTGCACCAGGGTGATGGGGCCTGCCACCACCGTGCGTCGGGTCTGGATGGCCCGCTCCACGGCGCCGCGCTGTTGCGGGTTGTCCAGGTAGCGCAGGCCAATGGCGCGCTCGTTGCCCACCCGGGGGTAGACATCGGCAATCACGTTGTCGGGCGCCAGTGCCAGGTTGCGGATGTTGCGCTGGTGCTCCAGCAGGCGGCCGACCACGGTGGCAAAAATGTCGGGCGACATGCTGCCCTGCGCGGCAATGAAGGCCGCCACCGTTTCGGGCACGGACAGCGTGCTTTGCAGCTGCCGGTCCAGGCGGTCACGGATCTGCAGCAGGTGGCTCTGCGCCTGCGCGGCGATCTCGGTGCGCGCCTTGGTGTGTGAAATATCAATGACCACCCAGGCCAGCAACGCAGCCAGCGCGCCGCTGCACACACCCACCACCAGGGGCAGGTACCGAAGCTGGATCCAGTGGGGAGGGAGGCGGCTGGTGGGCATGGGCAAAGAATGGTGCAGAAAAGATGCGACCACCTGCACGCCGGAGCGGTGCCCGGCTCACAGGGGCCGGGCACAGCATAAGCGAACCTTGGACAGGGCTGGTCCGCAGCCCCGCGCCGCCCGTTCTGGAGCGAAAGACGCCCCGTTTTTTACTGCGCCACGAACCCGCTGGTCTTGATGATGCGCGTCCAGGCGTCGGTGTAGGCCTGCTGGCGCGCCGCCAGTTGCTGGGGCGTCATGTGGCCCACCGTGAGGCCCATGGCCGTGAGGTGCTCGCGCACCTCGGGTTGGGCCACCACACGGGCCAGTGCGTTCGAGAAATCGGTGATGAACTTCTGTGGCGTGCCGGCGGGTGCGTAGATGCCGTAGTACGGCAGGTCTTCAAAGCCTTTGAGGCCCATCTCGTCGAAGGTGGGCACATCGGGCATGGCGGCCTGGCGCTTGGTGCCCAGCACGCCCACCACACGCACCTTGCCGGCCTTGTGGTTTTCCATGAAGTCCTGCACCGATCCCACACCCGCTCCAATCTGGTTGCCCAGCATGTCGGTCATCATGGGCGCGGCGCCCCGGTACGGGGCTGAGACCAGGTCCAGCTGGTACTTCTGGCCGATCAGCTTGACCAGGAATTCGGGTGTGGACGCAGGGGCCGGAATGCCCACCGCGCCCTTGCCATGGCCCGTGGTCTTGACCCAGTTCACGTACTCGGTGAACGACTTGGCGGGCGTGCCGCCCGACACGGCGAACGCGTTCACGAAGGTGGCGAAACCCGCCACAGGCACAAAGTCGCGCACGGGGTCGAAGCCGGGGTTTTTCACTACCTGGGGCAGGATGGAGATGGTGTGGTCGTGCGTGATGAACAGCGTGGTGCCATCGGGTGCCGACGCCTTGAGCGTCTGCGCAGCGATCTGGCCGCCCGCGCCGGGGCGGTTCTCCACCACGACGGGCACGCCCAGCTCATCTTTGAGCTTTTCGGACAGCGTGCGCGCAATCGCATCCGAGCCCCCACCGGGCGGGAAGCCCACCAGCAGGCGGATGGGCTTGGCCGACTGGGCCGATGCCAGGCCCACGGCCAGCGCCGCCCCCACAAAGGCACCGGTGCGTATTACGCGGGACAGCAGGTTGCGGCGGGAAGTTGTCGTCATGGCAGGATTCCGATTATTCAAACGTGATTGTTGCGGGGCGCATCCGTACACCAAGCACGCTTCAAGCCAGCAGCCGCCGCGCAAAGGCCGCCAAGCCGTCAAGGCGGCGCTTCGCTTGCGGGCGCTGGCGGCGTCCCCCTTCCCGAGTTGCGCAGCAACTCGAGAGAAGGGGGAAGGCGCGCAGCGCCTCAGGGGGTTGTCTCATTTTTCCAGGCGTGCGCGGTGGCGTGCCAACTGGGCGCGAACCTGCGCAGGCGCGGTGCCGCCCAGCGTGTTGCGGGCGTTGAGCGAGCCGCGCAGGCTCAGGCACTCGTACACATCCTTTTCGATCTGCGGGTGAAAACCCTGCAGCACGGCCAGGGGCAGCTCCGACAGGTCGCAGGCGTGTGTGGTGGCCGCCTTCACCGCGTGGGCCACGGTTTCGTGCGCGTCGCGGAAGGGCAGGCCCTTCTTCACCAGGTAGTCGGCCAGGTCGGTCGCCGTGGCGTAACCCTTGAGCACGGCCTGCTCCATGGCCGGCGCGTTGACGGTGATGCCGCCTTCTTTTTTGCCCGTGGCGGGGTTGAGCTGGCCGCCCACCATCTCGGCAAAGATGCGCAGCGTGTCCTTCAAGGTGTCCACCGTGTCGAACAGCGGCTCCTTGTCTTCCTGGTTGTCCTTGTTGTAGGCCAGGGGCTGGCCCTTCATCAGCGTGATCAGGCCCATGAGGTGGCCCACCACGCGGCCAGTCTTGCCGCGCGCCAGTTCGGGCACGTCAGGGTTTTTCTTCTGCGGCATGATCGATGAACCGGTGGTGAAGCGGTCGGCGATCTTGATGAAGCCGAAGTTCTGGCTCATCCAGATGATGAGTTCTTCACTCAGGCGGCTCACGTGCACCATGCACAGGCTGGCGGCGGCGGTGAATTCGATGGCGAAGTCGCGGTCGCTCACGGCGTCCAGGCTG
>JADMJR010000337.1 GCA_018780365.1 Acidovorax sp. | reverse complement strand
TTCGACATGTACCCCGCAGGCCACGGCCGCCAGCCCGGCGGTGGCGACGGCCCCGCGAGCATGGGCGCGGTGTGGCGACATGGCGACTGGCTCAAGATCGGCGCCAACGGCGGCTGCGTGATCTATGGCCGCAGCGACGCCACCATCAACCGCCACGGCCTGCGCATGGGCACGAGCGAGATCTACAGCGCGGTGGAGGCGCTGCCCGAAGTGCTGGACAGCCTGGTGGTGGACCTGGAATACCTGGGCCGCGAGAGCTACATGCCGCTGTTTGTGGTGCTGCGCCCCGGAAGCGTGCTCGACGACGCCCTGCGCGCGCGCATCAACGGCGCCGTGCGCACCGCTTTGAGCCCGCGTTTTGTGCCCGACGACATCTTTGCCGTGGCCGAGGTACCGCGCACGCTGAGCGGCAAGAAGCAGGAGCTGCCCATCAAGAAACTGCTGCTGGGCCAGCCGATCGAAAAGGTGGTCAACAAGGACGCGATGGCCAACCCGGGGTGCCTGGACTGGTATGTGGCGTTTGCTGCGGAGCGGGCTGGAAAGCTACAAAATCCATAGCTATTCACGTATGCTGGGCGCGCGGCAGCAGCCATTTTTGCTTGGCCACACTGCTGGTACAGGCTCAAAATCGTTTGAGCACCAGCGGCGCCGCGGTGTGACTCCCTCTCCCCCCGTGGGAGAGGGTGGGGGAGAGGGGGCCTGTGCCAAGGGGCAGTGCCGTACCACCCCCTCTCCCCGGCCCTCTCCCGCGAGGGGAGAGGGAGTATCAGGGCGCCATGACAGAAAGGGGCGGTAGAAAGCTGCCCCGCCCCTCAATCCGTCAATCCAGCTTCGCCCCCGACGCCTTGATCAAGCGCTCCCACACCGGCCGCTCCTTGGCAATCGCGGCGGAGAACAGCGCGGGCGAGCTGTTCTGCACATCAAAGCCCATGGCCGCAATGCGCTGCGCCACGTCGGGCAGCTGCGTGGCCTTGCGCACCTCGTCGGCAATGCGCTCCAGGATGGCGGGCGGTGTGCCGGCGGGTGCGCCAAACGCCAGCCAGCCCGCCACGCGGTAGGCCTCGTCGTTCAGGCCCTGTTCGGCCAGGCTGGGCACATTGGGCAGGGTGCCCATGCGGCGTTCGCCACTCACGCCAATGGCCTTGAGCTTGCCCGCCTCGATGTGGGGCTTGGCCTGCAGCGCGCTGGCAAACGCGATCTGGATCTGCCCGCCCAGCAGGTCCTGCACCATGGGCGCCTCGCCCCGGTAAGCCACGTGGCTCATGTCGGCGTTCTGCGTGAGGCTCATGTACGCCCCGGCCAGGTGCGGGTAGGCGCCCGTGCCATACGAGCCATAGGCCACCTTGCCCTTGTTCGCCACCACGTACTTCAGCAGCTCGGGGCCCGTGGCCACGGGCACGCTGGGGTGGGCCACCAGCACCAGCGGGGCAATCGCGATCTGGTAGATGGGCGCGATGTCGCGCTCGGGGCTGTAGGGCAGCTTGGTGTAGAGGAACTGGTTGGTGAGCATGGAATTGCTCAGGCCCAGCAGCAGGGTGTAGCCGTCGGGCGCGGCCTTGGCCACCGCGTCGGTGCCGATGATGCCGGCCGCGCCGGGCTTGTTGTCGATGACCATGGGCTGGCCCAGGCCCACGGCCATCTTTTCGGCCAGCACGCGGGCCAGCACGTCGGTGGCGCCCCCCGGGGCAAAGGGCACCACGATCTTGATGGGCTTGTGGGGGTAAGCCTGCGCGAAGGCGGCCGTGCCAGTGCAGGCGACGGCCAGGGCGGCGGCACCGAGCCAGGTGCGGCGGGACATCAGGGGGTGGAAGGGCATGGGTTTGTCTCCTGTCATGGTTATCAAAATTCACTCAGCGGGCTGCGCCACGCATGGTGGCGGGCCGGGGTCTGGCTGTCACGCCATGGGCTTATGCGTTTTGGGGGCTCCCTGCGGTGGGCACGGTGGTGATGCGCAGGGTGAGGGGCAGGGGCACAAGCACCTCGCGCAGGCGGGCGGCCAGTGCGTCTGCCTGCGCGCCGGGGGCCACCGTCACACGCACCGTGTTGTCGCCTTCGGGCTGCACCTGGGGGCGGGGCTGGCCCGGGGCTTCGGCGGCGCACACGCCATCGACCAGCGCCTGCACCGTGTGGCAGGCCGCGCGCTGGCGCAGGTCGGGCTTGTAGATCTTGCCCACGTTGGTCACGGGCATGGTCTCGATCACCTGCACCCAGCGCGGCCGGGCCACGGCTTCGTCCACGCGTTCGGCGGTGAAGGCGAGCAGCTCGGCCTCGGTCACCTGCGCGCCCGGCACCAGCGTGGCGTAGACCACGGGCAGCTCGCCCGCGTAGGCGTCGGGCGCACCCACGGCGGCGGCAAGCTGCACGGCGGGGTGGGCGCCCAGCGCGTCTTCGATCACCTTGGGGTCGATGTTGTGGCCGCTGCGGATGATGAGGTCCTTGGAGCGGCCGCTCAGGTGCAGGCGGCCCTGGTCGTCCACAAAACCCAGGTCGCCCGTGGCCAGCCAGCCATCGGGCGTGAAGGCCTTGGCCGTGTCGGCTGCGTCGAGAAAACCCGAGAACAGGTTGGGCGACTGGAAAAGCACCATGCCCGGCTGGCCGGGTGGCATGTCCTGGTCGGACGCATTGCCCTGCGCATCCAGTGCCACCACGCGCAGCTGGGTGTACGGCAGCCGCCAGCCCACGCAGCCTGCGGGCGCGTGCACGCCGGGTGGGGTGATGGTGGAGATGCCGGCCATCTCCGTCATGCCCAGGCTTTCGTGGATGTGCAGGCCAAACAGCCGCTCAAACCGCGCCGCCAGCTCAGGCGCGAGGATGGCCGCGCCGGTGCGGCAGTAGCGCAGGGTGGAGATATCGGCCCCGTCCAGCGGCACATTGGCCAGCGCCGCCAGCACCGTGGGCACGGCCGAGAGGTAGGTGCAGCGGTAGCGCTCCACCAGCCGCCAGTAGTTGGCAATCACCTGCCGGTTGCGGAACAAGCCGGTGGTCGGGATGATGGTTTCCACCCCCGCCGACAGCGCCGCCAGCGAGCCCGGAAGCACCCCCGCCACATGGAACAGCGGGTAGCCGTTGATGCCCACGTCCTCGGGTGAGATGCCCTGCATCTGCACGCTGCCCCAGGCCGTGAACACCTGGGCGCCGTGGCTGTGGCGCGCCAGTTTGGGCGCGCCCGTGGTGCCGCCGGTGTGGAAGTAGGCCGCAATGTCGCTGGCGGCAATGTGGCGGCCGCTCACCAGGTGGTCGCCGGGGTGCTGGTGGCGCTCGGCCAGGTCCACCACGCCGTCGGGCAGCGGGCCTGCCGCGCCAGGGGCTTCATCGTGGGGGGCGACGCGCAGCACGGTGGTGAGCGTGGGCACCATGCCCATCAGGCGCTGGGCCTTGCTCCAGTAGCCCACATCACCTTCGGCGCCATAGGCCATCAGCACCTTGGCGCGCGCCAGGGTCATCATGGCCGCGATCTTCTCGTCGGTGAGCATGGGGTTGAGCGGCTGCACAATGCCCGCCGCCTCGCCGCCCCACAGGGCCAGGTGGTAGTCGAGGCAGCCGGGCAGCAGCACGGCCACGGCGTCTTGCGGGCCCACGCCCAGGTGGTGCAGCAGGTTGGCCGTCTGGTGGATGCCGGTGAGCAGCTGCGCATACGACCAGCGGATGGGTTCGTCCGCCGGGTCGGCCGTGGGCAAAAAGCTCAGCGCCGTTTTGTCGCCAAACGCCGCTGCCGCGTTCACAAAAATTTCGTAGGTGCTTTGCACCGGCAGCGCCTCGGCCAGCGGCCGGGCTTCGAGCCGTTCGACGTCCTGTGGGCTGCGGATGGGAAACGACCGGGTGAAAGGAGGGTGCAGAGCAGGGGTGGTGGCCATGGATGCAGGAGGAGAGCAGAACAGCCATTGTTGTGGCGACAGGATTTCTTGACAATCCCATGAAGCATTGACACTCTGTATGAAAAATTTTGACAAACCGCCTGCAGCAGACCGCATGGACCTGTCGGCCCTGACCCTGCTGGTGGAGATCCTGGACGCGGGCAACCTCAGCCTGGCGGCGCGCAAGCTCAAGATGAGCCGCGCCAACGTGAGCTACCACCTCGCCCAGCTCGAAAAATCGGTGGGCGTGCAGCTGGTGCGCCGCACCACCCGGCGTGTGGAGCCCACCGAGGTGGGGCTGCGCCTGTACGACCATGGCCGCAGCATCGTCAACGAGATCCTGGCTGCGCAGGAGACCATCGCCACCCTGGGCAAAAGCCTGCAGGGCCGCGTGGGGCTGAGCATGCCCGTGGGCTACGGCCAGGTGGTCATGGCCGGGTGGCTGATCGAGTTCAAGCGCCTGTACCCCGGCATCCTGCTGGAGGTGATGTTCGAGAACCGCGTGAGCGACCTGGTGCGCGAGGACGTGGACATCGCCATCCGCATCATGACCGAGCCCCCGCCCGCGCTGGTGGCCCGCCCGCTGGGGGCCGTGCGCTATGTGGTCTGCGCCTCGCGCGACTACGCGGCCACGAAGGGCCTGCCCCGGCAGCTCAGCGACCTGGGGGCGGTGCCCCTCATCTCCGCAGGTTTCATCGGCCGCGAGCTGCGCGTGGCCGCCTACCGCAACGGCCAGCGCGAAGAGGTGCTGCCCCGGCCCACGCTGCTGTCCGAGAACATGCTGTTTCTGCGCGACGCGGTGCTGGCGGGTCTGGGCGTGGGCCTGATGGCCGACTATGTGGTGCAGGACCTGGTGGACCAGGGCCAGCTGGTGACCGCGCTCGACGACTACCGCCTGAGCGTGTTTGGCACACAGATGTTCTTGCTCTACATGCCCAACCGCTACCAGACCAGCTCGGTGCGCACCCTGATCGATTTCATCCTGGCCAAGGTGGGCGAGGGCCGAGCGGCCGCCCCGGCGGCGCGCCCATAATGCCGTGGATGTCCACTGCGCGCACCCCAGCGCCCCTTTCATGAACACCCCCAACCCCCCCAAGCGTTTTTCGATGATCCGTGAGTTCCACCTGGCGGACTGGTTCACGCTGGGCAACGCGTTCTGTGGCGTGGGGGCTCTGTTCTCGGTGATGTCGTACCTGGAGACGAGTGATGTGGTGCACGTCTACTTTGCCTGCGCCCTGGTGCTGGCCGCGCTGATTTTTGACGTGCTCGACGGCCGCATCGCCCGCTGGCGCCAGAAAAGCTCGGCCATGGGCCGCGAGCTGGACTCGCTGGCCGACGTGATCTCGTTCGGCGTGGCCCCGGCCATCATCGCCTACGGCTGTGGCATGCAGGGCCTGTATGACCGCATCGTGCTGGCCTACTTCGTGGCCTGCGGCGTCTCGCGCCTGGCGCGCTACAACGTCACGGCCGAAACGCTGTCCGAAGGCACGGGCAAGGTGAAGTATTTCGAGGGCACGCCCATCCCCACCTCCATCGTGATGGTGGGCCTGATGGCCGTGGCCGGCGCGATGGGTGCGGTGCGCGAACACCTGTGGTTTGGCAAGGTGCTGATCGGCGGCTTCACGCTGCACCCGCTGGTGCTGGTGTTTGCGGTGTCGGGGTCGTTGATGATCAGCCGGATCAAGATCCCGAAGTTTTGATGGTGTTTAGCGCTTTTCGGGTAGGCGCTAAACACTGATTACATTCACATGGGTGTACGAGTTGTCCGCATCCATGTCGCAGGTGACTGCAGGCATGCGAGGCTCCCACACTGCCCGCAGCCACCGTCATGGATTGACCGACAGTGGGCGGATCAATTGCAAGCCCAGGTTCCGCTGCTGCGTGTGAAGCGTGTGCTGCCGTAGATCAGCGCACTGCCATCGTTGGCAAGAGCCCAAAGGGTCGATGGCCGCGATGTACCTGCCGTCACGACTGCCTGCCCTTGCAGGTTCCATGCACCACTGGTACGCGCATACAGCGCAATGCGTTGGGTTTCGCCGTTGTCAGCCGCAGAAGCACCGCACGCCACCTGTCCAGCTACCTTGGCGGTATTGACGGCAAGCGTGCTGCCGTCGCCAGACAACACCATGGCCCCGTACTCAGACCCTCCCGAGATCGGTGGGGTGTATACGTACAACGTAGCTGGAATCCGTTCCTGCTGCGTCCAGGCACCGTTGCCATCCTGTGAGGACACAAGGACCATGGGGGTGGCGGACGTCTTGAGCAAATCGCGATCGGTCACGGCCAAAGTGCGGCCATCGCCCGACAGAGCCATGTTCGCGATAAAGGTACCTTCACCGCTCAACGAAGTCTGGGGAGCCCAGGCAGTACCTGTGCGGGTGTAGGTGAACACGGCGCTGGAAGAAGTGGTGCCGGAGGCGACCACCGCAGAGACAGCCAGCAGGTTGCCATCGGCGGACAGCGCCATATGGTCGGCAATTTCAGCCTGGCAGGGCTGTGGGCACGCAGAAGGTGCAGAGGTGCTGTCCAGTCGGGCTTGCTGGCTCCATGCGCTGCCACTGCGCTGGTAGACATACACCGCGTCTGTGACGACGAGGGAACTCGCGCTGGTCCTGATCTGCTTCAGGGCCCGTACGGCCAAGGTATTCCCGTCTGCGGACAGCACGGACTGATCGATGTAGTAGTCACCGGAGCGCAGCGAGGCTTGTTGCTGCCACGGCTGATTCTTGCTGCTGCGCGCGAAAACGAGCGTCGTGGTGTTTGCACCATAACTTACTCCACGCAACGCCAAGGTGAGCCCATCCTTGGACAACATGCCCGTGCGCAACTGACCTCCAGCAGAAAAGTAATTGACGAGGGACGCATACCCCGACGCAAACTCGTAGCTGATGCCTTTGGTGACGTCGAATGCCTTGGGGTCCGTGAAGGCCCCGCATCCGCTGGAGTTGCAAGCGCGCAGGCGGTAACTGGCATTGATCACGTCAGCCACATTGACGGTGGTGCCGAGAGAGCCATTGAATGAACCCCCGTTGGGGGCTGCGGAATAGCTAAACCGTTGCGGCTCGACCTGCGATTCTGGAAGGGGCCCCGTGCCATCCGGGTCTACGAACAGTTCATAGCGGGTTGCAGCTGCCGTGGGGGTCCAGGAAAAGGACAAGGACTGACCTACGGTGAAGTTTTCGGGTGCTGCGAGCGTAGAGGGTGTCGGCGTTGGTGTGGTCGGTGTCTCTGTAGAGTCAGAGCCACCTCCGCAGCCCGCAAGGACTAGCGTAACAACCCCCAAAGCCAGTGCTGCTTTGGCGGGGCGGAGGTGTTGTCGTGATCGGTCGCGAGAAGGACGGAAAAAGGCGCTGTCAGTCATGCATGCTCTTTCTTTGGGTCAACAAAGGAAAGCCGTTTTGGCGGCCGCGTGCGTTGTACTTTAGCGAGACAGTAGGGGGGCGCTACCTATGAAGTACTTTGTTACGCCCCGCCCTGGCGTTGCTGGATCCTCGGGGCTGGCCCGAGGTCTGCCCGGCCTGGGGTGAGGAGCTGCCATAAGTGCTGCTTTCGACACCTGCTGCTCGGGCGCTGGCTCAATCGCTCGCATGCCTCATGGCCCATGGGTCGCATCGCTACGTTGCAGCCGTCTGCCGATTGACCAGCACAATGCCCGCCGCCACCAACACCAGCGCCGCCACCAGCCCGGGCGTGACCGGCTCACCCAGCCACCAGGCGCCAAACAGCAGGGCGAACACGGGGGTCAGGAACACAAACACCGAGATCTTGGTCGCCGGGTAGTGGGCCAGCATCCACATCCACGCCAGGTAGCTCACAAACGCCCCCACCAGCGCCTGCGCCAGCAGCGAGCCCCAGGCAAACGCGCTGAACTGCCAGACCCAGGCCTCGCCCAGGCCCAGCGACAGCACCGGCAGCAACGCCGTGCTCACGCCCACCTGGTAGAGCAGCTGCTTGGCGGGCGCCACGCGCGCCAGGGGCGTGGTGCGGATGACCACCGTGGTCAGCGCCCACATCAGCCCCGCCGCCAGCCCCAGCAGGTCACCCAGCCAGGCCCGCGGCGTAGCCGCGTTGGCACCGCTTTGCTGGGCGGCATTGGCGGCGGGGCCCAGCAGCCCGTCGCCCAGCGCCAGCCCCACGCCCACAAACGCGGCGGCCAGGCCCAGCCACTGCCAACCCTGCAGCCGCTCGCCGGGGATGAAACGCGGCAGCAGCAGCGCCACCCAGAAAGGCGAGGCATACAAAAACACCGTGAGCCGCGAGGCGCTGGTGTACTGCAGGCCCAGGTAGATACACGCAAACTCGCCCGCAAACAGCGCACCGGCCAGCAGCCCGGCGCGTGCGGCCCCGGCGGGCTCTGCCCTGCTTGCCAGCGGCACGCCGCGCCACAGGCACCAGGCCGCCACGGCCACCGTGGCCAGCGCAAAACGCACAAAGGCCTGGAACACCGGCGCCACCTCGGCCACGGTGGCCTTGACCAGCACCTGCTGGAAGCCCCAGAACATGCAGCAGGCGAGCAGCAGGGAGATGGCGAGGGCGTCGATATGTGTTTTCCGGGGGAATGGCATCGGGGCATTATCAAAGAGGCCGCCCGCGCGGCGCGTCGCCTGCGCATCCATCTCCAAGGCCGGTCTGCGCTGCCGTCAGGGCCCCTCGCACCCCTGTTGGCCATCGGCCCGCGGGCGCCACAGCGCCGGGCCGATGCGCCACAGCAGCACCACGAAGGCCGCGCACCACAGCGCCCCGGCCGCGCCCAGCCACGGCGCGCCGCCGCCCACCCAGGCGGCGCCCGCGCGCACGGCGGTGGCCAGCAGCAGCAGGGCGGCGGCCAGCGGAATCCAGCGGCTGGTGTCCGGCGGCAGGCCGCAGTGCGCGCGCCCGGCGATGAAGACCACCACGAAGATGTTCAGCCCTGCCGCGCCCATGGTCAGCAGGTGGCGCCCGGCGCCGGTGCTGCCGCCCGCGCCGAGCTGCGCCAGGCCGAGCAGGGCGTAGCCCAGGGCCATGCAGGCGTACACCGCGTACAGCATCAGCGGCGCGCGGCGCAGCAGCGCGCGGCCCACGTGCCAGTCGCTCATCAGGTTGCACAGGGCGGCGGCGGCGGCCAGTGCCAGCCAGCCGGCCAGCGGCGTGCCGGGCTGCACGAACTCGGCGCCGGTGTACAGCGCGATGCACAGCGTGGCCAGGTGCCGCCGGGGCGGGCGGGCCAGGTAGGGCGGCGCGCCAGGCGTGGCCAGCTCTATGGCGCGGTTGACGATGCGCATGGAGATGCGGCTCATGGCCACCACGATCAACAGCATCAGCACGCCCAGGGCCAGGTGCAGCCAGCGCAGCCCGGGCAGGCCACGCAGCGCGTCGGCATAAAAGCCTGCCACGGCACCGGCCAGCGCCAGCAGCGCCCACCAGAACGCCACATGGCGCCGACCGGCCGGTGCCCCCCACAGCGGCCGCGCCAGCACCGCGGCCAAGCCCGCCAGCAGCCCCAGGTGGGCCAGCGCCGCCAGGCCCAGGGCGGCCGTGCCGACCAGCCCCGAACCCCAGAAACCCGCGCGCCCCAGCAGCCACAGCCCCACCAGCGCGCGCAGCTGGCTGCGCGTGGCGCCGCCCTGGCCGGTGAACTCGGGGATGGCCGTGAGCGCGAACCCCGCCACCGCCGCGAGCGAAAAGCCGAAGACCAGCTCGTGCACGTGCCACACCACGGCGCCGCCGGCCACCGCCGGTGCCGGCAGGCCGGCCGCCAGCACCAGGCTCCACCAGGCCAGCAGGCCGATGGCCGCGCCCATGGCCAGCAGGAAAAAGGGGCGCATGCCACACATCCACAGCGGGTGGGCGGTGTGCCATACCGGCGGCTTCGTCATCCGCATGATTCGGCCTTTTCGGTGGGCGCGGCCTGCGCCATCGGCTGCCAGCGGCCCAGGTCGGGCGCGCTCTGCGGCGGGGCGGAGCCGCCCTCGGGCAGGCCGAACACAGCGCGCACCTGCGGGTGCTGCAGCAGCTCGGCCGTGCAGCGGTACACCAGCGCGTCGCCGCGCGCCAGGGCCGGGCCGGGCGGCGCGTACTGCGCCACGATGCGGCCGGGCGCGGCGGCCATCACCAGCACGGTGTCGGCCAGGCGCACGGCCTCCATCAGGTCGTGCGTGATCAGCAGCACCGCCATGCCTTCGGCCGCCTGGCGCGCCAGCAGCAGGTGGTGCAGCTGGCTGCGCAGGCCCACGTCGAGCGCGCCGAAGGGCTCGTCCATCAGCAGCAGGTCGGGCGCCAGCACCAGGGCGCGCGCCAGGGCGGCGCGGCTTTGCATGCCGCCCGACAGCTCGGCCGGGAACTGCGCCAGCGCCGGTGGCGCCAGGCCCAGGGCCAGCGCGGCGGCGGCGGCGCGCTGGTGGCGCCCGGCGCGGGGCAGGCCCTGCGCCTTCAGGCCCAGGGCGATGTTGTCCAGCGTGGTCATCCAGGGCAGCAGGCGCGGCTGCTGGAACATCACCGCGCTTTGGCGAAAGCCGTTGTCGATGTGGCCCTGCTGGTGCGCCAGCAGGCCGGCGCACAGGTGCAGCAGCGTGGTCTTGCCGCAGCCCGAGGGGCCGACCAGCGCCACGGTGCGGCCGGCCGGCAGGTGCAGGTCGATGCCGTCCAGCACCGGCGTGGGGCCGTAGGCGTGGTGCAGCCCGCGCAGGTGCAGGGCGGGCGGGGTGGGGGTGGTCATGGGGTTGTGTGGTTGTTCGTGGCGTTGCGCGGGTGCGGGGCGAAAGGGCTAGGTGCCCGCGCTGCGCCAGCGCTCCAGCTCGCGCTTGATGGGTTCGAGCAGCGCGTATTCCAGTACCAGCAGGCTGCCCACCACGGCGCAGATCCAGGCCAGCGAGGCGCTGGTGTCCAGGTGCGAGCGCGTGACGGCCAGGGCCGCGCCCACGCCGTCGCTGGTGGCTAGCAGCTCGGCCATCACCGCCACCTTCCACGACGAGCCTAAAGCGGTGATCCAGGCCGGGAACAGGTAGGCCGCCACGTGCGGCAGGTACAGGTCCGTCAGGCGCATGCGCCAGGGCAGGCGGTAGGCGCGGGCCATGTCCTTCAGGTGGTGGTCCAGCGTGCGCGTGCCCTGCAGCGCGCCGGTGAAGACCACCGGCAGGCAGGCCACGAACACGGTGAACACGGGCGTGCCGTCGCCCGCGCCGAACCACAGCATGGCCAGCACCAGCCAGGCGATGGGCGGCATGCCCAGCATCAGCGTGACCCAGGGGCGCGCCATCATCGAGGCCGTCATCGACAGCCCCGCCAGCAGCCCCAGCGCGCTGCCCACGCCGGCCGCCAGCAAGAGGCCCAGCAGCGCCCGGCGCGCGGTGGTCAGCAGCTCGGGCCAGGCCGCGCCCGACTGCACCAGGCCCCAGAGCGCGCCGAAGGTGGCCAGCGGCCCGGGCAGGATCAGCGGGCCGTACACGGCCGCGCCCACCTCCCACAGCGCCAGGAACAGCAGCAGGCTGGCCAGCGCGCCCCAGCCGCTCCACAGGTAGGCGGGGGCGCCGCGCAGCAGGCGCACAAGCAGGCGGATCATGGGTTCAACACTCCATCGCAACCATGCACATTGCCGCGGGAAACTGACGCGCCCCGCGCCAGGGCCACTGTGGAACTGGCTTGGCCAGGCCACCGGTGGCGTCCCCCTCCCGCAGGAGAGAGGGGAGGCGGGGCGTGCGGGTCATGGGCGTTTTTCCTGGGCGGCGGCGGCAGTCTGGATCTCGGTGAGCTGCAGCACCACGGGCTCCTGCAGCGTGCGGGCGAAGTGCTTGTGGCCGGAGTGTTCCGAGAACACACTGCCCGGCGGCAGGGCCTTGAGCGCGGCGGCATCGAAGCGCTCGCCAAAACCCAGCAGCAGCGTGCCGCTGACCACGGTGACGATGCGGTAGCCGCGCTCGTGGCCGTGCGGGGGCAGGTCGGTGCCGGGGGCGATGCGCACGCGCCGTGTCACCACCTGGTAGGCGGGGTCGGCGTGCACGGGCAGGGCCTGGGTGGTCTTGCCGTCCTGCCAGGCGAGCTGGTCGGGCGTGAGGGTGAATTCGCCGCCGCCGCCGGCGGTCAGGCCGGGCAGCGGGGAACAGAGCAGGGCAAGCGCGGCCAGCAGGGGTGGCGCGGCGCGGCGGTGGCGTGTCATGTGAGCGAAGTTCCTTGCGCGAGGGAAAAGAAACCGCTGTGGCTGGACGCGGGGGCCGCGAGGCTGGCGTGGGGCTGGGCGGGGGAGTGGATGAACCCGGCATCGGGCAGCTTGCCGCCCAGCAGGGCCGGGTCGCGGGCATGGAGCTGCTCGAAGAAGAAGGCGATGTCGGCGCGCGCGGTGTGCGCGGGCACGGCGTCGAGCTGGCTGTGGGGCAGGGCGTCGGCCACGGCCTCGGGCATCAGCAGGTCGATGCGCGCGGCCATCAGGCGGCCACATTCGAGCGGGTTGGCGCGGCACCAGGCCAGCGAGCTGGCGTACGCCTGCTGCACGGCGGACAACACGGCGCCTTGCTGGCGCAGGTCGCCCACGGCGGCGATGCCGGCCTGCGGGATGCGCGGCGCGCGCTGGAACAGGCGGCCCCATTCCTGCTGCAGGTCGGCGCCCCGGTGCAGCTCGGGCGCCACCAGGCCGAGCGGGAACGACTGCGTCTTGCGCAGCGCCATGGACACCGAGGGCTCGGTCAGCAGCGCGTGCTGCACGCGCCGCGTGATGAGCAGCTGCATCGCCTCCATCGGCGTGGGCACGTAGCGCACGCGGAAGTCGCGGCGCAGGTCCAGGCCCTGCCTGGCGGCCAGCAGCTGCAGCATCAGGTCGGGCATGTCGCCGCGAAAGGGCACCGCGATCTCCTCGCCCTTGAAGTCCGCCAGCGCCTTGCGCACGCCGTCGCGCGTGACCACCCACAGCGCCCCCCAGGTGGCGATGTTCAGCAGCGTGACGCCCGCGCCCCGGTTGTACAGGTTGGCCGCCACGTTGCTGGGCATGGCCAGCACGTCCGCTTTGCGGCCCAGCGCCATCACGCGCAGCTGGTCCGGGTCGCGCCAGGCGGTGAAGGTGGTGGCATCGGCCACGCCCTGCAGCGCGTTCGTCTCGGCCATGTGGATCAGCGGCGCCGACACCAGCGCTGGCGGCCCCGCCAGCGCGATCTGCGGCAGCCGCGCCGCCGCCGCTGTGGAGGCCGAGCCCAGCGCGGCCAGGCCCAAAGCGGCCGCGCCGCCAGCGGCAAGCAGCTGGCGGCGTTGGAGAGAAAAAGTGTTCATGTCAGTGTCCGGTCGCAGCACCTGCCCGGCGCCATCGCCAGCGCACCCGTGGAACCGGCTTTGCCGGGCCACCGGGTGCGTCCCCCTGGGGGAAGGCGCCGCAGGCGACTCAGGGGGGATCAGAAAGTCCAGTTCACGCCCGCCGTGAAGTTGCGCCCCAGCCCCGGCAGGTAGCCCGGCTGCGCGGCGGTGGCCTGGTTGCGGATGGCGTAGCTGCTGGCGTAGTGGCGGTCGGCCAGGTTCTCGGCCTGCAGGTAGGCCGTCCAGGGGCCGTTGCGCCATTCCAGCTTCACGCCCAGCAGGGCGTAGCCGTCCTGCTGCGTGCCGGGGGTGTTGGCGTGGTCGGTGGGGGTGTCCACCGGCAGCCAGCGCAGGTTGGGGCCCACGCGCCAGATGCCCGAGGCCGTGTTCACGCGCCACAGCACCTCGGCGTTGACCAGGTGGCGTGGCACGCCGGCGATCTGCTTGCCGGCGTAGATGCCGCCCTTGAAGCGGAAGTCGCTGTACGTCCAGGAGCCGCGCCAGTCGATGGCGCCGCCGGCCACAGGCCAGCTGCCCGCCAGGCCCGCTTCCACGCCCTGGTGGCGCGTGCCGCCCACGTAGTTGTAGGTGCCCACCTTGATGCCGTTGGCGTCGGTGGTGCTGATGAGTTCGTCCGCCACCTGGCTGCGGTAGGCCGCCACCGTCCACTGCACGGCGCCGCTGCCCTCGCCGATGCGGCCCGCGCCGCCGATCTCGGCGGTGGTGGCGCGCTGCAGCTTCAGGCGGATCAGCTCGCTCGTGGCCGTGGCCGGGCTGTTGGGGGCCACGGTGGCGCCCAGGATTTCCCAGAAGGTCGGCGCCTCCTGGCTGCGGCTCACGTTGGCCCACCAGCGCGTGGCGGGCGTGGGCGTCCAGTTCACGCCCACCTTGGGCGTGGCGAAGGTGTACTGCTGGTCCAGGCTGGCGCCGCCTGTGCGGCTGGTGGCGTCGCGCGTCTGGCGGCTCCACTGCAGGTGGCCCACCACCGTCCAGGCCGGGGCCAGGCGCCAGTCGGCGGCGGCCAGGGCCTGCAGGTTGTTGGCGGACAGGTCGTACGCGCCGAAGCGCTGCAGGCGGGTGCCGGTGGCCGGGTTGGTGGCATACAGGTCGCGGTCCATGCCGCTTTGGGACCACGACAGCGCCGTGCGCCAGCCCAGGGCACCGCCTTCGCCGTCGGGGCGGCCGCTGGCCTGCCACTGGGCGCCGGTGGTGTGCGTCTCGCTCACCGTGTAGTTGGTCTGGTTGTTGAACAGGTCGTCCGTGGCCTGCCAGTACACGCCCACCTCCTGGCGCAGCGTCGCGCTGCCCCAGCGCGAGCGGTTGGCCAGGCGCAGCTGGTTGGCTTCGCGGCGCGGGTCGCGCTTGTAGACGTTGAGCAGGGTGTCCTGCGCGGTGGTGCCGTCGCCCATGATGCCGCGCGGGTTGCTGTACACCCGGTCCTTGGGCACCACGGTGGGGATCTGGAACTCCAGGTCGGTGTAGCTCAGGTAGCTGCGGTTCTCGAAGCCGCCGTCGCCCAGGAAGCCCACGTTGGCATGCACCGCGTCGCGGCGCGAGGCGCTGTGGTGGCGGTAGCCGTCGTAGCGGTCGCTGCTCACGCTCAGGCGGCCGTCCCACTGCTCGCCGCGCGCGCCCACGGCGGCCTGCAGCGCCTGGCGGCCGAAGCTGCCGGTCTCGGCGCGCACCCGGGCGCGTTCGTCGCCGCCGGTGAGCGACTGGAAGTCCAGCTCGCCGCCCAGCGTGGTCGCGCCGGGGGTGAGGGTGTTGGCGCCGCGCCGCGCGCTGATGAGCGCGGCATTGCGCGGCTCCAGCAGGCCGATGACGAAGGAGCCGTCGGCCTCGTTGAGCGGCAGGCCGTCCTGCAGCAGCAGCACGCCGCGGTTGACCGGGTTGCTCTGGATGCCCGAGCCGCGGATGGACAGGCGCGGTTGGTCGGGGCCGCCGAAGAAGTCCTGGATCACGATGCCGGGCTGGTAGTCCAGCGCGTCGCGCAGGGTGGCCAGGCGGGTTTCCTGCTGCGGGTCGGCCAGGTTGGTGCCGCCGGGCACGCGCGCCAGGCGCTGGCGCTCGGCCGCCACGGAGGCGCGCACGGGGGCCGTCTCGCCATCGGATTTCACCGTCACGGCGGGCAGCTCGGACGGCGCCGGGGCAGCGGCGGTGGTTTGGGAATGGGCGGTGGCTGCCAGCAGCGGAAGGGCGCCGGTCAGGGCGGTTGCCAGCAGGGTGCGGCGAAGGCGGGGGTGCGCAAACATGGGAGGAAGTCAGCGTAAAGTAAATGAGATGTATTCTTATTGCGCGAGAATGCCTGTACAAAGAGGAATTCCAAATGACTTTTATCAATACCGCGCAAGAGAGGGGGGCCGGAGAGCCCGCGCTGCGCCCGCCCGGCACGCCCGTGGCCGGCCTGTTGGCCGCCACGTGCCTGCTGGGCGGGCTGCCGCAGCCGGTGTTGGCCGACTTGGCCGAGGGCGTGGTCTGCACCCGCCACGCGGCCGGCGAGACGCTGTTCTATGAAGGCGACGAGGCCCGCTGCTGCCTGCTGGTGGCCGCCGGCGTGGTGGAGGTGCTGCGCTACGACGTGGCCGGCGAGGAGCGCATGCTGCACCGCTTCGGCCCCGGCAGCCTGGTGGCCGAGGCGGCCATGTTCATGCCCCACGGCCTGTACCCGATGACGGCGCGCGCGCCCGAGGAGGCGCAGGTCTGGCGCATCCCGCGCGCCACGCTGCGCGGCGCCTGCGAGCGCCACCCGGCGCTGGCGCTGCGCTTTCTGGAGGTGCTCAGCCAGCGCCTGTACCAGCGCGTGAACGAGGTGGACTGGCTGACCAGCAGCAACGCCCCCCAGCGCCTGGCCGCCTACCTGGTGGCCCAGGCCGAGCGCCAGGGCACGGGCGCCATCGAGCTGCCCACCAGCCAGCGCCACCTGGCGGCGCACCTGGGCATCCGCGCCGAGACGCTCAGCCGCATGTTGTCCGAATGGCAGGACAAGGGCTGGATTCGGGGCGGGCGCCGCTGCTGGCAGCTGCAGGACGCGGCCCCGCTGCGCGCGCTGGCGGCGCCCGCCACGCGCGACTTTTAGCTATCAAATAGTGAGCTAAAAATGTCCACCTGTTGCGCGGTAGAGACTGCCAGGCCATTGAAACCAGGGGTGGGCACCAGGTGTTCCAAGTCTGGGCCGCTCTGCAACAGGCTGTGGGCCCCCGCTGCCGGGGAGCAGGAGCACAAAGCGCGCAGCTGGCTGTTCTGGGGGCTGCTGCTGCGAAGGTGGCGAACAGGCGCTTACACAGGCCCACGGTACACTTTGCGCCTTCTGAAACAGGTTCCTGCGCCCCTTTCCACACCCCCCATTCATGGCCTTTACGACGGCGGCCCAGGCCCGCACCAGCTTTGACCTCAAGAGCGCCTCGCTGCCCGTGGTGGCCGTGGTGCTCAAAACCACCGACGCCGCGCAGTTTGCCGCTGACCTGGCCGAGCGCGTGGCCGACGCCCCGGGCTTTTTCGACAACGATCCGGTGCTGATCGACCTGGCCCCCGTGCGCGAGGCCGAAGCATCTATCGACTTTGCTGCCATCGTGGCCGCACTGCGCCGCCACAGCACCCTGCCCGTGGCGGTGCGTGGCGGCAGCCCCGCCCAGATGGAGGCTGCGCGCGCTGCGGGCCTGGCTGCTGCGCCCGATGCGCCTCCCGCGCGTGCCGAGGTGCCAGCGCCGGCCCAGGAGGTGGTGCGCGAGGTGATCCGCGAAGTCGAGGTGGAAGTGGTGCGCGAAGTGCCCATGCCCGGCCCGGGCACCGTGGTGGTGGACAAACCCCTGCGCTCGGGCCAGCAGGTGTATGCACGTGGCGCAGACCTGGTGGTGATGGCCGTGGTGAGTTTTGGCGCCGAGGTGATTGCCGACGGCAACATCCACGTCTATGCCCCGCTGCGCGGCCGTGCCATTGCCGGGGCGCGCGGCAACACCGAAGCCCGCATTTTTTCGACCTGCCTGGAGCCCCAACTGGTCTCCATCGCGGGCATCTACCGCACCACCGAGACCGAGTTGCCCGCCGACGTACGTGGCAAGCCGGCCCAGGTGCGGCTGGACGGCGAGAAGCTCCTTATCGAGCCGCTTGCTTGACCCCCCTTTTCCCCTTCGTATCAACCCCACAGAGAATCAGCAACACATGGCCAAAATCGTCGTCGTGACCTCCGGCAAGGGTGGCGTGGGCAAGACCACCACCAGCGCCAGCTTCGCCTCCGGCCTCGCCCTGCGCGGCCACAAGACTGCCGTGATCGACTTTGACGTCGGCCTGCGCAACCTCGACCTCATCATGGGCTGCGAACGCCGCGTGGTGTATGACCTCATCAACGTGATCCACGGCGAGGCCAACCTGAACCAGGCGCTCATCAAGGACAAGCAGTGCGACAACCTGTTCGTGCTGGCCGCCAGCCAGACGCGCGACAAGGATGCGCTCACGCAAGACGGCGTGGAGAAGATCCTGAAGGACCTGGCCGAGATGGGCTTTGAGTACATCGTCTGCGACTCGCCGGCCGGCATCGAGAGCGGGGCGCTCATGGCCATGCATTTTGCCGACGAGGCGCTGCTGGTGACGAACCCCGAGGTGTCGTCCGTGCGTGACTCCGACCGCATCCTTGGCATGCTGGGCAGCAAGACCAAGCGTGCGATTGAAGGCGGCGAGCCGATCAAGGAGCACCTGCTCATCACGCGCTACAACCCCAGCCGTGTGCAGGACGGCCAGATGCTGAGCCTGGAAGACATCCAGGACATCCTGCGCATCAAGCTGATCGGCGTGATCCCCGAGTCGGAAGTGGTGCTGCAGTCGTCCAACCAGGGCACACCCGCCATCCATGCCAAGGACTCCGATGTGTCCGAGGCCTACAAGGATGTGATCGATCGCTTTCTGGGCGCCACCGACAAGCCGCTGCGTTTCATCGACGCGGAAAAGCCAGGCTTCTTCAAACGCCTGTTCGGGAGCAAATAAGCCATGGCTTCTTTCCTGTCCTTCCTGCTCGGCGAGAAGAAAAAAACCGCCAGCGTCGCCAAAGAGCGGCTGCAGATCATCCTGGCGCACGAGCGCAACGGCCGCAACGCCGCCGAGCCCGACTACCTGCCCGCGCTGCAGCGCGAGCTGGTGGCCGTGATCTCCAAGTACGTCAAGATCAACCCCGAAGACCTCAAGGTGCACCTGGAGCGCCAGGACAACCTGGAAGTGCTCGAAGTCAAGATCGAGCTGCCCGATACGGTGCGTTGAAGCGCGGCGCGTGATGCGCCGTGCGAAAGGCCCTGCCATGCTGTCCCATGTGTTCATCGGCGTGAACAACTTTGACCGGGCGATGGCGTTCTACAGCCCCGTGCTGGAGCGCCTGGGCCTGGTCTTGCGTTTTACCGAACCTACCCGCCCCTGGGCCGGGTGGCAGACCCCCGGGGTGGCGCGCCCGTTGTTCCTCATCGGCCGGCCTTTTGACGGCTTGCCCGCCACGCCCGGCAACGGTGCGATGAATGCGCTGCTGGCTGCCGACCGTGCCACGGTCGATGCGGTCCATGCGTTGGCCCTGCAGCACGGCGGCCATTGCGAAGGCCCGCCGGGGCTGCGGCCCGAGTACCACGCGAGCTACTACGGGGCGTATTTCCGCGACCCCGAGGGCAACAAGCTCTGTGTTTGTTGCCACGGCGACGCCTGAACCTGCCCAAGAGCCGTCGGGCGCTGCAGCCTGGCTCACTCAACGCGCGTGTTTGGCGAACTTGCCCGCAAACGCCTGCGCAATGCTCAGCCCGCGCTGCCCGGGGACCACGGTGGCGGTTTGCCCGGCGGCAAGGGTGCCGGGCCGGTCCACCGCCAGGTAGTAGCCACAGCAGCCTGCCACCGCCATGGCGCGGCCCGCCTGGGCAAACCCCATCACCGCCGTGAACTTGAAGCAGGGCTCGCGCGGTGCCGTCACGCGCAGCACGCAGTCGGGGAAATGCCACTCGTCGCCCACAAACACTTCGTGCTCCAGGGGGCCGTCGATGGTGAGGTTCTCGCCCAGAAACCCCGGGGGCAGTTCTTCATCGAACAGGCTCACCCCGCGCTCGCGGCGCTGGGTTTGCCAGAACGCGTAGTGTGTGGCGGGGTAGGCATACACCGCCTTGGCCAGGCCGCCGTGCACGCTCAGGTCGGCCTGCTCGTCCCCCGCCAGCCCCAGTGGGCCCACAGCCACGGAGCCGGTGGCCGGTGTTTTGCCGATGGCGCTGAGAATGGAGCGTTCACCCATCTTCAGGCGCCGGGCCGCGCCGATGTTCACGTGGCGCACGACCACGGTGGTGGTGGTCACAGCGGGTGTTCGGTGTAGAACTTGCCGCCGTGGTACAGCAGGGGCGATGCGCCTTCGCGGTGCTCGCAGCGCTCCACCTCACCCACGAAGATGGTGTGGTCACCCTCCTGGTACTGGCTGCGGTTGAAGCACTCGAACGTGGCGGCAGCACCGGCCAGCAAAGGGGCGCCGCTGATGCCGGGGCGGTGCTCCAGCCCGGCCCAGCGGTCGATGCCGCGCGTGGCAAACCGCTCGGCCAGGGTCTTCTGGTCGGCGGCCAGCACGTGGATGGCGTAGTGCGAGCCATCGGCAAAAACGGGCATGCTGCTGGCGCCGTGCGACAGGCTCCACAGCACCAGCGGGGGCTCCAGCGACACCGAGTTGAACGAGCTGGCCGTGAGCCCCACCAGGTCGCCCGTCGCGTTGCGGGCCGTGACGATGGTCACGCCCGTGGCAAACATGCCCAGCGCATTGCGGAACTCGCGGGTCGAGAAGCTCGGGGGCAGGGCAAGGGCGGGGCGGGGGGGCGAAGGGTTCACAAAAGCGGCGCCAGCGGTGGCAACAGGAGGGAGCAACTATTATCAGGCGGCACCCTCCACCCCGCTGTGGCAGGGTTTACTTCCGCTTTCCACCGCATGGCCGTTCTTCCTACCTTCACCACCCTGGGCGCCGGCCCCACCGTGCTCATGCTGCACGATGCCGACGGCGACCACCTCACGTTCGCGCCCCAGGTGGAGACCCTGGCCACCGCCGGTTACCGCGCCGTGGCCTGGAACATGCCGGGCTATGGCCGCAGTGCGCCCGTGGAGCCCTACACCTTCAAGGCGCTGGCGCAGAGTTGCCTGGCCTTGATCGACGCGCTGCAGGGCGGCCCCGTGACGCTGGTCGGGCATGGCATGGGCGCCATGGTGGCGCTGGAGGCCGCCGTGCGCGACCCGTCCAAAGTGCGCCGCCTGGTGCTGTGTGCGGGCGGGCCCGCGCTGGATGCGCAGGCCGTGGAAGATTGGGTGGCGCCCCGGCTGTTGGCCCTGCAGGCGCTGGATACCGGCAGCAGCATGGAGCAGCTGGCGCAGACGCTGGTGCCCCAGTTCATCGGCACCGGCGCACTGCCTGAAGGGGTGCGGCTGGCCAGCCATGCGCTGGCCCAGGTCTACCCAGGGGCCTACCGGCGCGCGCTCGCGGCCTTGCCCACGTTTGATCGCGGGGCCGCTGCGCTGGCGCACCTGACCATGCCGACACTGCTGGTGGGGGGTGAGCTGGACCGCTGCACACCACCTGTGGCCCTGGACGCACTGGCCCAGGTGCTGCCCGATGCGACAACACTGCAGCTGCCCCATGTCGGGCACTGGCCGCAGCTGGAGGACCCCGAGGGGTTTGATGCCGCGTTGCTGGACTTCCTGGCCCAGCGCCGTTGGTTGCACTGACCTGCGGGTGGCCGGAGCCCGGGCCGGGATGGGCCGCTGCGCCCTGGCATGATCGCCGCCTCTGATGTGGTTCTTAGAACCTGTTCTTATGCTCTTTGCCCTCAAGAAAATCCTGTCCGCGCTGCTGATGCCGCCGGTGTCCAGCATCCTGCTGGCGTTTGTCGGCCTGTGGATCGCGCGCTACCACCGGCGCACGGGCACCGTGGTGGTGGTGCTGTCGCTGTTGTCCGTGCTGGCGCTGTCGTGGCCGCCGGTGGCCGATGCGCTGGTGCGCAGCCTGGAGCGTTATCCCGCCCTGGCCCCCAAGCAACTGCCCCAGGCGCAGATCCAGGCCATTGTGGTGCTGGGGGGCGGGGCTGACACCGTGGCCCCCGAATACGGGGTGGATGTGCTCAGCCGGGGCGCCCGCGAGCGGGTGCGCTACGCCGTGTACCTGCAGCAGCAGACGGGGCTGCCCATCCTGGCCACCGGGGGCTCCACCGGTGGCATGCGCGCAGAGGCGCTGGTGATGAAGGATGTGGTGGAGCGCGAGTTCAAGGGCCGGGTGCGCTGGACCGAAGTGGAATCGCTCGACACCCGCAGCAATGCCGAAAAATCGGCTGCGCAACTCAAGGCCGCAGGCATCGAGCGCATTGCGCTGGTCACCCACGGCTGGCACATGGTGCGCGCGGCCGAGGCTTTCGAGCGTGTGGGGCTGCAGGTGCTGCCCGCGCCCATGGGTTTCAAGGGCGGGCAGGCGCGCAAGCTGTACCGGGTGTTGCCGCGTGCGTCGGCACTGGCCGACAGTAGCCTGGCGCTGCACGAATGGCTGGGCATCCTGGCCCAGCACTGGTCGCTAGACGCCTGATGTGATCAGGCGGCGGTGGGCGCGTGCAAAAAGCTGCTGGCCGCCGCCAGCGCCTGGGCATCCCCCTGCACCGCACCCGGTGGCCCGCCCTTGCCCCACAGGGCGCCGCCCCAGGTCATCGACAGGAATTGCGCGCACAGCGCCACCGAATCGATCATGGGCTGGGCCTTGCTGCGGTCGCCGCTGGTGGTGATGAGCGCCAGCGTCTTGGCGCCCATGGGTTCCTTGAAGGCCAGGCCGGGCACCCGCATCCAGGCACTCCAGTGGTCCAGGTAGGTCTTGAGCGGCGAGGGGATGCTGTACCAGTAGACCGGGGCCACAAAAACGATGTGCGTGGCCGCCAGCGTGGCATCGAGCAGGGTTTTCAGGTCGCCCTCGGGCGGTGCATAGGTGCCCGAGGTGTGGCGCTGGTCCACAAAAGGCGGCAGGTCCATGCGGGCCAGGTGGTGCCAGGTTTGTGTGGTGTCCGCAGGTAGCGCAGTGGCAGCCTGGCGGGCCAGCCACTCGGTGTTGCCGACATGGCCGGGCTCGCGGGTGGAGGTGGTGAGAAAGAGGTAGTGTGGTGCAGAAGACATGGTGGGCATCGTAGCGAACCCGGCCAGAGTCTGCAGGCGCCCGGCGGATGCGCGTTGCTGCTCGAACCGGCGGCCAGATGCCGCTCACCCCGCCATGGACTGGGTGCGCCCCTCAGGCAGCAACGGCCGTGCGCTGGGGGCGCAATGTGGGTGCACCCAGGAACCCGAAGTTCATCGCCGGCTGTTCACCACTCAGCAACTCTGCCAGTGCCTTGCCCGAGCCCGCGCCATGGGTCCAGCCCAGCGTGCCGTGGCCTGCATTGACCCACAGCTTGCCCACGCGGGTCTGGCCGATGAAGGGGATGTTGGTGGGCGTGGCGGGGCGCAGGCCCGTCCAGTACTGCGGGTCGCCGCCCTGCTCGGGCGTGCGGGTGTCGCACACACCGGGCAGGATTTCTTCGATGCGGCGCGACAGCATGTGGCAGCGCGCCTTGGCCACGGCACTGTCGAGCGACAGGTCGTAGCCCCCCAGCTCAATGGTGCCCGCCACGCGCAGCACATTGCCCAGGCGGCTCATGGCGATCTTGCGGCCATCGTCGATGGTGGAGACCTGGGGCGCCGCCTCGGGCCGGAGTAATGGAAAAGTGGCGCTGTAGCCCTTGCCGGGGTAAATCGGCAAATCCACACCCACGCTGCGCAACAGCGGCGCACTGTAAGAGCCGCAAGCCACAACGATGGCGTCACCTTTCAAAATGAAGTCTTTTTTGCCACCAGCGCCCGACTGGCGTGGCATAACAGCTACTGAATCAATAGCATTGCCGATCTTGTTCAGGCGCAGCACATCGTGGCCGTACAAAAACTGCGCACCCCGCGCGATGCAGCGGCGGGCCAGCTCTTGTGTGAACACGCGCGCATCGCCGCTTTCGTCGGTGCTGGTGTAGGTGCCGCCGGTGATGTGGTCGCCATAGGCCTTGAAGGCGGGCTCGATCTTGAGCAACTCCTCGCGGCTCACCAGGCGGCGCTGCACGCCATGTTTGCGCATCAACTCCACCGCGTGGCCGGCGGCGTCAAACGATTTCTGGTCGGTGTAGAAGTGGGCAATGCCGCGTTCGAGCCGGTTGTATTCGATGCCCGTGGTGCCGACCAGGTCCTTCAGCGCCGCATGGCTGTAGGCGCCCAGCGCCACGATCTGCTGCACATTGCGCTCGAACGCCGTGTCGTTGCACTGCGCCAGGAACTGCAGGCCCCAGCGCCATTGTTGCCAGTCCATCTGCGGGCGGAACAGCAGCGGGGCCTCTTTGTCGAACATCCACTTGAGCGCTTTGAGCGGGGCCTCGCGGTTGGCCCAGGGCTCGCAGTAGCTCACCGAGATCTGCGCTGCGTTGGCAAAACTGGTTTCGAGCGCCGCATCGGGCTGGCGGTCGATCACGATGACCTCGTGACCGCGCTCCAGCAGGTGCCACGCCGTGCTGATGCCGATGATGCCGGCGCCCAAAACAATGGTTTTCATGGGGCGGAGTTTGCGCGACATTGCGTTCTACTAAAAGCAAAATTAAACTTACTCCAAAAACATCAGTGCATCTAATGAAGCGCGCTGTGGAGCCCCTCTTTTTGTCCGAGCTGAAGACCATGAGCACCTACGATCCCGCCGCCCTGGAATGCCTTGCCGCCATCGTCGAAGAAGGCGGTTTCGAGCGCGCCGCGCAGCGCCTCAACGTCACGCAGTCGGCGGTGTCGCAGCGCCTGCGCGCACTGGAGGCGCAGGTGGGCTCGGTGCTCATCGTGCGCAGCCGGCCGCTGCGGCCCACCTCGGCCGGGCAGCTGCTGCTCAAACACACCAAGCAGATGCGCCTGCTGCGCGCGGACCTGGAGCGTGACCTGCAGGAACTGGCGCCCAGCGCACCGGGCGGCACGCGCGAGGACGAGCGCATCTCGATCGCCATCAACGCCGACAGCATCGCCACCTGGGCCATGGGCGCGTTGCACGACCTGGTGCGCCAGCGCCTGCCGCTGGAAATCATCGTGGACGACCAGGATTTCACGCAGGAATGGCTGCGCTCGGGCCAGGTGCTGGGCTGCGTAACCACGCTCAAGCAGGCGCTGCGTGGCTGCAAGATGGTGCCGCTGGGGGCCATGCATTACGTGGCCGTGGCCTCGGCCAGCTATGCGGAGCAGTACCTGCCGCAGGGGCTCACGCCGCACAACTTCCGCGAGGTGTCGTTTCTGTCGTTCAACCGCAAGGACGACATGGCGGCCGAGTTCGTGGCCCGCGCGTTCGGGCTCAAGCGTGTGGCGCTCAACCACCTGTTTGTGCCGGGCTCCGAAGCGCAGATGCGCGCCGTGGCTGCGGGCTGGGCGGTGGGCGTGGTGCCCGAACTGCTCGCACGCGGCCCCATTGCCGACGGCAGCATGGTGGACCTGGCGCCCGGCCGCACCCTGCCGATCCAGCTGTACTGGCATTGCTGGAACCTGGAATCCGAGCTGCTCGATGCCCTGTCTTCCGCGCTGACCGGTGCCGCAGCCCAGGTGCTGGTGCCCTGAGAGCACGCCCCTGGCGCGCAACAGGAGGCACGTTTTGTGCTGGTTAAAACGTGAACGATGTAGTTGCATTACAACTTAGTCATTTATTTTTTAACCGTGATGTATAAAATGGACGGCATGCAAACGCAGCAACCCAAAGTCTCGTTCAAGGAGCAGATGCACCAGGCGCGTGAGGAGGCCATCCTCCAGTCCGCTTGCCGCCTGCTGGGCGAAAAGGCCTTTGACGCCATGACCATGGACGACGTCGCCAATGCCGTGGGCATTGCGAAGGCCAGCCTGTACAAGCACTTTTGCAGCAAGGAAGAGCTGTGCAGCGCGGCCATGGTGCAGATCCTGGGGCGCGTGCAAACCTACCTGGCAGGCCTGCCCGCCGAAACGCCGCCGGTGGACAAGCTTCGCGCGCTGGTGCGCTGGTCGCTGGAGCGCCTGCTGACCAACGAAATGCCGCTGTTGCCCAGCCGCAATTCCACGCTGCGCGCGGTGTTGATGGCGAACAAGGACTACCTCAACGGCCTGGTGGTGGTGAGCGACCAGATCGGCGAGTGGATCACCGAAGCCCAGGCCCAGGGCGTGATCAACCCCACCTTGCCGCCGATGGTGGTGCTGTACACCCTGTACGCGCGGGCTTGTGATCCGGTGGTGAGCTTCCTCAAGGAAGGCGGCCAGTATTCGGACGCAGAGATCGTGGACTTGGTGGTGCGCACCTGTTTTGACGGGCTGGCTGCGCGTTAGCAGTGAGTCCATCCCCCGGATAAAAACAAAGCCCGGCATGCCGGGCTTTGTGGCGCGAGGGCCTTCCCCTCGGCGATCACTTGGGCAGGATCACCTTGTCCACCAAGTGGATCACGCCATTGCTGGTGAACACATCAGCGGCCGTGATGTTGCTGGTGCGCAGGTTCTGGTCGGTGATCACCAGGCTGGGGCTCACGGTGAAACTCTGGCCCTGCACCGTGGTGATGGCTGTGTTGGTGGGTACCTCGGCCTTGAGCACGCGAGCGGGCACCACGTGGTAGGTTAGCACCTTGGTCAACAGCGCGGTGTTGGCCAGCAGGTCGGCCTTGCTCACCCCCAACTCGGTCAGCAGCGCGGCAAAGGCGGCGTTGGTGGGGGCAAACACCGTGAACGGGCCCGTACCCTGCAGGGTGCTCACCAGGCCCGCAGCTACCACGGCTTCGACCAGGATGCTGAAGTCGGGCAGTGCCGAGGCCGTGGCGACGATGTCCTTGTCGGCGGGCAGCAGCACGCGGTCTATCAGGTGCGCCACGCCATTGCTGGCCTGGATATCCGTGCTGGTGACGGTGCTCACACGGTTGCGGCCGTCGGTGATCTTGAGGCCGTTGCCCGACTCGATCTTGAAGAAGCCGCCAGACACTGGAGCAATCGCCTTGCCCAACGGCACATCGGCCCGCACCACCTTGCTGCCAAGCACGTGGTAGGTCAACACGGCTGTCAGCAGCGGTTTGTTGGCCAGCAGCGCGTCCTTGGTCATGCCCAGCTCGGCCAGCAGCGCAGCAAACGCCGCGTTGGTGGGGGCGAACACGGTGAGTGTGCCCGTGCTCAGCGTGGGGGCCAGGCCGGCAGCGACCACGGCTTCGACCAGGATGCTCAGCTCGGGGGTGTTCTGCGCCAGCTCGACGATGTTGCGCTGGGGCTCGTCGTCTCCGCCCCCACAGGCCTGCAGCAAGGTGCCAGCGCCCAGGGTGGCGGCCAGCAGGACGGTGCGGCGGTTGAGTGCAGTGTTCATGGGTCGCTCCTCTCGGTATCGATGGAAATGACACGCCAGGATGGGCGTGGCGCGACTGTATAACCAATTGGTATTCAAGTAAACCAATTGGTTATTATGAGACTGGTTGGTAAATTTGTGGTGAAAAAAAGCCCTGCAAAGGCAGGGCGGAGACTGTGGGTAGCGAAGGCTCCCGGTGGGGAAGCCCGCCAGCCGCTCAGCGCACGATCAGCAAAGGCACCTTGCTGTGGGCCAGCACCTGGGTGGTGACCGAGCCCATCACCAGCGTGGCGATAGCGCCGTGGCCGTGTGAGCCCATCACCAGCAGGTCGAACTTGCCGGTGTCAGCCACCTTGGCAATGGTTTCACCCACCGAGCCCACCTTGACAGCGCGCTTGGCATCCACGCCATGGCGGCCCAGAAACTTGCACACGGGCGCGAGGATTTTTTCGGCTTCTTCGGCGTGGTAGGTGTCTACAACTTCCTTGCCCAGGGCGGCGCGGGCGCGGGCGGGCAGCGGGGCCTGCACGGTCAGCACGGTGTAGGTGTGGGAGCCGCCCAGCAACTCTTCATGGGTGGCCAGGTAGGCCAGCATTTTCTTGGTGTAGGCGCTGCCGTCGACAGCAAGCAGGATGTTCATGGTGTTCTCCGAAAAGGGATAAGGCAGACTACTCTGCGCAGGTGCCTGTTGTCTTGACCTGGGTCATGCTTTTTTGTCCGGCGCGTGGCGAATTCACAAGAACCGCGCGTTTGATCATACGGTGACCGTCCAGCGTGGGCGGAAGGTGGCCTGCTCCCCTTTGCGGGCATAGCCCAGCGGGTTGGCCACTACGCGGCATTGCCATGCCGAACCGTCGCCATGCTGGCCCTGGGCCAGGTAGTCGCTGGGTGCATGCAGGTGACCATGCAGCCACAGCTGCGCGTGGGGCAGCAGGTGGTCCAGGGCGTTGCAGAACCCTGCGGTGCCGGGCACCAGGCCGTAGCGTGGGTCGGCACTTTTCAGGCTGGGCGCAAAGTGGGTGACGGCCACGGTGGGGCCGTCAAACGGCTGCTGGAGTGCGGTGGCCAGCCATTCCTGGCAGGCCAGGGCCTGTTCGCGCAGGGGCTCGGCCAGGAAGGGCTCGCCATGCCGCGTGCCGCCGGTCTTGCGCAGGTAGAAGTTGGCGGCGCGGAAGGCCTTGTCGCGCAGTTTCAGCCTGCGGCCCAGGTCGGTGCAAGCTTCGTGGTCGGCCAGGGCGTCAAAGTCGCTCCAGAGGGTGGTGCCCACGAAGCGGACGCCTTGCAGTACCAGCGTTTCACGCTCCAGCCAGGTGATCCCGAGGCGGTTGCAGGTCTGGCGCAGCCGCAGGTGGGCGGCATCGAAGTCCTGCGCGTCGTACTCGTGGTTGCCGGGCACAAACAGTACCGGGGTGGACCAGCCCGCATGCTGGGGCAGGGGCGAGAAGCGGGCGAGGCCAAAGTCGTCGTCACCCAGTTGCGAGCCGGGCTGGTAAGAGCCCACGTCCCCCGCCAGCACCAGCACATCGGCGCCGGGGGCAGGTTCAGGAACAAAGTGGGGGTGCGCCTCCAGGTGGAGGTCGGACAGGAGCTGGATGTTCATCGATTGCGCAGTCTACGGGGTCTCGTGCAGGTCCTGCCCTGGGAAGGTGCGCCGGGCGGAGCGCGAGAGCGCGTGCAGCAGCCAGGTCATGGCCGCCTGCTGCGGGCCCCGCCGACGCCACAGGGCGTCCACATGCACCGCGGGCACATCCAGCGGCAACGCCCTTTGCACCAGCACATCGGCAATGCCGGTCACGGGCACAAAATGGCGCGGCAGCACGGTCAGCAGGTCGGAGCCCGCCACCACGCGCCCGGCCGTGAAGAACTGGTTGACCGTGATCACCACCTTGCGCTCGCGCCCCAGCGAGGCCAGGGCCTCATCGATGAAGCCGAAGGGACGGCCCGAAAAGCTGACCAGCATGTGGCGGGCCGCGCAGTAGGCGTCCAGGGTCAGGGGGCTGTCCGCCAGCGGGTGGCCCTGGCGCATCACACACACGTACTCGCCGTCGTAGAGGCGCCGGCTTTCAAACGCGACCACGCCGCCTGACTGGGCGCGGGCCGTGAGGTCGGCCAACGCGGCCGGGAAGTAGCCCACGGCCATGTCGGCGGCTTCCTCGTCCAGCAGGCGCCGGGGGTCGCGCGTGGTCAGCGGCAGCACCCGGATGGAGATGCCGGGCGCCTCGCGTTCGATGATCTCGACCAGGGCGGGCACCAGCGTGGCCGCCGTGGCATCGGCCATGGCCAGCACAAAGGTGGATTCCGCCGTGGTGGGCTCGAAGTGCCCGGGTGCCAGGGATTCCTGCAAATGGGCCAGCGCCTCGCGCACCGGGGGCCACAGCGCCAGGGCACGGGGCGTGGGTTCTACCCCCTGGCCACTGCGCACCACCAGTTCATCGCCCAGCACATCGCGCAGGCGCCGCATGGCATTGCTCACGGCGGGCTGGGTGATGGACAGCTTGTGCGCCGCACGCGTGAGGCTGCGCTCGGCCATCACCTCGTCGAAAACGCGCAGCAGGTTCAGGTCCAGGGAGCGGAAGTTCAAGGGGCCCATGGCGCAATCATCACCGATATGAATATCAATGATTCAAAATATAAACTTGAACGCGCAAAGGGTAAACCCTAATATCACCCCATCGCCCGGCAATCTCGCCACAAGCGTTAGAAAAGGGAAACCGAAATGACCAGCTTTGCACACGTTGAGTACCCCACCGAACACCCCGGCGTTGTCCGCGCCGAAAACGCAGCCGCTGCCCTGAAGAGCGCCGCTGCCCGCTTTGATGGCGCCCGTGGCGCTGCCTCCCTCCTGCTGGCTGCCGTGGTTTCGGCCCTGCTGGTGGTGGCCAACCAGGTGATCGACACCTGGAGCGAAGGCCACCTGCTGGCCGCCTGGATGGTGCTGTGGCTCGTGGCGTTTGCCGCCCTGGCCCTGCTGACCGCTCCCGCACGCCGCGCCGGTGTGGCCCTGCGCAGCGCCGCACAGGCCTGGGCAGAAAACCGCCGCCGCACTGCAGAAGACGAGCGCACCTGGCAAGTTGCCATCAAGGACCCGCGCATCATGGCCGAACTGAACCACGCGATGGGCATCCCCACCGTGGACGACATCCGCAAGTACTACTGATAAAACCCCCGCGCTGCCCTGGCAGCGTGGGCGTGAAGAGGATGGATTGAAAGCCGTGGCATGCCACGGCTTTTTTTATGCCCTGTCGTCCCAGCCTCTCCGAGGCATGTGGCCTGCGTGCGGGCAAAAAAAAGCCGTCCCGCCTGAGGCGGGACGGCTTGGAGTGGGGAGCTTCGTGGATCCTACGGCTGCCGCATCAGGCGGCGAGGCGCTTTTCCAGCTGCGCCTTGGTGTCGAGCAGGGCCTGGGGCAGGTGGTAGGCCAGTTGCTCGAAATGCGCATCGTGCAGCTTGAACTCTTCAGCCCAGGCAGCCTTGTCGATGCTGGTCACGGCGTCGAACTTCTGGGCGCTGAAATCCAGGCCCGCCCAGTTGATCTCTGCGTATTGCGGGGCCACGCCAAACATCGTCTCCTGGCCCTGGGCGGTGCCCTCCAGGCGGTCGATCATCCACTTGAGCACGCGCATGTTGTCGCCATAACCTGGCCAGACAAACTTGCCGGCCTCGTCCTTGCGGAACCAGTTCACGCAGAAGACCTTGGGCACGGACTTGCCGGTGGCAGCGATCTTGCCTTCCATGTTCAGCCAGTGCTGGAAGTAGTCGCTCATGTTGTAGCCGCAGAAGGGCAGCATGGCGAACGGGTCGCGGCGCACCACGCCCTGGGCGCCGAAGGCGGCGGCGGTGGTCTCCGAGCCCATGGTCGCGGCCATGTACACACCTTCCGTCCAGGTGCGGGCTTCCGTCACCAGTGGCACGGTGGTCGAGCGGCGGCCACCGAAGATGAAGGCGTCGATCGCCACGCCATGGGCGTCATCCCACTGCGCGTCGAGCGCGGGGTTGTTGGCGGCGGCCACGGTGAAGCGCGAGTTGGGGTGGGCGGCCTTGGCGCCGGTTTCCTTGGCAATCTGGGGCGTCCAGTCCTTGCCTTGCCAGTCGATCAGGTGGTCCGGCTGCTTGCCGGTGTCCTTTTCCATGCCTTCCCACCACACGTCGCCGTCGTCCGTCAGGGCCACGTTGGTGAAGATCACGTCCTTGTCCAGGCTCTTCATGCAGTTGGGGTTGGTGTGCATGTTGGTGCCGGGGGCCACGCCGAAGTAGCCGGCTTCGGGGTTGATGGCGACCATCTTGCCGTCGGCGTTGGGCTTGATCCAGGCGATGTCGTCACCGATGGTGGTGACTTTCCAGCCCGCAAAGCCCGCCTCGGGCGGCACCAGCATCGAGAAGTTGGTCTTGCCGCAGGCGCTGGGGAAGGCCGCTGCCACGTGGTACTTCTTGCCTT
>JADMJR010000219.1 GCA_018780365.1 Acidovorax sp. | reverse complement strand
CGGCGTTCAACGCCATGCTCAAGACGCTGGAAGAGCCGCCCGAATACCTCAAGTTTGTGCTCGCCACGACCGACCCGCAAAAGGTGCCGGTCACGGTGCTGAGCCGCTGCCTGCAGTTCAACCTGCGCCCCATGGCGCCTGAAACCGTGCTCTCGCACCTCACGCAGGTGCTGGCGGCCGAGAGCGTGTTGGCCGAGCCCCAGGCGCTGCGTCTGCTGTCGCGCGCGGCGCGGGGCTCCATGCGCGATGCGCTCTCGCTCACCGACCAGGCCATCGCCTTTGGCAGCGGCCAGTTGCAAGAGGCCGGTGTGCGCCAGATGCTGGGCGCGGTGGACCGCTCCTATGTGTTCCGCCTCATCGACGCGCTGGCCCAGGGCGACGGCAAAACCGTGGTGGAAACGTCAGACACACTGCGCCTCAATGGCCTGTCGGCGGCTTCCACGCTGGAAGAGATGAGCGCTGTGCTGCAGCGCATGGCCGTGTTCCAGGCCGTGCCCCAGATGGCGGGGGCCGTGGATGCCGACGACCCCGAGGCTGCCGAAACAGCCCGTCTGGCGGCGCTGATGCCCGCCGATGAAACCCAGTTGCTGTACAGCCTGTGCCTGCACGGGCGCGGCGAGCTGGGTCTGGCACCGGACGAATATGCGGCGCTGACCATGGTGCTGCTGCGCCTTCTGGCCTTCAAGCCAGAAGGCGGTGTTGGCGAACTGGCTGAAAAAAAAACTCTGACGCGGCCTGAAGCGGCGACTTCGGGCGCGGCTGCTGCCCGTTCTGCGGGGGCCGCTGCCACGGCTGTATCGGCCCCTGCGGCCCGTCCTGTGGCGACCCCTGTGGCTGCAACGCCTGCGGCTGTGGCCGCACCCGCATCGCTGCCCCCCCCGGCTGCTGCCGAGCCAGTGCCCACGCCCTGGGCGCAGGCTGCGCCGCCGTTGGATGCGGCTGTGGCGCAAGACATGCCCTCCGATGTTTCTGATGCCTCCGAACCGCCTCCTTGGCCGGGCTCGGATGAACCTGGCTCCGTGGGCGCGGTGGCGACCACTTCCACGACCACATTGCCGGTGCGTAGCCCGGGTGGTTTTGATGGAAATCAGGCCCCAGCGCCTGCTGGTAGGGTACGGAATGCTCCTGAATTCGTAGCAATTCCAGTGCGGGAGTCGCCAGAACCCGGTGAGCGGCTGCAACCGCTGCCGCTGTCGGCGCCAACCCCCGTCTCTGCGCGCTATACGCCGACCGAAGAGGGCGATGTATGGCACACCACGGTGCAACAGATGGTGGTGGCGGAGTCCATCACGGCCCTGGTGCGGGAGCTGGCCTTGCAGTCGCAACTGGTGGCCCGCGACGGGTCCCACTGGTTGCTGCGCGTTGAGCGCGAGTCGCTCAACCAGCCCACCGCGCGCGAGCGCCTGCGCGCCGCGCTGGAGGCCGCAGGCCATGCCACCCAGATCACCGTGGAGGTGGGGGTTGTCATCGACAGCCCCGCCCGCCGCAACGCCGCTGCCGCCGCCGAGCGCCAGCGCCGTGCCGAAGAAATCGTGAACAACGACCCCTTCGTGCAGTCGCTGATGCGCGACTACGGCGCGAGAATCGTGCCCGGCAGCATCAAGCCGGCATGACCGGCAAGCACTTATCACTATTCACTAGAAACTGAAAAGGAAACCACACCATGTTCAACAAAGGACAACTCGCCGGCCTGATGAAACAAGCCCAGGCCATGCAGGACAACCTCAAGAAGGCGCAGGACGAGCTGGCCTTCGTCGAGGTCGAGGGTGAATCGGGTGCGGGCCTGGTGAAAGTGGTGATGACCTGCAAACACGACGTCAAGCGCATCACCATCGACCCCAGCCTGCTGGCCGAAGACAAGGACATGCTGGAAGACCTGGTGGCGGCCGCGTTCAATGCAGCGGTGCGCAAGGCCGAAGAGACCTCGTCGGAGAAGATGGGCAAGCTCACCCAAGGCATGCCAGGCCTCCCCGGCGGCATGAAATTCCCTTTCTGAGGGTTGGCTACCGAGCGGGTCATCTGCGTCGTTGGGCGGTGCTCGCCATCCTCACGTACTTCAAGTACGTTCCGGTGACTGTGCTCCGTCCGCCTAGCAGCTGATCCCGCTCGCTACGCCCTTGAGGGTGGGGGTGAAAGCCTTCGTGAGAGGTTGCTTGGTGCCCCAACCACCGTTCGGGCTGAGCCTGTCGAAGCCTGGCACCGCTCTTTCCTACCCGCTCATCCGTATCGCCTGCTAACCCATGTCCACCACTAACTCCCTCGATGTTCTGATCCAGGCGCTGCGCCGGTTGCCGGGGGTGGGGGTGAAGTCTGCGCAGCGCATGGCGTTCCATCTGCTGCAGCATGACCGCGAGGGGGCGCTGGCCCTGTCGCGAGCGCTGGGGGACGCGGTGGGCACGGTGCAGCACTGTGCGCGCTGCCATACGTTCACCGAGGCCGAGGTGTGCAGCACCTGCCTCGACCCCGAGCGCGACGCCACGCGGCTGTGTGTGGTCGAGACCCCGGCGGACCAGTCGGCGCTGGAGCGCACCGGCGCCTTCAAGGGGCTTTATTTTGTGCTGATGGGGCGGCTCAGCCCGCTGGATGGGGTGGGGCCCAAGGACATCGGCCTGCAAAAGCTCATGCAGCGCGCCACCAACGGCGAGGTGCAGGAGGTGATCCTGGCCACCAACTTCAACGCCGAGGGCGAGGCTACGGCCCATGTGATCAGCGAGGCGCTCAAGAGCCGGGGGCTGCACGTGACGCGGCTCGCGCGCGGGGTGCCGGTGGGTAGCGAGCTGGAGTACGTGGACTTGGGCACCATTGCACATGCGCTGGTGGATCGCCGGTGACACCCGGCCCGCCGAGGCGCACTAGAATACTCACAATTTAATAGCTGCTCGCGCTTGTCCATCAGGCGCTGGCGGCCAAAAAGAGTCGAAAACAATGAATACCACCATGCATGTTGCACGGTTCACAGTGGCCTACTGGTGCGTGCTGATCGCCGTGCTGCTGCCCATGGGCTGCGCCTGGCTGGCCAAGAGCGGCAACCTGGGCAAGTCGCGCAAGGACGGCGGCTTTGACAACCATGATCCGCGCGCCTGGATGGCCCGGCAGACCGACTGGCGTGCACGGGCCAACGCGGCCCAGGCCAATAGCTTCGAGGCGCTGCCGTTTTTTGTCGGTGCCGTCATCATTGCCCACCTGCTGGGCGCTGGGCAGACGTTGCTCGACATGCTGGCGCTGCTGTTTGTCATGCTGCGCATCTTCTACGTGATGATGTATGTCTCCGACATGCCCACGGCCCGCAGCGCTGTGTGGGCGGCGGGTTTCCTCGTCAACGTGGCGATCCTCTTCATCGGCTACCGCTGAGCGCGCGGCCCCCTCCACGTGTTTTTTTGGGGGGGGCTGTACTGCACAACACGTGCTGTGGGTCGCGGTGCAGGTTTTTTCCTTACGTAGAAACCCGCAGGGAATCTCCCTGATGCGGCCTGGCGTTCTCTGCGGCACGATTGTTGCGATGCAGCATTTTCCTTTTTGACTGATCCCATGTCCCTGCCCATGCTCAACCGCCGCGCCTTTGGTGCCGTGTCCGCCCTGTCGGCGGCTGCGGTGATTGCGCCTGCGGTGGTGCGGGCAGAAACGGATGGCGCTGTGCTGGGGCGCGTCACCGTGGCGGTGGGGGGGCAAGGCGTGCTCTACCACCTGCCGCTGGCCCTGGCAGACTCTCTGGGCTACTTCCGGGCCGAAGGCCTGGACGTGGTGGTGCGTGATTTTTCGGCCGGTGCGCTGGCGCTGCAGGCGGTGCACGACGGTGCGGCCGATGTCTGCTCGGGGGCCTTCGAGCATGTGCTGCGGGCGCAGGTGCGGGGCCAGGCCTACCGCTCGCTGGTGCTGCAGGGGCGTGCGCCCCAGCTGGCCCTGGGGGTGTCTCTGCGGTCGCTGCCCGCGTACAAGGATCTGGGCGATCTGGCGGGGCGGCGCATTGGTGTGTCTTCCGTCGGCTCGTCCACCCACCTGGCGGCCAGCCTGATGCTGGTGCGCGCGGGCTTGTCGCCCCGGGAGGTGGTGTTTGTGGGGGTGGGGTCGGGCACCCATGCGATGAACGCGCTGCGTTCGGGCCAGGTGCATGCCTTGTGCCATGCCGACCCGATCATGACGTTGCTGGAGCAGAAAGCGGACACGCGCATCGTGGGTGACCTGCGCTCGCTCAAGGCCGCTCAGGAGATGTTGGGCGGCAACATGCCGGCCGGCAGCCTTTGTGCGCCCCAGGCTTTCCTCCAGAAGCAGCCCGCACAGGCCCAGGCGCTGGTCAACGGCATCGTGCATGCGCTCAAGTGGCTGCAGACGGCGGCGCCAGCAGACTTGGTCAAGGCCGTGCCATCGGCCTACCTGCTGGGTGATCGGGGCTTGTACCTGGCGGCCTTTGGCCGTGTGCGGGAGACGTTTTCGCCCAATGGCCTGATGCCGGACGATGGCCCGGCCACCGCACTGCGTGTGCTTTCGCGCCTGCAGCCCGAGCTGGCCGAAACCCGGGTGGAGCTGGCGCGCACCTACACCAACGATCTGGTGCGCAAGGCGCGCCAGAAATACAACGTCTGAGGCCGCGCTGCAGCGCTGTGGGGGTTGTGCCGCAGCACGGGGTGGTGGGCCTGGACTACAGTGGCGGGCCGTGGCACGTTGCAGGCGTGCCGTTGCGGCAAACTGCTTGCTGCTATCCCTTCACTCCATCCATTTCCCAAGGACTTTTTCATGTCGCTGAGCCTCAGCATTGGCCCGCTTGTTTCTCTGATCGCGGGCATTCTCATCCTGGTCATGCCCCGCCTGCTCAGCACCATCGTGGCGCTGTATCTCATCATCATGGGCATTCTGGGGCTGCTGGGCATGCACACCCTTCGGTTCTGAGCGGCGGCCCGGGCGCCTTCATGGGCCCGGGCGGTGGGCTCAGCGGCGTTTGACCTTGGACGGCGTGCCGCCCTTGCGGGCGGGCGCCGCCCCGGCACGCTTGTTGCCGCTGCCTGCGGTGGCGCGGGCCTGCCCCTGCCTGACCGGCAGGTACACAACCACCTGTTGTCCCACCTTGAAGGCGGCATTGGCGCGCACATCGTTCCAGTCGGCAACGTTGGCTGCCGTGAGCTTGTAGCGCCGCGCAATGCTGGCCACGGTTTCGCCCTTGCCGGCGCGCACGGTGGTGCGGCGGGTGACGATCTCGGGGGTGAGGGCCAGTTGCCCGTTGTCTGCGAGGTGGGAGGACACGTCCTGCCGCGTGGTGTTGGCGCGCGGCACCATCAGGGCCGAGCCCGCCTTGATCAGCATGCGCGGCGGGATGTTGTTCATGCTGCGCAGGTCACTTTCGCTCATGCCCGCACGCTGCGCGGCCTCGGCCACGCTCATGGTGGTGGGCACGGACCACACGGTCCAGCTGGCGTACTGGCCTTCGCGGCGGGCCTCCAGGTTGCGCTGAAAGACCTTGGCGTTGTCCCAGGGCAGCAGCACCTGCGGCGTGCCCGCCGCCAGGATCACGGGGCGTTTGTAAGAGGGGTTGAGTGCGCGGAAATCTTCTTCGCGGATGCCTGCGAGCGTGGCCACCAGAGCCACATCGATGTCGTGCGTGATGTCCACCGTCTGGAAGTACGGGTGGTTCTCGATGAGTGGCAGCTCGGTGCGGAAGGCATCGGGGTTGGCCACGATGTTTTTCACGGCCTGCAGCTTGGGCACATACATGCGGGTTTCGGCCGGCATGTTCAGGTCGGTGTAGCTGGTGCCCAGCCCCTGCTTCTGGTTGCGGGCGATGGCCCGGCCTACGCTGCCTTCGCCCCAGTTGTAGGCGGCCAGGGCCAGGTGCCAGTCGCCAAACATGCCGTGGAGCTTTTGCAGATAGTCGAGTGCGGCGCGCGTGGACGCGAGCACATCGCGGCGGTCATCGCGGAACGCGTTCTGCTTGAGGTCGAAATAGTTGCCCGTGGCGGGCATGAACTGCCACATGCCAGCGGCCTTGGCGCTGGACACGGCCTGGGGGTTGAACGCGCTTTCGATGTAGGGCAGCAGCGCCAGCTCGGTGGGCATGCCGCGGCGTTCCAGCTCTTCAACGATATGGAACAGGTATTTGCTGGAGCGCTCTGTCATGCGCTGCATGTAGTCGGGGCGCGTGGCATACCACTGCTCGCGGTCCTGCACCAGTTCGTGCTGCAGGTCGGGCATGGCAAAGCC
>JADMJR010000215.1 GCA_018780365.1 Acidovorax sp. | reverse complement strand
CAGACACGATCACGGGCTTGGGCAGCACGCTGTTCGATACATCGCCCATGCCCATGCGCAGGCCGGCTTCGCACCGCAGGGCTTCCAGCCTGCGCAGCAGGCCACTGTTGGCATCCAGTTCTGCGGGGCCCTCGTTGCCGCGCAGGCCCAGGTCTGCAGCGCGCACCAGCACCATCACCTGTGCAGCATCGATGCAGGTGACCTGCAGGCCGTGGAGGGTGTCGATACGCTGGCCGGTGGGGAAGATCTGGCCCGTGACGGCGCCCCAGGCATCCAGGAAGTTCATCAGCACGGGTGCCGCGGTGCCCTGCACACCGTCGATGTGCACGTCGCCTTCGTAGTGCACGCGGCCTCCGGCGGTGCACACCTGCACATCAATGCGCGAACGGGTGTTGACGTTGTAGACCCGCACCGTGGTGGTGTTGCCGTGGCCGGATGCGGGCACCAGCCCCTGCTCGATGGCAAAGGGCCCCACGCCCGCCAGCATGTTGCCGCAGTTGGGCCGCGTGTCCACGCGGGCCTCTTCCACACTGACCTGGGCGAAGAGGTAGTCCACATCGCAGTCGGCATGCACCGACCGCGAAACGATCGCCACCTTGCTGGTCAGCGAATTGCCGCCGCCCAGGCCGTCGATCTGCAATTCATGCGGGGAGCCCAGCGCCGCGATCAGGGTGCGGTCACGCGCCGCAGGGTCTTGCGGCAGCCAGTCGGCCAGGAAGAACGGCCCCCGGGAGGTGCCGCCACGCATCAGAACGCAAGGAAGGTTGTAGCTCATGGGTCGGCATGGTGCGGCGCTTCGTCTGTTCTGTGAATTGCATTGTTGACAATGATTGATGCATGTGACGCAATAGGCTGACAGGCCTTGTACATGTTGAAATAACGTTCGTGAATTGCAATGTTCTGATCGTTTGGTGCGTGCTGCGCAACAGCGAAACGTCTTGAAAGCCCATGCCCCATGAACAACAAATTCGATCTTGCTGACATCCAGGCCTTCGCCGCCGTGGCCGAGTTGCACAGCTTCCGCGCGGCGGCCGAGTCCATCCATCTGTCGCAGCCCGCCTTCAGCCGCCGCATCGACAAGCTGGAAGAGGCGCTGGGCGTGCGCCTGCTGGACCGCACCACGCGCCGCGTCACCCTCACGGCCGTCGGGCGCGACTTCGCGCGCAAGACCCGCGTGTGGCTGGACGACCTGGACGGCATGCTCATGGGCCTGGGCGATGTGGCCGCGCGCCGCATGGGCGAGGTGACGATTGCCTGCGTGCCCTCGGCCGTGTATTACTTTTTGCCGCAGGTGGTCAAGCGCTACCACGAGCGTTTTCCGAAGATCCGTGTCAAGGTGCACGACGCCAGCGCCAACGAGGTGCTGGTGGCTGTGGCGCAGGGCGATGCCGACTTTGGTCTCAATTTCATCGGCAGCCAGGAGGCCGAGATCGAGTTCAAACCGGTGCTGGCCGAGCGCTTCGTGGCCGCGTGCCGGCGCGACCATGTGCTGGCGCGGCGCAAGAAGGTCACCTGGGCGGAGCTGGGCCAGCACGACTTCATGTCGGTGGGAAAAACCTCGGGCAACCGCCTGCTGATGGACCTGGCTCTGGCCAACGTGCCCGACCGCCCCCAATGCCTCTACGAGGCCAAGCACGTGACCACGCTGCTCGGGCTGGTCGAGGCAGGCCTGGGCGTGGCGGCCGTGCCCAGCCTGGCCATGCCGGGCAAGGACCACCCTACGCTGGTGAGCATTCCGCTGGTGGAGCCTGTGGTGACGCGCCAGATGGGCCTCATCAAGCGCAGGGGAAAATCGCTGTCGCCCGCTGCGCAGCAGCTCTATGACCTGCTGGTGGCTACGCGTTCTGTGCGCCCGCGCAGTGCTGTTGCGGCGCAAAAAATACAATCGGGGCAATGACTGCCAATACCAAACAGCCCAAACAACGTGTTGTCGTGGGCCTCTCGGGCGGAGTGGACTCGGCCGTGACCGCCCACCTGCTCAAACAACAGGGCCATGAAGTGGTCGGCATCTTCATGAAGAATTGGGAAGATGACGACGACAGCGAATATTGCTCGTCCAACATCGACTTCGTGGACGCCGCCGCCGTGGCCGACGTGATCGGTATCGAGATCGAGCACGTCAACTTTGCGGCCGACTACAAAGACCGTGTGTTTGCCGAGTTCCTGCGCGAATACCAGGCGGGCCGCACGCCCAACCCGGACGTGTTGTGCAACGCCGAGATCAAGTTCAAGGCCTTCCTCGACCATGCCATGCGCCTGGGCGCGGAGAAGATCGCCACCGGGCACTACGCCCGCGTGCGCCAGAACGCGACCTCCGGCCTGTTCGAGCTGCTCAAGGGGCTCGACCCGTCCAAGGACCAGAGCTACTTCCTGCACCGCCTGAACCAGGCGCAGCTCTCCAAGACCCTGTTCCCCGTGGGCGAGCTGCACAAGACCGAAGTGCGCCGCATCGCCGAGGAGATCGGCCTGCCAAATGCCAAGAAGAAGGATTCCACGGGCATCTGCTTCATCGGCGAGCGGCCGTTCCGCGAGTTTCTGAACCGTTACATCAGCCATGCGCCCGGCCCCATCCAGGACGACCGGGGACGCACCGTGGGCAAGCATGTGGGCCTCTCCTTCTACACGCTGGGCCAGCGCCAGGGGCTGGGCATCGGTGGGATCAAGGAAAAAGGCGCCCAGCGCGGCGGCGGCGAGCATGCGCCCTGGTTTGTGGCGCGCAAGGACCTGGCCAAAAACACGCTGCGTGTGGTGCAGGGGCACGACCATCCCTGGCTGTTGTCGCACACCCTTGATGCCCAGGATGCCAGCTGGACCTCCGGCCAGGCCCCGGTGCCTGGGGCCTACGCGGCCAAGACCCGCTACCGGCAGCAGGACGCTGCGTGCACGGTGGTCAGCGCCGAAGGGCCGGATTTCCGGCTCCAGTTTCCGCAGGCGCAGTGGGCGGTGACACCGGGGCAGAGCGCCGTGCTGTATGACGGGGATGTGTGCCTGGGCGGCGGTGTCATTCAGGCTGCTACAGGTTGAAACATGTCGCTTGCCGGGTCTACGCAGGCTTTGTGGCGGGGCTGTGAATAAACACAATTTATCAATTGCTTTTTACTATTAATTTAAATAGTTGGTAGTTTTGTTCCATTCTTTGTGGCGTCGTACCCACAGACATTGGCGCAGACGCTGCAGTTGAACGAAGTTGACCTTTGGATTGCCCCCAGAAGATTCATTCCCTGGGGCAAGCCTCCTAGAATCCGAAAAACCTGTTTGAAACCACATGTATCAGAAGATGCATGTGCCATTTCCCCCCAGTCCATCCCCGCGACGGCCGTTGAACCAGGCCGATGCTTGACCGTGTGCTCGCTATGTCCCCAACGGCTTCCCTGCCCGCCAGTCCAGAGATCACCCAACACCTTGTCCAGCAGCAGTGCGCAGTGCAATGGAGAGGTTTTTTTCAGGCCCTGGCGGCGGAGTTCGCGGCTGCGCTGCCCCCGGAGGATCTTCGCGCACTGATGTTCCGGGTGGGGACGCGGTTTGCGGCAGAGCACCCTCTGCCGGCCTGCGCCACCCTCGACGACCTGCAGCGCAGCATGACGGTGGTGTGGGAGCGCATCGACTGGGGCTGGGTCCGCTTGACCCAGGAATCCGCGCAGCTGGACATCCGCCACAGCCTGTCTCCCGTATCTGCTGCTTTCGGGCCCAGCCACGTGTTGTGGTCCGGCGGTTTCCTCGAAGGGGTTTACCAGAGCTGGTTCGAGCAGGCGGGTGCCGGCCAGCTCAAGGTGGCGCAGGTCGCACCTGCGGATGCCTGGGGCGGCGTGCACCTCCAGTTGGCGCGCTGAGCCCTGCGGGTTTCGGTTTTCTACGATTTGGCATTGGCGGTGACCCGTGAAGAACTCAGACGACATCGTGAACCTCTTCCAGCAGTTTGGGGCCAAGGCCGACCCCTACCAGGAGCTGGCCCGCAAGCAGGAGCATCAGCGTTCCAGTGAGCGCTGGCCTCTGGTGTCTGCCGTTCGGGGTGCCGTGGGCGATGAGGTGCCTGCCGTAGACCGCCGCGTTGGCGCTGCGCCCCTGCCGCAACAAGTGTCGGCGCCCACCCCGACCCCTGCGGTGGCGTGGCCCGAGCCTGCGGGCTGGGTGCAGCGCGCCGCACCACAGGCTCCGGAAATCCCCATGCCGGTGGTGGTGCCCGCACCTCCCGCTGTGCCTGCCCCCGCACCTGCGGTGGCGCCGGCCTCTCGCTCTCCCCTGGCCGGCCTCGCCGGCCTGCATGCGGGGGCGGGGCCTTCTTTGCGCGATGAGCCCGCACACCCACCGGCCGCACTGCCCGCCGACCTGCCGTCGGTCTTCGCTCGCCTGGCGGGCGATGCGCCATCTCGGCCGGCAGCGGGCTGGCAGCCTCGCAAGGGCCATCCATGAAAGTGATTGCCATTGTTTCGGCCAAGGGTGGGGTCGGCAAGACGACCCTGACGGCGAACCTGGCCACGGCGCTGGAGCGCCAGGGCGTGGCGACGGTGCTGGTGGCCGACCTGGACCCCCAGAACGCGCTGGGCCTGCATTTCGGGGCCGATCCCGCCTCCCTCGCGGGCATCTCGCGCGCCAGCCTGGCGGGTGAGGACTGGGGCGCGGTCTGCGTGCAGAGCCCTTTGGGGGTGCATGTGCTGCCCTATGGGGTGGTGAACGAGGCCGACCGCATGGCCTTCGAGCGGCACCTGGACGCGCATCCGAACTGGCTGGTGCAGCAGCTGCAAAGCCTGGACCTGCCGCAGGACGCGGTGGTGTTCATCGATACCCCCCCCGGCCCCTCTGTCTACATGCAGCAGGCGCTGACCGCGGCCCAGGTGGTGGTGGTGGTCAGCCTGCCCGATGCGGCGTCGTATGCGGCGCTGGCCCTGATGCAGCGCCTGGTGCACGCGTACTGCACACCGCGCCCCGATTTTTCCGAAACACTCTATGTGCTGAACCAGGCCGATGCGGCCCGCCAGCTGTCCAAGGACATCACGCGCGTGATGCAGGACAGCCTGGGTGAGCGCCTGATCGGTGTGATCCATGAAGACCAGGCTGTGCGCGAAGCGTTGGCCTATGACCAAAGCTTGCTGGAATACGACACGCACGGCCAGGCAGCCGATGACCTGCGCAAGTGCGCGCGCGTGCTGGCGCAGCGCCTGGGCCTGCGGCTCGCGGGGGCTGCACCATGAGCGTGGACCAGCGCCCCCAGGCCGACGAAGTCGCCGACGCCGATTCGCACAGCCCCCAGGCGCACTGGCGCACGGTGGTGCATGCCATCACGGGCTGGGCGCTCTGGACGCACCCCATGGCCCGCGTCGTGGCGGTGGTGTTCAGTGCGCTGCTGATGGGGCTGGTCATCAGCGTGCCGCTGGACCTGCAGGGGCAGATCCTCTTTTCCCTGGGGTCGTTTGCGGCGGCGCTGCTGCTGAGCAAGACCCCCGGCCGGCTGTCCACGCTGGCCATGATCGTGCTGTCGATCTCGGCGTCGTCGCGTTACATCTACTGGCGGTTCACGGACACCATCGGCTTCACCCACTGGATGGATGCGGCCTTTGGCTACGGGCTGGTGCTGGCCGAGCTGTATGCGTTTGCGGTGCTGCTCATCGGCTACTTTCAGACGGCCTGGCCCCTGCAGCGCCGCCCGGTGCCCATGCCGGCCGACGTGAGCACCTGGCCCAGCGTGGACATTTTTATCCCCAGCTACAACGAGCCCCTGGAAGTGGTGCGCCAGACGGTGTTCTCGGCCATGAGCCTGGACTGGCCCGCAGATCGCCTGCATGTGTACGTGCTCGACGACGGCCGCCGCACCGAGTTCCGCGAGTTCTGCGAAGAGCTGGGCGTGGGCTACCTCATCCGCGACAACAACCACCACGCCAAGGCCGGCAACATCAATGCGGCGCTCAAGGTCACACACTCCGAGTACATCGCGATCTTCGACTGCGACCACATCCCCACGCGCTCCTTCCTGCAGGTCTGCATGGGCTGGTTCTTCAAGGACACCAACCTGGTGATGCTGCAGACGCCGCACGTGTTCTTCTCGCCCGACCCCTTCGAGCGCAACCTCGACACCTTCCACCGCATGCCCAACGAGGGTGAGCTGTTTTACGGCATCGTGCAGGACGGCAATGACCTCTGGAACGCCTCGTTCTTCTGCGGCTCCTGCGCCATCATCCGCCGCAAGGAGCTGCTCGAGGTGGGCGGTATTGCGGTAGAGACTGTGACCGAGGATGCACACACCGCGCTCAAGCTCAGCCGCCTGGGCTACAACACGGCTTACCTCGAAGTGCCCCAGGCTGCAGGCCTGGCCACTGAGAGCCTGTCCGGGCACGTGGGCCAGCGCATCCGCTGGGCGCGGGGCATGGCGCAGATCGCGCGCACCGACAACCCGCTGTTCGGCAAAGGCCTGCATTTCGGCCAGCGGCTGTGTTACCTGAACGCGATGCTGCACTTCTTCTACGGGCTGCCGCGCCTGGTGTTCTTGACCGCGCCGCTGGCCTACCTGTTCTTTGGCGCACAGGTGTTCCAGGCCACGGCGCTGATGATCACCGCCTATGCCTTGCCCCACCTGGCCCACGCCAGCGTGACCAACTCCCGCATCCAGGGGCGCTTTCGCCATTCGTTCTGGAACGAGGTGTACGAGTCGGTGCTCGCCTGGTACATCATGCGCCCCGTGCTGGTGGCCGCCATCAACCCCAAGCTGGGCAAGTTCAACGTGACCGCCAAGGGCGGGGTGATCGAGAAGGCCTACTTCGACTGGACCATCGCACGCCCCTATGTCGTGCTGCTGCTGGTCAACCTGGTCGGCATTGCGGTCGGCATCTGGAAGCTGTTCTCGTCGGATGGCGATGAGACCACCACGCTGGTCATCAACATGGTCTGGACTGTCTACAACATCATCCTGCTGGGGGCCAGCGTGGCCGTGGCCAGCGAGACGCGCCAGATCCGTGGCACGCCGCGTGTGGCGGCCAGCCTGCCGGCCGTGATCCGGTTCGAGAACGGCCGCACCCTGGTGTGCAAGACCGAAGACTTCTCGCAGCATGGCCTGGGTCTGGCGGTGCCACCGGACAGCGACATTGCCATGGGCAGCCGCCTCTCGGTGTCGCTGTTCCGCTCCGACGAAGAAGGTGTTTTCCCGGCCATCGTCACGTTCAGTGGGAAGGGGCGCCTGGGCGTGAAGTTCGACAATCTCAGCCTGCACCAGCAGGCCGAACTGGCGTCGCTGACCTTCGCGCGCGCCGATGCATGGGTTGCCACCTGGGGCACGGGCCAGCGCGACAAGCCGCTGCGCTCGCTCAAGAGTGTGATCGTGATCGGGCTGCGTGGCATGGGGCAGCTGACGGCCTCCGCCGTCAAATCCCTGAAGCCCCGCTGAGCACGCCCGCAGGTTCTTTCCGCCTCCCCTGTTTCCTAAGACTCGACACCATGATTTCCAAAAGACATCCGACAGCGCGGCTGCCGCGCAAGCGCATGCTGCCTGCCATGCTGGCCTTGGTTCTGACAGGAACGGCCCTGCCCGTTTCGCAGCTGGCAGCGGCCCCCGCCCCCGCGCTGGCTCCCGCCCCGGCCGCTGCGATGGCCGTGGTGCCACCGGCCGAGAGCGGCGTGCGTGTGCACCGCACCAGCTTCAAGGACCTGGGTGCGTTGTTTCCGCTGCAGCTGCGTGGGGTGGATGGCACCAGCGGCGTGGCCTTCAGCGTGCGCAACGACGAAGTGGTCATTGGTGCCAAGCTCAAGCTCAATTACTCGTATTCGCCCGCGCTGCTCACCAACCTGTCGCACATCAAGGTGCTGGTGAATGAGCAGGTGGCGGCCACCATTCCCGTGACCACACAGCAGGCCGGCGAGAGCCTGCAGCGCGAGATCACCATCCCGCCGCGCCTCATCACCGAATTCAACCGGCTGAACCTGCAGCTCATCGGCCACTACACGATGGAGTGCGAAGACCCACTGCACTCCAGCCTGTGGGCCAACATCGGCAACGACAGCGTGCTGGAGCTGACGGTGGCGCCCGTGGCGCAGACCAACGATCTGGCACTGCTGCCCCAGCCTTTCTTCGACCGCCGGGATGTGCGCCCGCTGGAACTCCCCATCGTGTTCAATGCCACGCCCAATGCGGGCACCCTGCAGGCCGCAGGCACGATGTCGTCGTGGTTTGGTGCGCTGGCGGGCTTCCGTGGCGCCAGGTTTCCGTCCCTCATCGGCGAGTTGCCCGCACGTGGCAATGCCGTGGTGATGGTGGCCGGCCGGGCGCAGGCCCCAGCGGGCCTGGCGCTGCCCGAGATCTCGGGCCCCACCGTGGCGGTGGTCAGCCACCCGGCCGACCGCAATGGCAAGCTGCTGCTGGTCATGGGCCGCGACGATGCCGAGCTGGCGGTGGCGGCCAAGGCCGTGGCGGTGGGTTCCTCCACCCTGTCCGGCCCGCTCGCGCGGATCACCGAGGTCACCGAGCTCAAACCCCGCAAGCCCTACGACGCTCCCCACTGGCTGGCCAACGACCGGCCTGTGAAGTTTGGCGAGCTGGTCGATGCCCAGGCGCTCAACGTGTCCGGCTATTCGCCCGACCTGATCCGCGTGAACTTCTTCCTGCCGCCCGACCTGTTCGGTTGGCGCCAGAAGGGCATTCCTGTGGACCTGCGCTACCGCTACACCCCGCGCCCCAACGCTGACAAGTCCACGCTCAACATCAACGTGAACCAGCAGTTCCTGCAGTCCCTGCCTCTGCGTGCCATGAGCCACGAGGAGCCGGGCGCGCTGGACCGCCTGCTCACCAAGGTGCTGCCCCCGGGCGAAACGGTGCCGGAACGCGAGAAGTTCCACATCCCGCTGTTCAAGCTGCCATCCCAGTCGCAGCTGCAGATGCACTACTACTACGACGTGGTCAAGCAGGGCGCCTGCAAGGATGTGCCGCTGGACAACGTCCGGGGCTCGGTGGAGGCCGATTCGACGATCGATATCTCCGGCTTCCCCCATTTCATCGCCATGCCGGATCTGGCTGCGTTCGGCAATGCCGGTTTTCCGTTCACGCGCATGGCCGACCTGTCGGAATCTGCCGTGGTGATGCCGGACAAGCCGGGTGTGCAGGAGTTGGGCACGTACCTGGGCCTGATGGGGGTCATGGGGCGTGTCACCGGGTTCCCGGCCTTGGGCGTGACCGTGGCGCAAGCCCAGCAGGTCGATCGCTTGAGCGACAAGGACCTGCTGGTCATCTCCTCGGGCGGTGGCAACCAGCCCCTGCTCAAGCAATGGGCCAGTGCCATTCCTGCGGCGCTGCAAGGCGAAACCAAGAGCTTCCAGCTGGCAGACCTCGCCCACCGCATGCTGCGCTGGTGGGGGTTCGAGGAAGAGTCGGGCACCCGCGCACGCCGCAACCAGGTGGCGTTCTCCAGCACCAGCACGGACGCCTTCATCGCCGGGTTTGAATCGCCCCTGCGCACCGGCCGCAGCGTGGTGCTGGTGGCCAGTAACCAGCCTGCGGGCCTCACGCAGGTGATGGACGCGCTGCTGGATGCCGACGCGCTCACCAAGGTGCAGGGCAGCACCACGGTGATCCGGGGCAAACAGGTCGACAGCCTGGTCGCCGAGAAAAACTACCATGTGGGCCAGCTGGGGCCGCTGCTGTATGCGCAATGGTTTCTTTCGCGCAACCCGCTGCTGCTGATCTTGCTGGGGGTGTCTGCCGCCGTGCTGGTGGCCATCATCCTGTACCTGTCGCTCCGCGCACGCGCACGGGCCCGGTTGAAGCAAAAAGGCTGAGGGGTGGAGGCTGAGCGCAGCCTCCGCATTTTTTTCAGAATCACGCAACACACTCCCGGCGCCCTGGTCGCCGGGAGCCTCGCAGGGAGAAGGAAGGCATGTCCTCCAAACGTCGTCACCACCACACACTCGCCATGGGGCTGCTGGCCTCGCTGATGGCGCCTGCGGCGGCCTGGGCGCAAAGCGGGGCTGAGCAGACCCTGCTGGACCAGGGGCAGTATTGGCAGGAACGCGGCGACACCGAGCGCGCTGGCGAGGCCTGGCAGAAGTTGCTGCGCATCAACCCCCAGAACGCCCAGGCCCTGTATGGCATGGCGCTGGTGGAGCTCAACGCCCAGCGCCCCGAGGGTGCACAGCGCTACCTGACGCAGCTGCAGGCCGCGCACCCGCGCAGCCCGCTGGTGAGCCGGCTGCAGGAGTCCATCCGCACGGGGCGCAATGCGCCGCAGATCGAAACCGCGCGCCAGCAGGCCCGCAGCGGCCAGGCCAGCCAGGCGTTGAGCACCTACCAGGCCGCGTTGGGAGACCGGGCGCCCACCGGGCCCCTGGCGCTGGAGTATTACCAGACCCTGGGCGCCACCGCAGGTGGCTGGGACGAAGCCCGCCGTGGGCTGAGCCGCATGGCGCAGGAGTCGCCCGAAGACCCGCAGATCGCGCTGGCCCTGGCGCAGCACCTCACCTACCGCGAATCCACACGCCGCGACGGCATTGCCCAGCTCGCACGCCTGGCCGGGCGCCCCGATGTGGGCAAGGCGGCCACGGAGGGCTGGCGCAAGGCGCTGGCCTGGACGGGCAATCGGTCGGCCGACATTCCGCTGTACCAGGAGTTCCTGCGCGCCTATCCCGGCGATACGGCGGTACAGACACGCCTGGTGCAGGCCCAGAACCTGCAAAAGCAGGCCCAGAACCCCAGCCGACCGGCAGCAGGGGCAGACCCGCTGCGCCTGCGCACCACGGCAGGGTTCCAGGCCCTGGACGATGGCGAGCTGGATGCGGCCGAGGCGGCGTTCCTGAACGTGCTCGAAGCGCGTCCGAGCGATGGCGATGCCCTGGGTGGCCTGGGCATCCTGCGGTTGCGCCAGGAGCGTTTCGCCGACGCGCGCGGGCTGCTGGAGCGCGCCTCGCGCGCCGGCTCGGCCAGCCGCTGGAAGCAGGCGCTGGACAGCGCCACCTACTGGAGCCTGGTCGAGCAGGCCACCAGCGAACGCGAGCGCGGTGATGCCGCTGCGGCCCGGCGCACGCTGGAGCAGGCGGTGCGTCTCAACCCGGCCGAAGTGACGGCGGAAACCGACCTGGCCGATCTGCTGGTGGAGGCTGGGCAGTACGACGCCGCCGAAGCCGCTTACCGGCGGGTGCTGGCGCGGCAGGCCGACAACCCGGACGCCGTGCGCGGTCTGGTCGGTGTGCTGGCCCAGAACAACAAGGCCGCCGAAGCGCTGGCCCTGGTCGAGAAGCTTTCGCCCTCGCAGCAGGAAAAGGTCGGTGCCCTGGGGCGCCTGCGTGCCGCGCAGGCCCTGGGCCAGGCTCGGGCTGCGACGGAGCGTGGTGACACCGCGGCCGCGCGTGTGGCGCTGGAAGATGCGCTGCTCAACGACCCGGCCAGCCCCTGGGTGCGCCTGGACCTGGCCCGCCTGTACCTGCGCATGGGTGCGGTGGCCGAAGCCCGGGGCGTGATGGACGGCCTGCTGCTGTCCAACCCCCACATGCCCGAGGCGCTGTATGCCAGCGCGCTGCTGGCCTCCGAAGCCAGCGACTGGCCCAGTGCACTGGCGCTGCTGGACCGCATTCCTGAAAAGCACCGCACACGCGACATCGCGGCACTGCAAAAGCGCGTGTGGGTGCATGTGCAGGCCCAGGCCGCTGCAGCCCTGGCGGTGGAAGGCCGCCGCCCGGAGGCGCTGGCCACCCTGGCCCAGGCGGAATCTTTTGCCACGCAGGACACAGAATTGTTCGGCGCCCTGGCCCTGGCCTACGCCGACGCGGGCGAACCCCAGCGCGCGCTGGGCATGGTGCGCCAGGTGCTGGCGCGCACGGCCCGGCCCGATGTGGGCCTGCGGCTGCAGTACGCGGCCACGCTGCTCAAGACCCAGCAGGACGTGGAGCTGGCCGGCATCCTGCGCCAGCTGCAGACGGCGCCCATGAGCGAACGCGAGCGCCGCAGTTTTGCCGACATCCGCCGCGCCTACATCGTGCGCCAGGCCGACGGCCTGCGCGAAGCGGGCGACCTGGTGGCCGCCTACGACACGCTGGCCCCGCTGCTGGCCGAGCAGGCCGAGGAGCCCCAGGCCATGGCGGCCCTGGCCCGCATGTACGCGGCCAACAACGACTACGCCCCGGCGCAGGCACTGTATGCGCGGCTGCTGGAAAAATCGCCCAACGACCTCTCCCTGCTGCTGCAGACCGCCGCCATGGCCACCGGAGCCAAGGACTATGGCTACGCGGAGTCGCTGCTGTCCGTGGCGCTGGCGCGTGCGCCGCGCGACCCCGAGGTGCTGACCGCCGCAGGGCGGCTCTACCGCGTGCAGGGCAAGAACACCAAGGCCACCGAATTCTTCACGGCGGCCGTGGCGGCAGAGAACGCCCAGCGCGATGCGGTGTTGGCTGCCAGCGGGGTGGCTGCGGGGCCCGCCCGGTCGGGCAATCCGTTTGCCCAGCGGGCTGTCAGCTTGCAGCGCACGGGGGGCGGGCTGGCGGTGCCGGGGGCTGCGACGGCACCCGTGGCCCGTTCGCCCGTGGGCTACACGCCCATGCAATATGCACCGCAGCCCGTGGCGCGCAGCCACACGCCCACAGGGCTCTACATTCCAGACCCCGCAGGCGCCAGCCGGTTTGCGCCAGCGCCCCAGGCGCTGCTCCAGGCGCCGCCGATGACGCCCGCCAGCTACTACCCCGAGGTTTCCAGCCCCGCCGCTGCCCCGTCCTCCATGCCGGCCGGCACGGCGCGCAGTGCACCCCCCGCAGGGCGTGCAACAACACCCTCCTTACCGCGCCAGGCACCTGCATCGGCAGGCGCCCCCGTGGCGGCAGCCCCAGCCCCTGCGGCGACCTATCCACCCGCTGCCTTGCCCACACCGCCTGCAGCCGCTGCTGCGGGGTACATCACCCCCGCGCAGGCCTACGCCGGATATGGCGGAGGGCAGCAAGTTGTCCCGCCCGTACAGCGCCTGCCGGTTGCGCCACAGCCCTCCGCCTGGGCCACCGCAGGCACCCTGGGCACGGTGCCAGACCCAAGCCGGCCGCGCACGGTGCGCGACGAGCTGCGTGAGGCGCAGCAAAGCCAGATCTCCACGTTCTCGGTGGGGGCCACGGCCCGTGCGCGCCAGGGCGAGGCGGGCATGAGCCAGCTGTCCGAGATCGAGGCCCCGGTGCAGCTCAAGATGAGCGTGGGCGACGGCCACCTGATCCTGGGTGTGACGCCCACGGGCGCCAGTGCCGGGTCGCCCGGCACGCCGTACGGCACCCTGAGCCGCTTTGGTGGTGGCCCGGTCACGGCGCTCGACATGCCACTGCGCGCGCCCGGTTCGCAAAGCGACAGCGGCATCGGGGTGAGCGTGGGGTATGAATCCGGCGGACTCAAGGCCGACATCGGCAGCACACCGCTGGGTTTTGGCCAGGCGGATGTGACGGGTGGGGTGCGTTACCGCATGCCCATCAACGACGAGCTGACCATGGCCGTGGACCTGTCGCGCCGCCCCGTGAGCGACAGCCTGCTGTCGTTTGCCGGCGCCCGCGATGCCCGCACCGGCGACCGCTGGGGTGGTGTGTCGGCCACGGGCGGCCGTGTGGACCTGACCTGGGACGATGGCGAGCTGGGCCTGTATGGCTACGGCTCCCTGCATGGCCTGACCGGCACGCGGGTGCGCAGCAATGCACGCGCCGAACTGGGGGGCGGCATGTACTGGCATGTGCACCGCAACGCGAACGCCGACCTCACGGCCGGCCTGAGCTTCTCGGGCCTGTCGTACCAGCGCAACCTGCGCTACTTCACCGTGGGCCATGGCGGGTACTTCAGCCCGCAGCAGTTCGTGTCCTTCGGCATTCCGGTCGAGTGGGCGCAGCGCAATGGCCGCCTGTCCTACCAGCTCAAGGGTTCGGTGGGTGTGCAGTATTTCAAGGAAGATGCCGCGCCCTACTTCCCCAACAGCCCGTCGCGGCAGGCCTCGGCCGTGCTGGCGGCCAGCGATGCCCTGGCGTTTGGCGAAACCGGTGCCACGGCCATGTACCCCGGCCAGTCGCGCACGGGCCTGGGCTACAACCTGGGCGCGGCCATGGAGTACCAGATGCATCCCCAGGTGTTCGTCGGGGGGCACCTGGCGCTCAACAACGCGCGCAACTACCGCGAATTCGCGGGCGGGTTGTATGTGCGTTATGCCTTCCAGCCCTACAATGGCTTGCAGGCCTTCCCGGTCAACCCGCTGCGCTCGCCCTACGGCAACTGAGCCAGACCCGGGCTGCGGCCCGGTCGGTGGGGTAGGCAGTCCACGGCCCCATAAAAAAGGCCCGTTGCGCGGTGTGCGCAACGGGCCTTTTTTGGGCCCTCACCCCCTCGCCACGGGGGACGAAGGGTTGGGGGGGCGCCTGGTACTTACGGCGTGACCTGCTTGGCGCCCACAAACACCGTGCGAGCGCGTGTGCCCGCCACCGAGAGCCCGGCGGTCAGGATGCGCAGGCCGATCACGTTGCCGTTGGCATCAAACTGCGCCGATGCCGAGCCGGACTGGGGTGGGCCCGACGCCAGTTCGCAGGTGATGGGGCCGTTGGGGCTCTTGAGGTAACCAAACGCCTCGACGCGGTACAGGTTCAACCCACTGCCCAGTCCGCCCAGCAGCTTGCCCGCCACCTCGCAGCCACTGGTCGTGAGGCCCGTGATGGCGCCATCGGCAAACACCTTCAGCGTGGTGGTGTCCCCGCCAAAACCGGTGCCTGCCATCTTGTACGTGCCCACGATCAGGGCCGTGGTCGGCACCTTGCCGGCGGGCAGGGCGTACAAGGGGTCGGGCATGACGTTGAAACGCGTGGGGAAGCCCCCTGGCTGCGTGGGGTAGCTGAAGCTGCCACTGAACAGGCTGGCGGCGCTGGAGCCATTGCTGCTCTGCAAGGTGCCGTCGATCAGCACGGCCTCGTTGTAGGTGCCCGTGTTGCCCAGCAGGCGGTTGAAGAACACGCCGTCGCTGGCGGTCACGAAACGGTTGTTCGTGGCGTTGTTCTCGTAGCGGATGAGGCGGCCATACAGCGCGTTGTGGTCAAGGCTGCTGTTGGTGTAGAAGAATAGGCCACCGTCCGGCAGCACGCTGCCCCAGACGGTGGTGTCGCCGATCACGCCCGTGGGCAGCGTGAGCGAACCCTGCCAGTTGCCCGCCACGGACAGCGGTGTGGCCGACGGCGGCACCGTGGTGCGCGGGTCGGCAATGCCGTTGAGGGTGTAGGTGTTGTCGGTGCCCGTTGCGTTGCGGGTGAACACCCAGATGCCATTGGGCACACCGGCGGCGTCAAACCGCAGCACGGCGATGCCCGACTGCTGCGTGCCGCTGGCCCCGCAGGAGGTCGTGTCGCCCGAGAGATTGAGTGTGAGCGAATACAGGGGCGAACCGGCCGCGCGCGGCGTGGCCGAGCCCGTGGCCAGGCAGCCACCAATGCGGCCCGAGAGCTGGCCCTGGGGCGTGACGGTGAGCACCCAGCCGCCGCCAAACAGGCCCGTGCCCCGGTAGGTGCCCTCGATCAGGCTGGCGCTGGCGGTGTGGAAGTTGAGGCTGCTGTACGCCAGCTTCAGCGGCACTGTCGCACCCGAGGCGGCGGCCGTCTGCACCGGGTCGCTGTAGTTGCCGCTGATGGCGTCGGTGCGGCCGATCTTGCCGCTGTTCGAGGCCGTGCCGCGCAAGGTCAGGCTGGTGGCAAATTTGCCGTCCTGCACCGAGAAATACGTCACCCCGGTGGCCAGCACCGCCGTGACGTTGACATTCAGGCGCCCATAAAGCGCATCAAAGCCTGCTGCGCCGGGGGCTTCGCGTGCCAGGTAGAACTCGCCCCCGGTGCCTTGGGGGCCGGGGTCGATGTACCCGACCACCTGGCGCTGTGCTGCGCCCGTGCCCACGGTGCCTTCCCATACGCCGCCGGGGTACTGCTGCACGCCCGGGGCAGGGCCCACATCTTCGCCATTGGACGAACCCCCGCCGCAACTGGCGAGCAGCGCGGCACAGGCCAAGGAAAACCAGAAGTATTGACTACGCATGTTGGACAGAGACAGGGTCAGTAGGTGATGGAGAGGAGGCGCCCATCCGCTGCCGTGGCGGGGCACAGGGCACAGACATCGCACGCCGGGCGCCCGCTGCCACCGGCGCGGAGCCACAGGGCCCGCGCGGGCGCAAGGAGCTGCCTGGCTGTATCGAATTGTGCCAGCAGTGGATGGCGCGGCCAGCGGCGCAGCGGGCAGATGGAGCGCCCGCAGAGGGCGGAATTCGGTTTGCTATTTTATGTATAGCAATAAATCGATATGGGTAGCGCGCAAAGGCCTTTTTTTGATCAAACTCTCAGCACCCACAAGCAAAAAAGCCGGAGCCCATGGCGGGCTCCGGCTTTTTTCTGCATGCACCCGGCGCGGGCGCAGCCGTGGCTTCAATCGTCGTTGGTGGCCAGGCTGATCAGGATGCGCAGCACATACCAGAGCATCAGCGCAATCGAGGCAAACAGGTGCAGTGCCGCACCTGCGGGGCGGTCGGCGGGGTAGTCGCGGATGATGCGCGAGGTGTCGTACAGCACACAGGCGCCGGCAAACAGCACCATGATCCCCGAGAACCAGATGCCCAGCTTGAAGCCGAAGATGGCGCCGGCAATGATGGTGCCCAGTGCCACGAGGCCACCCACCTTGAGGAACCCGCCCAGGAAAGAGAAGTCCGTTTTGGTGGTGAATGCCGTCCAGGTAAGCGCGCCCACCAGCAGCAGCGTGATGAAGCCCGCTGCACCAATGGCACCGGGCGCCACCAGCTGGGCGATGCCAAACATGGGCGCGAAGATCAGGCCTTCGGCCAGCACATAGATGCCCAGGCCCATCAGCTGGGTCTGCGGGTTCTCTGCGTTGTCGGCCAGGTGGGAGGCCAGCCAGCCCACCAGCATGAAGGCGCCCATCACGCCCAGCCAGATGAACTTGTTGCCGCTGGCCATCAGCATCTTGGCCGTGGTGGTGGAAAAGCCGCTCACCATCAGCACGGCCGACAGCACGACGAAGGCGAGCATGGCTACGCCCAGGTGTTTGTAGGTCGAAACGATGAAATCACGGCGCTCCATGGGAGCGCCGGCAGGGGTCTGTGGTGAAAGTGCGTTGGGATTCATGGTGATGTCCTCCGTTGAAAAGCGTGCTGCCACGCTGAATGCGAGAGGGGCCCCCAGTGGCGCAACCCCTCCCTCCCTCTTCTTCTTGGTCTGTGGGGGTTGTGGCTGCGGGCGGCAGAACGCCCTGCACCCCCCGGCGTGGCCGTGGCGGATTACGCCGCTGCCACCTGCAGGTTATCGTCCGCGTGGCGCAGTTTGCGATTTGCCCACACCCCTGCGGCACCGGCCAGCGTCAGCAGGATGGCCAAGATCCACATGCCTGCACCACTGAAGGATTGCGCGTTCGACTGGGCTTCCTTCAGCATGCGCTGCTTGGTACTGTCGTAGGCAATGACGGATTGACCATTGGTAACAATTTCGTACACGATGTCGCTGTCATCGGCGTCGACCAGTGCCGTGATCTTTTCATCGATCAGGTTGCCGACCAGGGTGGACGGTGTGCCGTGGTCGATGCGCAGCTTGCGCTCTGCGCCACCAGCCTGGGGCGTGACCGTGATCTCGTAATACTGCTTGGTGGCGCGGCGCTTGCGCTTGACCGTGACCTCGGAGGCTGCGGTCACGGTGCCAGCCAGCGTCTCCAGCTGCTCGCGGGGCTTGTAGGCATGGTCGCCATCGGCCTTCCACTGGCTCCAGACCGACATCCCGATCAGCCCCGGGCCGGCGATCAGCAGCAGCCATGCGTAACCCGTAATGAAAATCAGTATCTTTCGAACAAACCCTGGCATAAAACTCCCTCCCTCTGTGGTTGCTGTGTTCTTGCCGCCGGCCTGTGGTCCAGGCTCTGTCGCGGACTGCGTTTCGCTGTGAAATGAAACGCAATCAAGGATGATCTGCGACGGGGTCGTATCGATCGTTTCAAAATGTTCCGCGTAGCATGGATGCCGCATCGGTGGCACACAAGACCTTGCCCAATCAAGGGGGATCGTGTAGCGCACCCAGGACGGAGCAACGGGCCATAGGCCCGGAAACACCAAGACACACCAAGAAAAAAGGCCTGTTCCCTTGCGGGGACAGGCCTTGGAGCGGCAGAAACTGTGGGGGTGACTCAGAACGGGATGTCGTCGTCCATGTCGTCAAAACCGGAGGCAGCGCGGGGCGCCTGGGCCACGGGGGCCGGTGCCGGGCGTGGTGCGGGTGCCGGGGGGCGCGCCTGGGGCGCTGCGCGGCGGGGGGCCTGGTCGTAACCACCACCGCCCTGGTCGCCGCCGCCACCGTAGCCGCCGTCGTCATAACCGCCACCTTGCTGGCCGCCACCACCTTGGCCGCCGCCCATGCCCTGGCGGCTGCCCAGCATCTGCATCTGGTCAGCACGGATCTCGGTGCTGTACTTTTCCACGCCGCTCTGGTCGGTCCACTTGCGGGTGCGCAGGCTGCCTTCCACATACACCTGCGAGCCCTTGCGCAGGTACTGGCCGGCGATCTCGGCGAGGCGGCCGTTGAAGACCACGCGGTGCCACTCGGTGGCTTCCTTCATTTCGCCAGACTGCTTGTCTTTCCACTTGTCGGTGGTGGCAATCGTCACGTTGGCCACCTGGTCGCCACTGGGGAAAGTGCGCATTTCAGGGTCGCGGCCCAGGTTGCCGACGATGATGACTTTGTTTACGGATGCCATGGTGCTGTTTTTGCCTTAAAGGGGTAACGAAGCGCCGGATTTGGAGAGGGTTTCCGGGCGCCAAACGCGCCATTGTGCCGCAACCGGCCCGCAATGGAAGCCCTGGCGGCGTGGCGCGGTTCGCCGCTCAGTGCCCGCCGCGCCCCACGGGCCGCAGGGGCCAGGTCAGCACCAGCCACAGCGCCGTGAGGACCGTGGTGACGGCAAACAGGCCCGGGGCGCCAGCCCATTTCACCAGGGCGCCGCCCAGGGCGCCGCCCGCAAACAGGCCCAGCGACTGCAGCGTGTTGTAGCTGCCCAGCGCCGCGCCGCGCAGCTGGGCTGGCGCCATGCGCGACACCAGGCTGGGCTGGCTGGCCTCCAGGGCATTGAAGCCGCAGAAAAACACAAACAGCAAAGGCCCCAGCACCCACAGTGTCGGCGTGTTGCCGCCCGCAGCCAGCAGGCCCAGGCCCGCCTGCACCAGCAGCACCAGCGCAATGGCGCCCAGCAGCGCTGCGCGCAGCCTGCCCGCGCGTTCCAGTGCGAAGAGCCCGCCCATGGCCACAAACGACAGCACCACCGCCGGCAGGTAGACCTGCCAGTGGTGGTCCTTGGCAAGGCCCGCCTGCACCAGCAGGGCCGGCACGGCCACCCACATCGACAGTTGCACGGTGTGCAGCACAAACACGCCCAGGTTCAGGCGCAGCAGGTCGGGGTGGCCCCACACATCGGCCAGGCGGCCCCGGGGGGCGTTCTGGTGCTGCGCGGGTTCTGCGGGCACCCACCAGACCACCACCGCCACGCCCGCCAGCGCCAGCACACAGGTCAGCCCGAACAGGCCCGCCAGGCCGATGTGGGCGGCCAGCACGGGGGCGGCCACCAGCGCCACGGCAAACATCAGGCCAATGCTGCCGCCCACCAGCGCCATGGCCTTGGTGCGCACGGCGTCGCGGGTCTGGTCGGCCAGCAGGGCCGTCACGGCGGCCGACACGGCACCCGCGCCCTGCAGCGCGCGGCCCAGCAGCAGGCCCGTGAGCGAATCGGCCAGCGCAGCCAGCAGGCTGCCCGCCGCAAACACCAGCAGGCCGAGCACGATCACGCGCTTGCGCCCGAACCGGTCGGACGCCATGCCCAGCGGCAATTGCAGCACCGCCTGGGTGAGGCCATAGATGCCCATGGCCAGCCCCACCAGGGCGGGGTCGTCGCCCCCGGGGTATTTGCGGGCTTCCAGCGCAAACACGGGCAGCACCAGGAACAGGCCCAGCATGCGCAGCGCAAAGATGAGGGCCAGGCTGACGCTGGAGCGGCGCTCCAGCGCGGTCATGTGGGTAGCAGGTGCGGGGGGCCGCGTTGCGGCTGCGGCTGACAGGGAGGAAGAATCCGGCACGGTGGTGCGCTAAGGCCCGATAAAGCAAAAGAGGGATTTTCGCCCATTGGCTCCCCGTCCGCCGATTGGTGCCGACCCGGCGGCTCGGGCTTTCAGTTTTTGTCCGGCCTCGGGGGCCGGTCCATCCACAGCATCCGGGCCACCAGGGCGGCCAGCAGGCACAGTGCCCAGGGGTTGTCGATGGGGGTGGGGACGTGGGATCCATCGTGGGTTTTGGGCATGCCGGCCGGGCCGGGCCCCGGTGCCGGGTTCGGGCGGGGCTTGCCCGCTCCGGCTTCCCGCGCAACGGAGGGGGACAGGAGGGCCACGGCCACAACGGCGGTCTCCTGGGGCGCCCTTTGGGAGGGCGGCATGGCTTCGGCACAGGCGGAAAAGGCCGCGCCCAGGGCCCATGCGCTCACCCAGCCTCTGAGGCCCGTGCACACAGCGGCGCGGCCAGCGGGCGTGCGCGGATGTGGGCGTGGGCGTGGGCGTGGGCGTGGTGGCACAGGGGGGGTCGCGTTCGGCATGGGGGCAGGTCGGAATCCCCTCAGCGGCCGGGGCGGAAACCACGCGGCACGGGGGCATGGCCGATCCTAGGCAGTGCCCCCGGTGGCGGCTTGCCCCTGTGTTCGGGTTTTGTTGACCCAGCGTCCCAGTCCCCCGCTTTCCGTCGGTGGGGGGGCTGGCGAGGTCAGCAGGCGTCGGCAGTGCCGTGCAGGCCCCGCACCCAGGCGGCGTATTCGGCCGAGCTGCCCTGGGCTGCAGGGGGATGGCCCGCAGCGCCCGCACCGGTGGGTGCGCGCACCTCCGACGGGGCCATGTCAAACGTGGCGCGGAACGCCCGGCTGAAGTGGGCGTTGCTGGCAAAACCCGCCCGGGTGGCCACCTCGGCCACACGCAGGCGTCGGTTGGCCGGGTTGGCCAGCGCATGGTAGGCCTGTAGCAACCGGCGCTGCTGCACATGGTGGGCGACACCCCCCAGCGGCTCGAACAGCCGGTACAGCGCGCTGCGGGAGATGCCGAAGGTGCGGCACAGCGCGTCGGCACTCAGGTCGGTACCCAGGTGGCGCTGGATGTGTTGCTGTATGCGTTGCAGCGTCACGCCTTCGATGGCGCCCCGGGCCCCGTGCAGTGTGCGCGCGCCGGGCCGCACGCAGGCCGCCAGCATCTGCACGCTGGCACGCGCAACGGCGGCCGCATCGTCCAGCGCAATGCCGGGCAGGCGGCGCTGCAGCGACAGCAGGTGGTCGCTCAGCAAGCCGCCCAGGGCCGAGCCGCCGCGCAGCACCGTGCCGTGCAGGTCACTGTCGCGCACCCCCATGGCCTGGTGGAGCAGATCGCGCGGCACGATGAGGGTCATCACATGCGAGGGGCGCGCAAAGGTGCGCAGGGTGCGGCCCAGGTCCAGGATGGCGATGTCGCCCGGGCGCACCTCGATGTCCGTGCCCCCGTCGCGCTGGCCCACAAAGCCACCCGTGCGGTACCACTGCACCAGGTAGTGGTCGAGCCCGTCGCGCACCACCCGGGGCTGCGCACGCAGGAACTGTTGCCCCGCAAAGTGCAGGTCGCCCACCAGCAGGTTCCCCAGGTGGGTGGCCTGCACGGTGGCCTGGAACGAAGCGATTCCCGCCGGCGCCAGCGGAGCCACGTCAAAAACCACCGAGATGCTACTGCGCCACGCCTCAAAGCGCGCTTCGCCGGCCTGCTGGTCGGTGGTGAACAGGGTGGAGGGCAGGGGCTGCGGGGCGGTCATGGCGCGCCCATTATGTGGGGGCTGCGCGCAAAGAGCGGGTGACCTATCATGGTGGGTTTTCCTGCACCGAGCCCGCCCCGTGACCCCTCCCTCCGTTGCCGACGACCGATCTGCCCGACCTGACGACGGTGCCTACCTGGCGCGCGTGCTGCGCGAGCAGCGCATCAGCATCCGGGGCGCACGCACGCACAACCTCAAGAACATCGACCTGGACATCCCGCGCAACCAGCTGGTGGTGATCACGGGGTTGTCGGGCTCGGGCAAGTCGAGCCTGGCGTTCGACACGCTCTATGCCGAAGGCCAGCGGCGCTATGTGGAGAGCCTGTCGGCCTATGCACGGCAGTTCCTGGGGCGGCTGGACAAGCCCGATGTCGACCTGATCGAGGGCCTGTCGCCCGCGATCAGCATCGAGCAGAAGGCCACCAGCCACAACCCGCGCTCCACCGTGGGCACGGTGACCGAGATCCACGACTACCTGCGGCTGCTCTACGCCCGCGCCGGCACGCCCTACTGCCCCGACCACGGCCTGCCGCTGGCCGCGCAGACCGTGAGCCAGATGGTGGATGCCGTGCTGGCCCTGCCCGAAGACACCAAGCTCATGCTGCTGGCACCCGTGGCGCGCGAGAAGAAAGGCGAGTTCACCGAGCTGTTCGCGCAGATGCAGGCGCTGGGCTACGTCCGCTTTCGGGTGGACGGCCAGATCTATGAGCACGAGAACCTGCCCGCGCTCAAGAAGACCGAGAAGCACAACATCGACGTGGTGATCGACCGCATCAAGGTGCGGGCCGACCTGCAGCAGCGCCTGGCCGAGAGCATCGAGTCGGTGCTGCGCGTGGGCGGGCACGAGGGCAACGGCCGTGTGCTGGCGCTGGAGATGGACACGGGACAAGAGCATCTGTTCAGCAGCAAGTTCGCCTGCCCCGTCTGCAGCTACTCGCTGCCGGAGCTGGAGCCGCGCCTGTTCTCGTTCAACTCGCCCATGGGCGCGTGCCCTGCGTGTGATGGCATCGGCCAGCGCGACGTGTTCGACCCCGCGCGTGTGGTGGCCTTCCCCACGCTGAGCCTGGCCAGCGGCGCCATCAAGGGCTGGGACCGGCGCAACGGCTACTACTTTGCGATGCTCGAGAGCCTGGCCAAGCACTACGCGTTTGACATCGAGGCGCCGTTTGAATCGCTGCCCGCACCGGTGCAGAACGCCATCCTGCACGGCTCGGGCGACGAAGAAATCGCCTTCAGCTACATCATGGACAGCGGTGCCTCCAAGGGCAAGGTGTATGCCAAGAAGCACCCGTTCGAGGGCATCATCCCCAACATGTCGCGGCGCTACCGCGAGACCGATTCGGTGGTGGTGCGCGAGGACCTCGCGCGCTTTCGCAGCACCCAGCCCTGCCCCGAATGCCACGGCACTCGCCTGCGCCGCGAAGCCCGCCACGTGCGGCTGGGCGAGGGCGAGCAGGCCCGCGCCATCTTTGAAGTGAGCCACGCCACGCTGAACACCGCCCATGCCTGGTTCAACGACCTCACGCTCACCGGCGCCAAGGCCGAGATCGCCGACAAGGTGGTGCGCGAGATCGCCACGCGCCTGCAGTTCCTGAACGACGTGGGCCTGAGCTACCTGAGCCTGGACCGCAGCGCCGAGACCCTCTCCGGCGGCGAGGCGCAGCGCATCCGCCTCGCGTCCCAGATCGGCTCGGGCCTCACGGGCGTGATGTACGTGCTGGACGAGCCCAGCATCGGCCTGCACCAGCGCGACAACGACCGCCTGATCGCCACGCTCAAACACCTGCGCGACATCGGCAACAGCGTGATCGTGGTCGAGCACGACGAAGACATGATGCGCGCCGCCGACCACGTGATCGACATGGGCCCCGGTGCGGGCGTGCACGGCGGCCGCGTGATGGCGCAGGGCACCTACGACGAAGTGCGTGGCAACACGCAGTCGCTCACCGGCCAGTACCTGTCGGGCGTGCGCTCGATTGCCGTGCCCCCGCGCCGCACGCCTTGGCTGCCGGTGCTCGAGCAGGCTGCACCTGTGGTGGAGGCCAAGGCCAAGTCGCGCTTTCCGCAAACCGAAGCCAGCAAACGCCGCGCCGAGCGCATGGCCGAGCACCACGCGCGCCAGGGCGCCCTGCAGGCGCTGCGCGTGGCAGGCGCCACGGGCAACAACCTCAAGAACGTGACGGTGGACTTTCCGGTGGGGCTGCTCACCTGCGTGACGGGCGTGTCGGGCTCGGGCAAGAGCACGCTGGTCAACGACACGCTGTACGCCGCCGTGGCCCGCCAGCTGTACCGCGCGCACGAAGAGCCGGCCGCGCACGACGAGATCGTGGGCATCGAGTATTTCGACAAGGTCATCAACGTCGACCAGAGCCCCATCGGCCGCACGCCGCGCAGCAACCCGGCCACCTACACCGGCCTGTTCACCCCCATCCGCGAGCTGATGGCCGAGGTGAACACCGCCAAGGAGCGTGGCTATGGCCCCGGGCGTTTCAGCTTCAACGTGGCCGGTGGCCGCTGCGAGGCCTGCCAGGGCGATGGCGTGGTGAAGGTGGAGATGCACTTTCTGCCCGACGTGTACGTGCCCTGCGACATCTGCCACGGCCAGCGCTACAACCGCGAGACGCTGGAAGTGCTGTGGAAGGGCAAGAACATCGCGCAGATCCTGGAGCTGACGGTGGAAGACGCCGCCGCCTTCTTCAAGGACGTGCCGACCATCGCCCGCAAGCTGCAGACGCTGCTGGATGTGGGCCTGTCGTACATCCGCCTAGGCCAGGCGGCTACCACGCTGTCGGGCGGCGAGGCGCAGCGCGTGAAGCTGGCGCAGGAGCTTTCCAAGCGCGACACGGGCCGCACGCTCTACATCCTGGACGAGCCCACCACCGGCCTGCACTTTGCCGACATCGACCTGCTGCTCAAGGTGCTGCACCAGCTGCGCGATGCGGGCAACACCATCGTGATCATCGAGCACAACCTCGACGTCATCAAAACCGCCGACTGGCTCATCGACATGGGGCCGGAGGGCGGGGCGGGGGGGGGCACTGTGGTGGGTGTGGGCACGCCGGAGGACCTGGCGGCCAACCCGGCGAGCCATACGGGGCGGTACCTGGCGCCGTATCTGCACTCAAAATCTCAGTGAAATTGGCAGTTTGCGCGCATTGGTAATATGTTTAATGCTATTGAATTAATAGCTATTGACGCTGCCCACATCCCTCACTGCAGGCGCCGCGCCACCTCGGCATCCAGCGAGCCCATGAAGGCCTCCACGGCCCGGGTGTAGGCGCTTTCCAGCCCCAGCTGGGCGTTGATTTCACCGTGGCCCAGGTCCTGCGGCAGCACCTCGGCGCGGCCGCCCAGGCCGTGCACATGGCGGGCCAGGGTTTCGGCCTGGTGGCAGGGTTGGTCGGGGCGCTCGGTGGAGCACACCATCTGCACCGGGGGCGCGCCCACCGTCCACTGGTGGAAGGGCGACAGGGCCATCCAGTAGGCCGGGTCGGCGCCAAACGCGTCGTCGTACAGCGGCATGTGCGGGGCGCGCATGACGGCGGGCACGTTCATCACCGCGCTGTCGAGCACCACCGTGCCCAGCCACGGCCAGGCGCCTTCGCGCAGGGCCTGCGGGGCGCGGGCGTTGAGCAAGGCCACCAGGTGGGCGCCTGCCGAGTGGCCCATCAGGATGAAGCGGCTCGGGTCCGCCCCCCAGGTGGCCGCACGCTGCTGCGCGGCCACCAGCGCGGCCTGCACGTCGCGCTCCTGCTGGGCCACGGGGGTGTCGGGCAAGAGCCGGTAGTTCACCGAGATCAGCACAAAACCCCGGGGCACCCAGCGCGCCACCTTTTCCTGCACCACGCGGCCCATGGCCTTGTCGCCATGGCGCCAGCCGCCGCCATGCACCATGAAGACCACCGGCGCGCGCACTGCGCTGGCGGTGGACGAGGACGGGGTGGGCAGGTACACGTCCATGCGCTGGCGCGGGTCGCTGCCATAGGGCACGTCGGTAATGCGCTGCACGCCGGTGGGCAGGGCGGCGGCCTGCGCCTGGGCCTGCTTCTGGGCGATGAGTGCGCGCAGGCGCCCGCTCTGGGGCGCATCGGACGGCTGGGCCTGGGCGCAGGCCGTGGCGGCAAGGGCCAAAGTGGCCGTGGCGGCGAGGGAGAAGGCGCGGCGGGCAGCGGGCATGGAAAAAACTCCTGCAGGGGGTTGTGGTGGCGGCTCTGGGCCGATGCCTGCCACTGTCGCATCCGTGGAGGTGCGAATCGTTGCAGCGTGGCGCCAAGTCATGACAAAGCATGACAAACGCGCGGGGGCTGTCACAGGCTGTCATCACCTGGGCCCTGGGGGGCGGGCGTGGCCCGGGTGGGGCGCGCCGTACCATCGGGCCTGCGCCCTGCCTGGCCCTCAACCTCCCCACCCATGACTGCCACCCTCGCCAAGATCCTGGTCGCCGACGACGAGCCCGAGCTGCGCGCGCTGCTGCAGCGCTACCTGAGCGACCAGGGCTACACCGTGCGCACGGTCGATGGCGCAGGCCCGCTCGATGTGCTGCTGCAGCGCGAGCGCTTTGATGTGCTGGTGCTCGACGTGATGATGCCGGGCGAGGACGGCCTGGCCATCTGCCGCCGCCTGCGCGCGCAGGGCGAGACCATTCCCATCCTGATGCTCACCGCGCGCGGCGACCCGGTGGACCGCATCATCGGCCTGGAGATGGGCGCCGACGACTACCTGCCCAAGCCCTTCAACCCGCGCGAGCTGCTGGCCCGCATCCAGGCCATGGTGCGGCGCCAGCGCCTGCTGGGCGCGCACACCGGGCCGCAGGGCGTGTTGAGCCGCCTGGCATTTGGCGACTTTGTGCTGCTGCCTGCCGAGCGGCGACTGGAGCGCCAGGGCGAGGACATGCCCCTCACCACCGGTGAATTCGCCCTGCTGCTGGCCCTGGCGCAGAACCCCCACCGCCCCCTGGGCCGCGACCGGTTGCTGGCCCTGGCCTATGGGCCCGACCATGCCGCCACCGACCGCAGCATCGACGTGCAGATCATGCGGCTGCGCAAGCTCATCGAGGCCGACCCGGCGCAGCCACGCCACATCCGCACCATGTGGGGGGTGGGCTATGTGTTTGTGCCCGATGGCGCTGCGCCGGGTGGAGGGGCGCAGCCATGACGGCCCCCGCTCCCCCTGCCCGCCGTTGGGGGCTCTGGCCGCGCAGCCTGCTCGGGCGCAACCTGCTGCTGATGGCTGCGCTCATCGTGCTGGGCCAGCTGGTGGCCGCCGTGCTGGTGCGGCAGATGATCTTTCAGCCCCGCGTGGCGCTGGTGGCCGATGGTGTGGCGCGCAATGTGGCCGCGCTGCGGGCGGGGCTGCAGGCGCTGCCCCCGGCGCAGCGGGCGGCGTTTGTCGAGGCGTTCAATCGGCAGGCCGTGGCGGCCACCCCGCCTGTGGCGCCGGAAAGCGCTGCGCGGCGTGCGCTGTTGTCGCCCATGGAGCGGCAGTTTGTGCGGGCCGTGGCGCGCCGCCTGGGCCTTCATGATGCCGCCACCTCCCCCCAGCCCTTGTGGCGCCGCGACAGCACCGGCATGCTGGCCCTGCGTGTGGAACACCCGGGGGCCGATGGCCCCGAGAGCTACTGGCTCAACCTGCCCAGCGTGTTCCCCACACGCACCTTCACCGGCGCCTGGCTGGTGGCCACACTGGCCAGCATGCTGCTGGCGCTGCTGGGCGCGTGGTGGCTTCAGCGCCACATCCACCGCCCGCTGGCGCAGGTGGTGGGGGCCGCGCGCCAGCTTGCGCAGGGCCAGACGCCCGCCGTGCTGCCCGAGGCCGGGCCGGAGGAAATCGCCACCGTGGCCCGCAGCTTCAACCACATGGCGCAGAGCCTGACCGCTGCCGACCACGAGCGCGCGCTGATGCTGGCGGGCGTGTCGCACGACCTGCGTACCCCGCTGACCAAGCTGCGCCTCTCCGTGGAGATTGCCGGTGCGCAGGTCGATGCACCGCTGGCGGCCAGCATGGCGCGCAGCATCGACGAGATGGACGGCATCGTGGGCCAGTTCCTGCAGTTCGCCCGCAGCGGCGAGGCCGAGGCACCCACCACCGCATCGCTCAACGACCTGGCCCAGGCCGTGGCCGAGGCGCAGGCCGACCATGGCCGCGCGCTGGTGCTGGAGCTGGCGGCACAGCACCATTTACCCGACGTACCCGTGCGCCCCCAGGCCCTGCGCCGTGCGCTGGACAACCTGGTGGAAAACGCCTGGCGCCACGGCCAGCCGCCCGTGGTGTTGCGCACCGGGGCGGGTGCCGACAGCGTGTGGCTGGAGGTGCAGGACCAGGGCACCGGCATCGGCGCCGACGACATCGACCGCATGCGCCAGCCCTTTGCACGCGGTGGCGGCGCGGCGCGCACCGGCCCGCCGGGTGCGGGCCTGGGCCTGGCCATCGTGGAGCGTGTGGCGCGTAGCCACGGCGGGTGGCTGGAGCTGCGCAGCGCGCCCGGCGCGGGGCTGCGGGCGCGGCTGGTGTTGCCGGTTCAAGCAAAAATGGCCGCTACCGCCTGATGAGTATGCCTTTATAGCTATCAAATATATAGCTGTTGATGGCTACGGCGTGGCGCGCCCGCCCAGCTTGCGGTACAGCGTCTGGCGGCTGATGCCCAGCTGGCGCGCCGCCTGCGACATGTTGCCGCGTGCGGCCTGCAGCGCCTGGTCGATGGCGGTGCGGGAGAGTTGCTGCAGGTTCATTGCCACCGGGCTGGCTGCGGGTTCGTTCTGTGCGGGGGCCGGGGCTGCCGTGAGTGCCTGCACCAGGTCGTCGGGCATGTGCTCCCAGCCCAGGGTGTCTTCGCCCTCGGCCAGCATGGCGCAGGCCGTGCGCAGCACGTTGGCCAGCTGGCGCAGGTTGCCGGGCCAGGCATAGGCGGCCAGTCGGGCCAGCAGGTCGGGCGCCATTTGCACCTCAAAACCCAGGCCCTGTTCCGTCGCCAGGTCGGCCAGCAGGCGCTGGGCCAGTGCCACGAAGTCGCTGCGCTCGCGCAGCGCGGGCAGTTGCACGGTGAGGCCGTTGATGCGGTAGTACAGGTCTTGCCGAAAGCGCCCCAACTCGGCCGCCTGCAGCAGCTGCTGGTGTGTGGCGCAGACCAGTGCAAAGTCCACCGGCACGGCCTTGCTGGCGCCCACGGGGGTCACGCTGCGCTCCTGCAGCACCCGCAGCAGGCGGGTCTGCAGGGCCAGGGGCATGTCGCCGATTTCATCAAGGAACAGTGTGCCGCCCTGGGCCTCACGCAGGCGGCCCAGGTGGCCTTCCTTGCGCGCGCCGGTGAAGGCACCGGCCACATGGCCGAAGAGTTCGGATTCGATCAGGTGCTCGGGAATCGCCGCGCAGTTGATGGCCACAAACGGCGCATCGCGGCGCGGGCCGCTGGCGTGCAGGGCGCGGGCAAACACCTCCTTGCCCACGCCCGACTCGCCCTGCACCAGCACCGCAATCGGCTTGCCCACCACGCGGCGGGCCTTGTCGGCGGCGGCACGCCAGCGGGCGTCGCCAGTGTCGAGCTGGGCCAGCGCATCCTGCGCAGGCACCGCAGCGGCGCTGGTCCGGGCCGGGGCGGCCACCCACGCGGCGGCGTCCACCTGCACCTGGGCAAACAGCAGGGCCCCGCCCAGCACACGCACCGCCTGGGGCTGCTGGGGGCGGCGCTTGTGGTGCGAAAGCAGGTCATCCAGCCGCACCTGCAGCACCCGCTCGAGCAAGGTGGCGCCCACGTCGCCCGCGCGCAGGCCCAGCTGGGCCAGGGCCATGCGGTTGACGCCCACGATCCAGCCATCGCCCGATACCGCCACGATGCCCTCGGCCACGCTGCCAATGCCCTCGGGCGCGCTGTGCAGGTGCAGGCGGATGTTGCGTTTGCAGGTGGCGGCCAGCAGGCGGTTTTCGATCATGCGCGCGGCCGTGCTCACCAGGCCCAGGGTGTGGGCGTGGCCGTTGCGGTAGTCGCCCGAGATGTCGAGGATGCCCAGCAGGTCGCCCGTGGCCGAGAGGATGGGCGAGGCTGCGCAGGTCAGAAAGCCGTTGCGCTCCAGGTAATGCTCGCCGCCATGCACCTCCACCGCGCAGCCCTCGGCCAGGGCCGTGCCGATGGCGTTGGTGCCCCGGTGGTCCTCGTGCCACGAGGCCCCGCTGGTCAGCGCCACGCGCTCGGCCTTGTCCACAAAGTGCGGGTCGCCCAGCGTGTGCATGAGCATGCCGCGCCGGTCGGCGAGCACCACCACGCTCTGGCTGTGGCGCACCTGCTCGAACAGGTACTCCATCACCGGCCGCGAATGCGCGAGCAGCTCAGGGTTGCTGGCCAGCACCTGGCGCAGCGTGCCGCTGCTGGGGTGGTCGATGCCCTGGGGCCGCCCGGTGGGCACCAGGCCGGCCGCCAGGCTGCGCGACCAGGAGCGCGCCAGGCGCTCGTCCACCAGGCCGCTGGGGCACTGGCCAGAGTCCAGCAGGTGCTGGCGGGCCTGTCGCAGGGCGACGGGGGAGGTGTTGGGGCGCACGTTGTTGTCTCCGTGCAGGGTCGTCAGGGCGCCCTGCTTGTGGTGTGGGGCCAGTATGGCGGGCGGCAACGCCGGGGGCAAGGGCGCGGGCACAGGGGCTTTGCCAACTGTTCCATTTCGTGACAGGTGTCGCAACACGGCACAGCGCGGTGGTGTCCGCCGCGACAGGTGCCATCCACGGGCGGCAGAAAACCTCCAATGAAATCAAGGCCCCACGCGCCGTTGCGTGCTGGCATGGGTCTTGATTAGAGGGTGGGTATCGGAAAGGCCCAGAGGGTCGGCCCGATGCACACAACAACCGCAGGAGACAACACCATGACCGTTTACGCAGCCCCCGGCGCCGCTGGCGCCAAGATCGCCTACAAGTCCCAGTACAACAACTTCATCGGCGGCCAGTTTGTGCCTCCGGTCAAGGGCCAGTACTTTGACGTCATCTCGCCGGTCAACGGCAAGGTCTACACCCAGGCCGCCCGCTCCACTGCCGAAGACATCGAACTGGCGCTTGATGCCGCCCACGCCGCCGCCGATGCCTGGGGCAAGACCGACGCCGCCACACGCGGCAACATCCTGCTGAAGATCGCCGACCGCATCGAGCAGAACCTGGAGCTGCTGGCCTATGCCGAAACCGTGGACAACGGCAAGGCGATCCGCGAGACGCTGAACGCCGACATCCCGCTCACCG
>JADMJR010000216.1 GCA_018780365.1 Acidovorax sp. | reverse complement strand
TGTCGGTGCCGATGTAGCCCGGGCTCACGGTGTTGACCGTCACGCCCTTGGTGGCCAGTTCTTGCGCCAGGGCCATCGAAAAACCATGCATGCCCGCCTTGGCTGCCGAGTAGTTGGTCTGGCCGGCCTGGCCCTTTTCGCCGTTCACCGAGCTGATGTTGACGATGCGGCCCCAACCCTTTTCCACCATGTCGGCCACCACCTGCTTGGTGACGTTGAACATGCTGTTGAGGTTGGTTTCAATGACTGCGTCCCAGTCTTCGCGCGACATCTTGAGGAACATGCGGTCGCGGGTGATGCCGGCGTTGTTCACCAGCACATCGATGGTGCCGTGCTCGGCCTTGGTTTTGCCAAAGGCTTCGACCGTGGAATCCCAGTCGCCCACATTGCCCACCGATGCATAGAAGGTGAAGCCCTGGGCCTTCTGCTCTGCCAGCCACTTGGCGTGATCACGGGTAGGGCCGCAGCCAGCGATGACCTTGAAGCCCTCCTTGTGCAGGCGCTGGCAAATGGCGGTACCAATGCCACCCATGCCGCCGGTGACGTACGCAACTTTCTGGCTCATGTGATTTCTCCTTGTTAGTGATTTGCTCAGCACCCACTCTACCGAAGAAATCAAGCCCCGCCGTGAAGGAAAACACTGAAGCCCTTTCCTTTTTGGCATATCCGCATGCGTCATACATCTGACACGGTGCACACCCTCTTCAGAGTCACTTTTTTGGTGCACGGAACAGCCCTCTCGCGGCATGACGCGCATCAAGGGTGCGGCGCTCTCTGCGGCGCCGTGCGTTCGCCATCAATCAGCGACCGGAAACAAAAAAGCCGCGTCGCAACGCGGCTTTCATGCAGGCGTGTGGCCTCAGGCAAAGTGCCCGGGAGCACTGCCCTGGCGCTCGTTAACGCTCCAGCGCCAAAGACACGCCCATGCCGCCACCGATACACAGCGCGGCCAGGCCCTTCTTGGCATCGCGGCGCTGCATCTCGTGGAGCAGAGTCACCAGGATGCGGCAACCGGATGCGCCAATGGGGTGGCCGATGGCAATGGCACCGCCGTTCACGTTGACCTTGGCGGGGTCGATGGCCAGTTCCTTGTTCACGGCACAGGCCTGGGCCGCAAAGGCCTCATTCAGCTCGAACAGATCGACATCGGCGGCGTTCCAGCCCGCGCGCTGCAGGGCCTTGCGCGAGGCGGGCACGGGGCCCATGCCCATGGTGGCGGGGTCCAGGCCGCTGGTGCCAAATGCAGCGATGCGGGCCAGGGGCTTGAGGCCCAGGGCTGCCGCCTTCTTCGCGCTCATCACGACCACTGCAGCGGCACCGTCGTTCAGGCCCGATGCGTTGCCCGCAGTCACGCTGCCCGCCTTGTCAAAGGCGGGGCGCAAGCCTGCCAGTGCTTCGGCGTTGGTCTTGCGATTCAGGTATTCATCTGCGTTAAACAGAATGGGGTCGCCTTTCTTCTGCGCCAGGCTCACGCCCACGATTTCGTCGGCGAACTTGCCGGCGTCCTGTGCGGCCGCCGCCTTTTGCTGACTGCCCAGGGCCAAGGCATCCTGCATGTCACGGGTGATGCCATAGGCCTTGGCCACGTTTTCAGCGGTGATGCCCATGTGGTACTGGTTGTACACATCCCACAGGCCATCGACGATCATGGTGTCGATCAGCTTCCAGTCGCCCATGCGCTGGCCGTCGCGCGAGCCATTGAGCACGTGGGGGGCCAGGCTCATGTTCTCCTGGCCGCCGGCCACCACAATGTCGCTGTCGCCCCAGGCCACGGCCTGGGCGGCCAGCATCACGGCCTTGAGGCCAGAGCCACACACGGCGTTGATGGTGAGGGCCGGGGTTTCCTTGGCCACACCAGCCTTCATCGAGGCCTGGCGTGCGGGGTTCTGGCCCACGCCAGCCGCCAGCACCTGGCCCATGATGACTTCGCCGATCTGGTCGGATTGCAGGCCCGCGCGGGCAATGGCTTCGCGGATCACGATGGCGCCCAGTTCGCTCGCAGGCGTCTTGGCCAGCGCGCCACCAAACTTGCCCACAGCGGTGCGGGCGGCCGAAACGATGACGATGTCTTCCATGGAATGTCCTTGTGGTTGGAGGTTGTTGCTGGGTAATTCTCGCCGTGCAGCAAGTCAGGGCGGGTCAGGACTTTTGCGTATCAGGATTTCTGCTTAACGTAGCTGCCCGGAGCAGGCTCAAGGGCCTTGAACTTGCTGCCCTTGCCATAGCCCTTGGGCGCTGCAATCTGCTTGCCCGCATGCCCCTGGAGCCAATCCGACCAGTCGGTCCACCAGCTGCCGGGGTGTTCGGTGGCGCCTTGGAGCCATTGGTCCAGGGTGGCGGGGAACTTGCCATCGGCGCGTATCCAGTGGCTGCGCTTGCCCTTGGCAGGCGGATTGATCACGCCGGCAATGTGGCCCGAAGCGCCCATCACAAAACGCTTCTTGCCCGGCAGCACCTGCGTGGAGGCATAGGCTGCCGTAGCCGGCACGATGTGGTCCTCGCGCGATCCATAGATGTAGACGGGCAGCGTGAGCTTGTCCAGGTCCAGCTTCTCGCCACACACGGTCAGCTTGCCGGGTTGGACGAGGCTGTTTTCAAGGTAGAAGTTGCGCAGGTACCAGGCGTAGAAGGGCCCGGGCAGGTTGGTGCTGTCGCTGTTCCAGTAGAGCAGGTCAAACGGCGGCGGCGTTTCGCCCTTGAGGTAGTTGCCCACCACGTAGTTCCACACCAGGTCGTTGGGGCGCAAAAAGCTGAAGGTCGAAGCCAGGTCCTGCCCCTTCATCAGCCCGCCCTGCCCCATCTGCATCTCGCGGAACTTCACAAAAGCCTCGTCGATGAACACGTCGAGGATGCCCGTGTCCGTGAAGTCGATCAGCGTGGTGAGGAAGGTGGCGCTGGCCACGGGCTCATCGCCACGCGCCGCCAGCACGGCCAACGCATTGCTGAGGATGGTGCCCCCCACGCAAAAGCCCAGCGCATTGATCTGGTCAGCGCCCGTGATGTTCTGCACCACGTCAATGGCAGCCATGGCGCCGTCTTCCACGTAGTCGTCCCAGGTCTTGTGGGCCAGGCTGTCGTCGGGGTTGCGCCAGCTCACGACAAAGGTGCGGTGGCCTTCGCTCACGGCATAGCGGATCAGCGAGTTCTCGGGCTGCAGGTCAAGGATGTAGAACTTGTTGATGCAGGGCGGCACGAGAAGGAAAGGCCGCTCGTACACCTTGGCGGTGAGCGGCTTGTATTCGAGCAGCTGAAAGAGTTCGTTCTCGTACACCACCGCGCCTTCGGTGGTCGCCACATTGCGGCCCACCTCGAACAGGCTTTCGTCGGTCATCGACACATGGCCCTGCGTGATGTCGTGCAGCAGATTCTGCATGCCTTTGGCAATGCTCTCGCCCTTGGTCTCGATGGCTTTTTTCTGGGCTTCTGCGTTGAAGGCCAGGAAGTTGCTGGGCGCCATGGCCGCCATCCACTGCTCCACGCCAAAGCGGATGCGGGCCTTGGTTTTTTCGTCTGCCTCCACCGCGTCGGCCAGGCCCATCAGGGTGCGGGCGTTGAGCAGGTAGGCGGCGGCCGAGAACGCGGCCACCGGGTTGCTGGCCCAGCCTTCGCCGGCAAAGCGCTTGTCCTTGACGTCGGGCGCCCCCTGCAGGCCCTGGGCCCACAGCTCCTGGGCTTCTTTCAGGTACTGCTGCTGCAAGGCCTGCAGCTTGGGTTGCGAAAGCTGCAGCGCCGGGGCCGCAGGCATTTGCGCGCCCAGGTCCATCTTCTGAAACGATTGCAGCGCCTGCGACCAGCTTTGCCCGAAAATCTGTTGGAACTGCTGGGCGCTCTCAGCCCAGGGTGATTCAGAATTCATGCTCTTTCCTCAATGGTTGATCGCTCGCAGCAGCGGGGTGCCTTGCCTCTGTCTCTTGCGGGTTCATTGTTGCCGACGTCCATCTGCATGGCAACGAATTCAACACCCGCCGTGAACACAAACCAATGTACCTCATCGTTATCGCCTGGACCTACGTCACCCTCATGATGGCGGTGGCCGAAGCCACCAGCCCCACGGGCACGCTGCTCGGCGCCGTCATCACTTTTGTGCTGTATGGCGTGCTGCCCATGGGCATCCTGGTCTATATCCTGGGCACCCCCTCGCGCAAACGTGCGATCAAAACGCGCGAAGCCGCCGAACAAGCCGCCCACGATGCGGAGCAGGCGGCTGCGGCAACCGCATCAGCCACGGCCGCAGAATCATCCGCGCCAGATGCAGGCGGCGAAGCGCCCGCTGGCGCCGAGCACGGCAGCGTCGCGGCGGTGCGAAAAGAACCGTGAGGCGTTGGTCACCGTGCACCAGGGCACCGTGCTGTCATTGCCATAGATCTGGGTGATGCCCAAGGCCCGCAGCCGCAAGCGGGCCAAGCCCGCCAGATCGCACAGGTACTTGCCCGGGGCGTCTGAACGGGCCACAAAACAGGCCTGGGCGGCGGCATCGGCATCGGCATCGCAGAACGCCGCACGCACCTCGGGGCCCACTTCAAAAGCCTGGGGGCCGATACAAGGGCCCAGCCAGGCCAGCGTGTCCGCGGCCACGGCAGGCATCACAGCAATTGCTTCACTTTTTATAGCTATTGAGGCAATAGGGGCGCGCGCAAGGGCCTCAAAATGCTCAAAGGTGGATTCCAAAACCCCCCGCCCCCCCTCACCGGCCAACCCACGCCAGCCCGCGTGGGCGGCCGCCACCACCTGGCCACTGCGGTGGGCGAACAGCACGGGCAGGCAGTCGGCCACCATGATGGTGCAGACGGCCCCCGGGGCCGTGACCACACAAGCGTCGGCCTCGGTGCCATCGGGCGTAGTGCCATCCAACCGAACCACACCGTCGCCATGCACCTGGTTCAAAAACACGGCCCGGGCCGTTGGCGTGTGCGCCTGCAGAGCCGCCTGCAGTGCCAACCGGTTGGCCCCCACGGCGGCCGGGTCGTCGCCCACATGGGTGCCGAGGTTCAGGCTGTCATACGGTGGCAGGCTGGCACCGCCCGCGCGCGCGGTGCACAACGCCCGCACGCCGGGCGGAGCGGGCCAGTCGGGCACCAGCCAGTCGGCGCCCGCACCGCCCGGCACATGGGGGGTGGCCATCAGGCCTCGAAGTCCGGGCAGGCCGAGGGCTGCGCCTGCTGGAACGCAGGCAGCGCCATGCAGGCCTCGAACACCCCCATCGTGAGCGGCAGGCCGTCCAGGTTCACATTGAAGCGCTGGGCATTGAAGATCTGTGGCACCAGGCAGCAATCGGCCAGCGTCGGGGTGTCGCCCCAGCACAGCACCGACGGCGCCAGGCCCTGGGCGGCACGCTCCTGCGCCAGCAGCGCGAGCTGCCGCTCGAAGGCCTCCAGCCCGCTGCGCACCCAGTGGTGGTACCAGGCGTTCTTGGCGTCCTCGTCCACCTTCAGGTCGCGCACCAGGTACTTGAGCACGCGCAGGTTGTTCAGCGGGTGGATCTCGCAGGCCACCATTTGCGCCAGGGCACGCACGCGGGCACGGGCCAGCGGGGTGGCTGGCAGCAAGGCGGGCGTGGGGTGGGTTTCGTCCAGGTATTCGATGATGGCCATCGACTGCGACAGGGCCGTGCCCCCGTCCGTCACCAGCGTGGGCACCAGCGCGTCGCCGATGCGGCTGGCGTATTCGGGGTCTTTGTGCTCGCCCTTGACGAGGTGCACGGGCAGATAGTCGTAGGCCAGGCCCTTGATCTGCAGCGCGATGCGCACGCGGAACGAGGCAGAGGAGCGGAAGTAGTTGTAAAGCTGCATGGATTGAACCCGTCAGTGGATCTGTGGATCGGTTGGAGATCGGTAGGAATGCCGTGGCCCGGCGACCAGGTGCACGGCGTCGGCACTGCACAGGCGGCCTGGCGGCGCCTGCTGGCCCGTCAGGCACCGGAGGTGCCTGCCGGGTCCTGGTGGTTGTAGACGACCTTGGACAGGATGGACATGAGATCCACGCGCTCCTGCGCATTGAGTGGGGCCATCAACCGCTCTTGCACGCGCTGGGCGGCATCGCGCATCTGCAGGGCGGCCACCTCGCCTTCGGGGGTGATCCACAGGAGTTTGCGGCGGCGGTCTCGGGTGTCGGGCTCGCGGCGGATCCAGCCGCGCTTTTCCAGCCGCCCGATGACCGAGCCCGAGGTCGCCGCATCAAACGCCACACGCGCAGCCAGGGTGACCTGGTCTTCGCCCGGCTGGGCCAGCAGCTCGTGCAGGATGGCGAACTGCACCGGCGTCACGTCAAACCCGGCGGTTTCTTCCATGAAAAGCGCCACGGTCCGCTGGTGGGCGCGGCGCACCAGGTGGCCCGGCGTGTTGTGGAAATCGAAGCTCTTTGCCATGGGCGCCAGTGTAGCGCCCCACAGCAGGCGGCCCGCAGCCATGGCACACTGCCACGGGGTGCGTACCCCACCGAATAAAGACCAATGAAAGGCAGACATGAGCTACGTGTTTTCTCTCGCGCCGGTGGCCAGCGTGCCCGTGGTGGGCAGCGGCGACCGCTTCCCCGTGCACCGCATCTACTGCGTGGGCCGCAACTATGAAGAACACGCCAAGGAGATGGGTTTCACCGGCCGCGAGCCACCCTTCTTCTTCATGAAACCCGCCGATGCCATCGTGGTGGTCAACACAGGCGAAACCGGCCAGCTGCCCTATCCCAGCCTCACCGCCAACCTGCACCACGAGATTGAACTGGTGGTGGCCATTGGCAAGGGAGGCAAGAACATCAAGGCCGCTGACGCGTTCGCGCACATCTACGGCTACGCCGTGGGCCTGGACATGACCCGCCGCGACCTGCAGAACGACATGAAGAAGCAAGGCCGCCCCTGGTGCATCGGCAAGGGCTTTGACGCCAGCGCCCCCATCGGCCCCATCACCCCGGCCGCGCAGGCAGGCGACGTGGCCAACGCCGCGATCTGGCTGCAGGTCAACGGTGCCGACAAGCAACGCAGCATCGTGGCCCAGCTGATCTGGAACATTGCCGAAACCATCGAACACCTCTCGGCCGCGTGGGAGCTGCAGCCCGGCGACCTGATCTACACCGGCACCCCCGAAGGCGTGGGCGCCGTGGTGCGCGGCGATGTGCTGGAAGGCGGCGTGGAAGGTCTGGGCACACTGCGACTGAGCGTGGTGTAGACCCGCCTGGAGCCTGCCTGGAGGCAACCTGCGCTCTCGCCGGGGAGCCTCCAGGCTCCAAACACTCATTTTTTGATAGCTATCAGCGCTTACCCAGCGGGCGCAGAGGCCATTTTTAGATCAGAATCCCCGCATGACTTTCCGCAGCCCCATCAAACACTGCCGCGCCTGCGGCACCGCCGTGGTCTACCGGCTGCCGGACGACGGCGACACCAAACAGCGTGCGGTGTGCCCCACCTGCAACACGGTGCACTACGAAAACCCGCTGAACGTGGTGGGCACCGTGCCCGCGCTGCCCGATGGGCGCATCCTGCTGTGCAAGCGCAACATCGAGCCACGCTGGGGCAAGTGGACGCTGCCCGCAGGCTTCATGGAGCTGGAAGAAACCACCGCCCAGGGCGCCGCACGCGAGACGGATGAAGAAGCGGGCGCACAGATCGAGATGGGCCCGCTGTTCAGCCTGCTCAATGTGCGCCGCGTGGGCCAGGTGCACCTGTTCTACCGCGCCACGCTGCTAAGCGACCAGTTCAACCCGGGGTATGAAACCATCGAGGCGCGACTGTTTGCCGAAGACGAAGTGCCGTGGGACGAGCTGGCATTTCGCACCGTGAAGGAGACGCTGGTGGCGTACTTTGCGGACCGCAGGGCGGGCAGCTTTGGGCTGCATTGCATTGATATCGAGTAGACAAGGCGCCCGCCGCGCCCACACCGGCGCGCTGATTCGGACCGTCAAACGACCTGCGGCAAAACCCCCTCGGGCTCATCGGCAAACGCCCGGGCGATGGCCTGGAACTCGGCCTCGTTGGACAAAAAGGCATCGACCAGGGCCGGATCGAAGTGGCTGCCCCGCCCCGCCGCCACAATGTCCACCGCCTCCTGGTGGGTCATGGCGTCCTTGTAGACGCGCCGGGTGATCAAGGCGTCGTACACGTCGGCCACCGCCATCAATCGGGCGGACAAGGGAATCGCATCCCCCGACAAACCCAGCGGGTAGCCGCTTCCGTCCCACTTTTCCTGGTGCGAATAGGCGATCTCCTTGGCAATGCGCAGAAAGGGCACCGTCTTGCCCAGGCGCTGCTCGGCCATGGCAATGGCGTCGCGCCCCAGCGTGGTGTGGGTCTTCATGATTTCGAACTCGTCCGGCGTGAGCTTGCCCGGCTTGAGCAGGATGGCGTCGGGAATGCCCACCTTGCCCACGTCGTGCAGGGGCGCACTTTTGTAGAGCCATTCGATGGTCTGCTCGTCCAGCTCTGGCGCGTAGCCGGGGTGGCTGCGCAGTGCGGTGGCCAGCAGGCGCACGTAGCGCTGGGTGCGCAGGATGTGGTTGCCCGTGTCGTTGTCGCGCGCCTCGGCCAACGACGCCAGCGCAAGCACGGTCACGTCCCGCACGTCGCGCACCTCCTGCGTGCGGCGCTCCACCTCTTCCTCCAGATAGCTGGACTTGTCGCGCAAGAAATCAGAGGCCACCTTGAGGGTGAGGTGCGTGTGCACCCGCGCCAGCAACAGGGGGGGCACGACCGGCTTGGCGATGTAGTCCACCGCCCCCAGTGAAAAGCCCAGCGCTTCGTTCTCCATGTCGTGGCGCGAGGTCAGAAAGATCACCGGGATGTCGCGCGTGCGTGCATCGGCCTTGAGCCGGCGGCAGACCTCGTAGCCGTCGGGCTCGGGCATCACCACGTCCAGCAGGATCAAATCGGGCGGCATCGCCTGGGCAATCTGCAGCGCACGGTCGCCGCCGGGCGCCACCCGCACCCGGTAGCGGTGGGCCAGCAGTTCGCTGATGAGCTGAAGGTTCTGCGGCGTGTCGTCCACCACCAACACCGAAGGCCGCGCGGCAGCCGGAATAAAGTCGTTCATGTCGATGCTCCTGATCCAGACCGCACACCGCCCACAGCCGCATCCAGCACAGCCAGCGCGGCCGGGAAGTCAAAACCGCGCAGATGGAGTTCAAAGGCCCCAAACTGCCCGCCCATCAGGGCCTGCAGGTCCCCCGCCCGGCGCTCCAGCAGGCGCCTGGCGCGCGGATCATCCTGTGCCAGCCAGGCCCTGAGCAACCCGGCCGTGCGCTCCAGGCGCAATGGGCTGGCGCGCCGGGTGCGGGGCGCCAGCACGGGGGTTGGCAGCGCCGCCTGCAACTGGGCCACCAGCGACTGCAGCTCGCGGGCCAGCCGCTCCTGGCCGCTCCAGTGCGCGTAACCCTTGCGGGCCGATTGTTCCACGGCGTTGGCGTGAAAACGCAGTGCATCGGCTCCGATGTGGGCGGCCAGCCCCTTGAGGGTATGGGCCAAACGCTCGGCCAGGGGCCAGTCGCTGCTGCGCAAGGCCTCGGCCAACTGCCCCGCAGTGCCCCCCTGGCTGGCCACAAACTCGCGCAGGGTGGCGATGTAGCGCGCAGGGCGCTCCATGGCGTGGCGCAGGCCGCTGCGCGTGTCCAGGTCGGGGATGGCCTGCAGTGGCTGCAGCAGGGCCTGGTTTTCCGCGTCCAGCGGTGGGGCCACACAAGGCACGGGCGCATCCCCGTCGCTCGGCATGTCGTCTGCCGCCACCAGAAAGCGCCGCAGCACGCGCCACAGGCAAGCGGGCTCAATGGGTTTGGCCACGAAGTCATCCATGCCAGCCGCCTGGCAGCGCGCACGGTCTTCGGCCAGGGCGTTGGCGGTCATGGCAACGATGGGCAGGCTGGCCAGCGCGGGCTGGGCCCGCAGGCACCGGGTCGCCTCCAGCCCATCCATTTCGGGCATCTGCATATCCATCAGCACCAGGTCATAGTGCTGGCGCTGGGCCATCTCCACGCCCACGCGGCCATTGCCTGCGACATCGACAGTGACACCGGCCTCGGCCAGCAGTTCCGCGCCCACCTGCTGGTTCAGCGGGTTGTCCTCTACCAGCAGCACACGCCGCCCCTGCAGGCCGGTCGGCACCCCCTGCGGCACCTCGCGCGCGGTCGATGTGTCGTCGATGGGTTTGCGCATGTCGCCCGGCAAGGGCTGGTCGGCCAGCAGGCGCAGCAGGGTGTCGAACAACAAGGAGGCGCCCACAGGCTTGAGCAACACGTCGAGTGCGCCCAGCGGGTGATGGCCTTGCTGCAGCCATTCCTCGCGCCCATGCGCCGTCACCAGCACCCCACGCGGCAGTTTGCGCAAGCCCAGCCCTTTCATGCGCTCCAGCGTCTGCAGGCCGTCCAGGCCCGGCATCTGCCAATCCACCAGGGCCACATCAAAAGCCTGATTCCGGTGGTCGGCCTCCACCACCGCCGCCAGCGCCGCCGCGCCAGACGCCACGGCCTCGGCATCGAAGCCCATTTGCTCCAGCATGTGCAGCAGCACGGTGCGCGCGCTGCCGTTGTCGTCCACCACCAGCACCCGCCGCCCCAGCAGGTCGCCATGCTGCGGCGGCGGGGGCCGCTGGGCTGCCGCCACGCCCAGGTCCACGGTGGCCCAGAACGTGGAGCCGACGCCAGGCGCGCTATCGACCCCGACCTCGCCCCCCATCAGCTCCACCAGCCTGCGCGTGATGGCCAAACCCAGCCCGGTGCCACCAAACTGGCGGGTGGTGGACGAGTCGGCCTGCTCGAAACTGCGGAACATGCGCTCCTGCTGCCCGGGCGCAAGGCCCACCCCGGTGTCACGCACCAGGAAACGCAGCCGCACTTTCTGGTCGCCGCGCGCCTCCACACGCACCATCACACACACCTCGCCACGCTCGGTGAACTTGATGGCGTTGTTGGTGTAGTTGATCAGCACCTGCCCGAGCCGCAGCGGGTCGCCCATCAGCCAGGGCGGCACATCCGGTGCCACGTCGTAGATCATCTCCAGGCCTTTGTCGCTGGCACGCTGCCCCAGCAGCCCGGCCAGGTTGTTCAGCAGCGCATCGAGTTCAAACTCGATGTGCTCCACCGTCATCTTGCCAGCCTCGATCTTGGAAAAATCCAGGATGTCGTTGATGACACCCAGCAGGTGCTGGCCCGAGCGCTGGATTTTTTCGAGGTAGTCGCGCTGGCGCGGCGTCAGGTCGGTCTTGAGGGCCAGGTGGCTCATGCCGATGACCGCGTTCATGGGCGTGCGGATCTCGTGGCTCATGTTGGCCATGAACTCGCTCTTGACGCGGGCCGCCTGCTCGGCCTGTTGGGTGGCGTCGCGCAGGGCCAGGGTCACGCGCTGCAGGTTCTCGCGCATGGCCGCCAGGCGGCCCATGACGCTGCTGCCCTCCGTGCGCTCGCCCAGCTGTATGGGCGTCTCCAGGTCGCCGCTGGAGATGCGGCCAATGGCCTGGTGCACCTCGTCCACCGAGCCGCCCATGATGCGTTCCAGCCGGGCCACAAAGGTGTTGAAACTGCGGGCGACCGCTGCAAACTCCAGGCTGTTGCTGCTGGGCAGCCGCAGCGACAGATCCGCGTCGGCCGAAGCGATGTGCTCCAGCGCATCGCGCACCGCGAACAGAGGCCGCAGCACCACCATGCGCAACCCCACCAACAGCACCAGCGCCACCAGCACGTTGAGCGCCAGCATGACGCCCACCAGGCGCACAAGTTCGCGCCGCAGGTTGTCGCGGATGGTCTGGGTGGTGGCATGGATGCGCACAACACCCAGTGGATGCCGCGCCTGGCTTTCTTCGTAGCTCAGGCGCACGCTGCGTTCGACATCGGCCGGCATCTGCGCAGGATTCCAGGGCTGGCCCAACGGCCGGGTGGATGCGAGGTAGGTCGATTGCCCCTGTTCGTTGAACACCTCGATGCCCAGCACATCGTCCGTCCCCAGCTCGGAGTCAACAATCGTGCGCACCAGGTTGTTGTCGAAGCGCCAGAGCGCATCGGGCAGGTTGCGGGACAGCCGGGCCACGGCGGCATCCAGCTCCGTGTTCAGTTGCTGCAGCTTCTGCGCCCGGCTGTCCCGGTAGTTGTATGCGCCAAAACTGCCCAGCACCAGAGACACCACCATGACCAGCAGCGCGATGAAGCGGTTTTGTATGGAGTTCATGAACCGGCCCATGCCACCCGCTTCTGGTGAAGACCGGCAGCTTCAGTAAGGATAGTCAAACCCCGCTTTTTTGTAGATGGCCTTGAACCCATCCGACTTGTGGAAGGTCTCCATTTCCTCGTCCCAGATGCGCCGCAATACCTCGCCACGGGGCGTGTTGGAAAAAGCCAGGTACAGCCCCAGGTGCATCACGAAGGCCAGTTCGAAATCGCGCATGTCGGCGCTGCGGGCCTTGATGTCGTCGGCAATGTCGGACTGCGCCCCGATGAAGTAGTCGATGCGGCCAGCCTCCAGCATCTGCATGGCGCTCTGGATGGTGTCCACCTCGACGATCTTCATGGGCACGCTGAGGTACTTGTCCAGGCCAAAATCGCGCAGCCAGGCCACCCGCTTGTCGCGCAGATCGCCGGTCCCGCCAAAGAGGTACCCCGGGCGCTTGCGGAACAACGCCTGCTGCACATTGCGGTCAAAGTGCCAGCGCGGGTACAGCGCAAAGTCCTTTTCGTTCTGAAACGAGGCCACCCATGCATCGGCGCGCTTGTCCTTGACCGCCTGCACCGTGCGCGCGTAGGGGTAGATGGTGATGCGCAACTTGATTTTGCGCTGCGCATACACCGCACGGATGAGGTCAAAATACAGACCAGTGCCGTCCTTGCGCGTCAGGCCGTGCCAGGCATCGGAAACCAGGTGAATGTCGGTCGGTGGTGTATCGGCCGCCAAAGGCCAAGCCAGGGAAGACGCTACCCCCGCAATGAGTGCCCTGCGGGACCACAACGCCAGACTGTCGCGCTCAACGCAAACTCCCATGGCAACTCCCAGAGCGTCAGCGGCACCACCGGACTGCTGACAGCGATCAAGACTATTGGAAAACTATGAAGCAGTTTGTTGCAATTGTAGTGACGCAAGGGCATTGCACAAGGGTTGAAAACCATGCCTGCCACAGCGGCGGCGCACCGCGCCCACGGGGTAATGCGGACGGATGCCACACCGCGCTCCTGATACACGGCGGCGGCCCCATGCGCACGCCCCACCCAGCGGGGGGCCTGGCTACCCGCCCACCCGCTCTTCGGCAGGCAAAGGAGGCCCCGAAGACGGTGCAGGGTCGCGTGTGACCGGTGGCAGGCCATCGTTGCCGGGCCGCGGCGCGGCAGGGGTTTGCGGGTCGCTGCGGAACAAGCCCCGTATCCACTCCCGCATGCTGCCCAGGGAGTTGTCGGCTGGAGGCGCAGTGTCGAACTCGTCCACGAACCGGTCATTGCCGTTGATGACCTTGCCGCGGATGGCCTGCTGCATGAACTCACCCACCATGGGCAGCGCGCTGCGTGCGCCCTGCCCCCAGTAGTCGCTGCGCAGCGTGATGCGGCCATCGTTGAAACCCGCCCAGGCACCGGCCACCACACGCGTGTGCATGAGGATGAACCAGCCATCGGTGTTGTCCTGCGTGGTGCCGGTCTTGCCGGCCACATCGGCCTGGATGCCGTAGCGCGAGCGGATGGCGGTGGCCGTGCCCTTGTCTACCGCGCCGCGCATGGCGTTGCGCAGGGTCTGGGCGGCGCGGGGCTGGAACACCTCCTCGGGCACCGAGGGTGCAAAGGTCTCCAGCACCTTGCCGTGGCGGTCTTCAATCCGGGTGATCATCACCGGCTCCACGTAGCGGCCCAGGTTCACGATGGAGCTGTAGGCCGTCACCATTTCCTTGAGCGTGACCGGGCTGGTGCCGAGCGCCAGGGAGGGCACCTCTTCCAGCGGCGACTGCCGTACGCCCAAAGCGCGAGCCACCTCGGCCACGCGGGCCGGGCCCACCTGCTGCATGACCTGCGCGGTGATGGTGTTCTTGGACAGCGCCAGGCCATCCGCCAGCGTCATGGGCTGGTCGCTGGGCGCGCCGCCATCGGTGGGGCGCCACACGCGGCCACCGCCCAGGGGGATTTCCACGGCGGTGTCCATCAGCGTATCGTCGGGCGACGCGCCATTGGCAAACGCAGCGCCGTACACAAAGGGCTTGAAGGTAGAGCCAGGCTGGCGCCGCGCGGCCTGCACATGGTCGAACGGATCCTGCGCAAAGTCGCGGCTGCCCACCCAGGCCAGCACATGGCCCGTGACCGGGTCTTGCGCCAGGAAACCGGCCTGCACGCGCGTTTTCTCGGCACGCAGCTTGTTCAGGAAGTTGGTGTCGGCCAACAGGGCCTTCAGGGTGTCATCGGGCGCCTCGCCTTTGTCCAGGGCGTTGCGGTACTCGGCGCTTTCGCGCACCAGGGTCTGCACCAGCTCGCTCTGGGGGCCCCAGCCATTGCGCTGGGCCCAGGCGGCATCGGCCACGCCCTGCAGCTGGCGTCCCTGGCGGGCCACGGCCTGGTTGGCATAGGCCTGGAGGCGCGAATCGATGGTGGTGCGGATCACCAGGCCGTCGGAGTAGAGGTTGTAACCGTTGCTGTCGGCCCAGACGATGAGCTGCTTGCGCAACTGCATCGCAAAGTGTGGCGCCGGGCCCATGACCTCGGTCTGGCGCTCGAAATTGACGCGCAGCGGGCGTTTTTGCAACGGCTCCAGCTGCTTGTGGTCGAGTTTGCCGCGTTTGACCATTTGCGACAGCACCGTGTTGCGCCGGGCCTGGGCGCGCTCAGGGTTGAGCACCGGGTTGTAATAAGCCGTGCCCTTGAGCATGCCAATCAGCGTGGCGCTTTCCAGCACATTGAGTTTGTCGGCCGACTTGTCGAAATAGGTGCGCGCGGCCATCTCGATGCCCACCGCGTTGTACAGAAACGGCACGGTGTTGAGGTAGGTCTCCAGGATCTCGTCCTTGGAGTACGAGGCCTCGATCTTGAGCGCGGTGATCGCCTCCTTGAGCTTGCGCGTGAGGGTGCGCGAGCGGCCAATTTCTTCAGGAAACAGGTTGCGCGCAAGCTGCTGCGTGATGGTGGAGCCGCCCTGCGGGTCGCCCCGCAGCGTCAGCACCACCGACGACGCCGTGCGCCGCCAGTCCAGCCCGAAATGCTCATAGAAACGGTGGTCCTCGGTGGCGATGAGTGCATTCACCACATTGGGCGAAATCTGGTGCAGCTCCATCCACTCGCGGTTGGCCCAGCGATATTCGGCCAGCAGCTTGTTGTCCGCCGACATGAGCTGCGCGGGCAACTCGCTCTTGGCCTTGCGGATGTCGCTGATGGAGGGGGTGAACGGAATCAACGCCAGCGTGTACAGCAACACGGCGGCAGGTAGCGCCAGGGCGCCCCACATCAGCGCGCGGCGCAGCGGGCGGGGCATCCAGGCAAACAGGCCGGCCAGCCAGCGGAACAGGACCGCGGCACGGGCCTGGAAGGAAAGCAGCAAGGTGCGCATCAAAAACCCAGAGAAAAAAGAGCGCAGAAAAGAGCGCTTCAGGCGCCTACACCCGACAGCAATGCCAGCATGCCGGCTTCGTCCAGCACGGGCACACCCAGCTCTTCGGCCTTGACCAGCTTGCTGCCGGCTTCTTCGCCCGCCACCACATAGCTGGTCTTCTTGCTGACCGAACCGGCCACCTTGGCGCCGGCAGCTTCGAGCATGTCCTTGGCTGCGTCGCGGCTCAGGGTCGGCAAGGTGCCGGTCAGCACCACGGTCTTGCCCGCGAGGATCTGCGGGGCGCGTTCGGCCACGGGGCCTTCGGGCCAGGTCACACCGCAGGTGCGCAGCTGTTCGACCACCTCGCGGTTGTGCGGCTGCTGGAAGAACGTGTGCAGGCTTTGTGCAACCACGGGGCCCACATCGTTCACCTCCAGCAACTGCTCCACGCTCGCGTCCATGATGGCGTCCAGCGTGCCAAAGTGCCGGGCCAGATCCTTGGCCGTGGCCTCGCCCACATGGCGCAGGCCCAGGCCGAACAGGAAGCGGGGCAAGGTGGTCTGCTTGGATTTTTCGAGCGCGGCCAGCACGTTCTGGGCCGATTTCTCGGCCATGCGCTCCAGCGCGATGAGGGAGGTCAGGCCCAGCCGGTACAGGTCGGGCAGCGTGCGGATCACGTTGGCGTCCACCAACTGGTCCACGAGCTTGTCACCCAGGCCCTCGATGTCCATGGCGCGGCGCGCGGCAAAGTGCAGGATGGCCTCCTTGCGCTGCGCGGCGCAGAACAAGCCACCGGTGCAGCGGTGGTTGGCCTCGCCTTTTTCGCGCACCACGGCGCTGCCGCACACGGGGCAGGCCTTGGGCATCTGGAAGTTGGGTACGTAACCCGTGCGGTTGCCGGGTATCACGCCGACGACCTCAGGGATCACGTCCCCAGCACGGCGCACGATGACCTGGTCGCCCAGGCGCACGCCCTTCTTGCGGATCTCGAACAGGTTGTGCAGCGTGGCGTTGGTGACGGTAACGCCTCCCACGAACACGGGCGCCAGACGCGCCACTGGCGTGATCTTGCCGGTGCGGCCCACCTGCACGTCGATGCCTTCGATCTTCGTGGCCATCTCCTGCGCCGGGTACTTGTGCGCCACGGCCCAGCGCGGCTCTCGGGTCTTGAAACCCAGATCACGCTGCAGCTGCAGCGAGTTGACCTTGTAGACCACACCGTCAATGTCGTACGGCAGCGCATCGCGGCTGGTGCCCACCTGCTGGTGAAACGCTACCAATTCCGTAGCGCCTGTGGCAATCTGGACCTGCCCAGCGACCGGAAAACCCCATGCTTTCAGCGTCTGCAGCATCTCGAAATGCGTGCGAAACACGGGCCCGCCCTCGGCAGGCGGTGTGATGGCCCCCAGGCCGTAAGCAAAAAAACTCAGGGGGCGCTGGGCGGTGATGTTGGAGTCGAGCTGGCGCACCGCACCCGCAGCCGCATTGCGCGGGTTCACAAAGGTCTTACCGCCCTGCTCCCGCTGGCGCTCGTTCAGCGCGTCAAAGTCCGCACGGCGCATGTAGACCTCGCCACGCACTTCGAGGATGGGTGGCACCCCGTCGGGCAACGTGAGCGGAATCTGCCGGATGGTGCGGATGTTGTGCGTCACGTCCTCGCCCACTTCACCATCCCCGCGCGTGGCGGCCTGCACGAGACGGCCGTTTTCGTAGCGCAGGCTCATGGCCAGGCCGTCGAACTTGGGCTCGGCCACGTATTCGATGGCAGGGTCGGCCTCCGCCAGGCCCAGCTCGCGCCGCACACGCGCATCAAACGCCTGCGCCCCCGTGGCCTCGGTGTCGGTCTCGGTGTGGATGCTGAGCATGGGCACCGTGTGGCGCACGGAGGCCAGGCCCTCCATCACCGCGCCAATCACGCGCTGCGTGGGCGAATCGGGGGTGACCAGATCAGGGTGTGCGGCTTCGAGCGCCTGCAGCTCGCGGAACACGCGGTCGTATTCGGCGTCGGGCACGGTGGGCTGGTCCAGCACGTAGTACTGGTGCGCCCAGTGGTTGAGCTGGTCGCGCAGTACTTTGATTTTGATAGCAGGCTGCACTTGCTCAGCGGGCGCTGGGGTAGAAAAAAGGTCTAAATTCTCGGACATGGCCGCTGCGGTATTTCTGGGATCTGCCCAACGGCTTCAAAGTTCGTCACCGGGGATCTGACCACCCACAGCGGGCGCATCTTTGATCTCAAGGCGCACACGTGCAGGCATGTGTTTGCGCACAAACTCTACAACCCGCTCATCGTGTCTCCCATATGTCGTCGTGAAGCGGATGGCATCGCCATGGCGCCGCTCGAACACGAACTTGCGCCTGATGAAATCGCCATGCAAGGTCAGCGCCTTGACCTCGCGCAACACAATCTCTTGCTGCCGAGGCACCCACCGTGACGACAAGGAGAAGAGCGCGGTGCCGTCATGAATGCGTACCAGCGGGCGGCCTGCGGGACCGAACTTGCGCCGCTCTGCCCATTGGCGCCAGCCCAAGAACCCCGCCAGCCCCAGGTAAACCGCGCCCATTGCGTACATCTGCCCAAAAGCCACCACACCCACACCGGCGGCCGCCAGCACCGAGGACTTGAACAGCTCCAGCGTCTGCAGCCCTGGGCGATACAGCCCCTGGTCACGCTCCACCAAGGGCGGGAGAAAAAATGCACGCCAGTTCAAACGGCCTCCACCTTGCTATGGGGTGCGCTCAACTGAACAACCGCCGCGCGAGCACCGACCCCGCCGACAGATCGCGTCCATCAAGCTGGTCATACAGCAGCTCCAGATCCGCAGCGATCGGGTCCATGGCCATCGCGGGCAGCGGCTGGCCGTTCTGGTCGCAGAGCACGCCGTCCATGGCCTGGCACAACGCGGCCCCCACGTCGCGCAGGCGGGCAAAAGGTTGTTCGGTGCGGTGCACCTGGGCCACGTCCAGGCTCAGGGTGATGTCGCGGATGGCGGACTGGTCCGGGTCTTCGGCCAAGGCAGCCTGGGTGTCGTAGCCCAGCGTGAGCAGGGGTGGCAGGCCCTGTGCGCTGGCGGGCAGTACCAAGCGGCCTGGCATGGCGCCGGGCACAAAACCCAGGCGGGCAGCGTTTTGCTGCACGTAACCGGGGCTCCACGCGGCCTGGCGGGCGCGCAGCATGAACATGAGCTGGGCGTCGTGGTCGCTGGCGAACTGGTCCAGCTCACGCGCGCGGGCCACTTCCTGCAGCATGTCGGGGAAGTCGGGCGCGGCGTTCACGGTGTCGGCAAACGCCTGGGCCTTGACGACAAACTCCGAAAACTCGATCTCGTTGAGCGCGCCCATGCGGTTGGCCAGCTGCACACCGGCCTGGAAGCTCTGGTAGCGCTGGCCAGGTGCAGGGGTTTCCCATTGCTGGGTCGCTTCGTTGAGCCCTTCGATGGCAAACGGCTTGCTGCCTGCGCGGCGCGTGGGCGGCAGCGCAGCCAGGGCAGCGTCGCCCGAGACCACATGCTCAGGCTGCAGTGATGCAATCACATCAATGAGCGGATCGAGCCCGGGGCGGCGCTCCAGCGAGAACGGTGGCACGGGCAGCTGCAGGGCATCGCCCGGGTCCACGGCATGCTCCGAGGGATCGGGGCCACGGTCCAGGCCATGGTATTCACCCGGCGGCACGGCCACGGCAGCCCCCGCATCAAAGCCGGGTTCCTGGCGCTGGGCCAGTTCGCCTGCGTGATCGGCAGGCTCCTGCGGCAGGGCGCGCTTGGGTGCGTTGCGGCGCGAGGTCCAGGTGTTGTAGGCCACGATGAGGGCCAGCACCAGACCGCCGATGATGGCCAGACTCAGTTGCAATGTGCTCATGGGTTCAGAGAATTTGAGTGTTTCAGGCGTCGGCCATCGAAAGCGCGGACTCCATGTCCACCGCCACGATGCGCGACACGCCCTGCTCCTGCATGGTCACGCCGATCAGTTGCTCGGCCATTTCCATCGCGATCTTGTTGTGGCTGATGAACAGGAACTGCGTGCCCTTGCTCATGCTGGACACCAGCTTCGCATAACGCTCGGTGTTGGCGTCGTCCAGCGGCGCGTCCACCTCGTCCAGCAGGCAGAACGGTGCGGGGTTGAGCTGGAAGATGGCGAACACCAGCGCAATGGCCGTGAGCGCCTTCTCGCCGCCCGACAGCAGGTGGATGGTCTGGTTCTTCTTGCCCGGGGGCTGGGCCATCACCTGCACGCCGGAATCGAGGATTTCGTCGCCCGTGATGATGAGCTTGGCCTGGCCGCCGCCGAACAGCTCGGGGAACATGCGCCCGAAGTGGCCGTTCACGGTGTCGAAGGTGCCCGAGAGCAGCTGGCGCGTTTCGCCGTCGATCTTGCGGATCGCGTCTTCGAGCGTGTTCATGGCCTCGGTCAGGTCGGCCGTCTGCGCATCGAGGAAGACCTTGCGCTCGCTGGCGAGCTTGAGTTCATCGAGCGCGGCCAAGTTCACGGCGCCCAGGGCAGCTATTTCGCGGTGCAGGCGGTCGATTTCGCTTTGCAGGCCACCCACACGCACATTGCCGTCGGTGATCGACTGGGCCACGGCGTCGAGGTCGGCCTGCGCGTCGGCCAGCAAGGTGGTGTATTGCTCCAGGCCCAGGCGCGCGGCCTGTTCCTTGAGCTGGAATTCGGTGATGCGCGCGCGCAGCGGGTCGAGCGCGCGTTCGAGCTGCATGCGGCGTTCATCGCTGGCGCGCAGCTTCGTCGTGAGGTCGTCGTATTCGCTGCGCTGGGCGCCGAGAGCTTTTTCGCGCTCCATCTTTACTTCCAGTGCGGCCTGCAGGCCACCTTGCGCGGCGGCGTCGGACAGGCGGGCAAGCTCGTCACGCGCGCGCTGCTCTTCATCGGCCAGGGCCTTGGCTTGCTGCGTGGCGGTTTCGATGGAGCGGGACAGCTCTCCACGGCGTGCCTCCAGGCTGCGCTGTGAGAACGTGGCCTCTTGCGCCTGGCGCTCCAGCGTGCGCTGCTGTTCGCGGCAGGCGGTGAGCTTGCGCTCAGCCTCGATGACCTTGTCGCCCAGTTGCGCTTCGCGCTCCTGGCTGTCGGCCAGCTGCATGTCCAGTTCTTCAAAACGCGCTTCGGCCGCCACGCGGCGTTCCTGCAGGTCGGCCAGTTGGGCCTCCACTTCGGCCAGGTCGCCGTCGATTTGCTGGCTGCGCGCGCGGGTCTGTTCGGCCAACTGCGTGAGGCGCAGGGTTTCGACCTGCAGCTCGTGGGCACGGCTCTGGGTTTCGGTGGCTTCGCGGCGGGCGGCCACCAAGCGCTGGGAGGCATCGGCATACGCGGCCTCCGCGCGGACCAGGGCGGTGCGCGATTCTTCGGCGATGAGCGCCTGCGCGCGCAATTCTTTTTCGAGGTGCTCGATCTCCTGCGCGCGGGCCAGCATGCCCGACTGCTCGGAGTCCTGCGCGTAAAAGCTCACGCTGTGGGCGCTGACGGCGTGGCCCGTGGGCACAAACACCACCTCCCCGGGTTGCAGCGTGCTGCGGCGGGCCAGGGCGTCGTCCAGCGTGGGGGCGGTGTAGCAGCCTTGCAGCCAGTCCACCATCACGGCACGCAGGCCGGCATCGTTCAGGCGCAGCAGGTCGGACAAGCGGGCGTGGGGTGACGATGGCTCGGGGTGGCCTGCTGCGGGGGCGCTGTAGAAGGCCAGCCGAGCTGGGGGCGCGTCGTTGCCGCCGGAGCCGAGGAAGCCACGCACCATGTCCAGGCGCCCTACTTCCAGCGCGGCCAGTCGCTCGCGCAATGCAGCTTCCAGCGCGTTTTCCCAGCCGGGTTCGATGTGGATGCGGCTCCACAGGCCTTGCAGGCCGTCGAGCCCATGTTTGGCAAGCCAGGGACGCAGCTTGCCGTCGGTCTTGACCTTTTCCTGCAGCGCCTTCAGGGCCTCCATGCGGGCCGACAGGTCGGCCTGGCGGGCGCTTTCGGTGTTGACGGCCTGCTGGCGCGCGCGGCGGTCGTCGTCGAGCTGGGGCACGGACTCCTGCAGCTCGTGCAGTCGGGCCTCGGTGGTTTCGGCGATCTCTTGCGCTTCTTCGAGCTGCTCGCGCAAGTTCGTCAGGCGGGCTTCATCGGGCGCGGCCAGCGCATTGCGGTCGGTGCGCAGGCGCTCGAAGCGGCTGTCGAGCTGGCGGCTTTGTTCGTCAAAGCTGCGCTGCTCGGCGGCGAGCACGCCAATCTGCTGCTGCACTTGCACCACGGCAGTCCGTTGCTCGGCCGTGCGGCTTTGCGCCTGGCGCAGGGCCTCTTCCAGGTCGGGCAGCTGCATGGCCTGCTCTTCGACCTGGGCGGCCAGCAGCTCGGCGCGTTCTTCGGCGTCCACACCGGCACCGGCCAGGTTTTCGAGCTCGATGTCGGCCTCTTCCTTGCGGGCCTGCCACTGGGCGATCTGCTCGGCCAGCGTGACCAGGCGCTGCTCCACGCGCTGGCGGCCTTCTATCACGTAGCGGATCTCGGCTTCGAGCTTGCCGACCTCGGCCGTGGCTTCATAAAGCTTGCCCTGGGCCTGGTTCACCTGGTCGCCCGCCGCATAGTGGGCCTGGCGGATGGTTTCGAGATCGGACTCGACGGCGCGCAGGTCGGCCATGCGCGATTCAAGGTCGTTGACGGCTTGCAGGCCGTCCAGGCGCACCTTGTTCTGCTGCTCTTCGGCCTCGGCGCGCTTCAAAAACCACTGCTGGTGCTGCTTGAGCGTGGCGTCGGCCTGCAGCGTGTTGTATTTGGCGGCCACCTCGGCCTGCTTTTCGAGCTTTTCGAGGTTGGCGTTCAGCTCGCGCAGGATGTCTTCGACCCGCGTGAGGTTCTCGCGCGTGTCCGACAGGCGGTTTTCCGTCTCGCGGCGGCGCTCTTTGTACTTGGAGACCCCGGCGGCCTCTTCGAGAAACAGGCGCAGCTCTTCGGGGCGCGATTCGATGATGCGGCTGATGGTGCCCTGGCCGATGATGGCGTAGGCCCGCGGCCCCAGGCCCGTCCCCAGGAACACGTCCTGCACGTCGCGGCGGCGCACGGGCTGGTTGTTGAGGTAGTAGCTGCTCGTGCCGTCGCGCGTGAGCACGCGGCGCACCGCGACCTCGCCGTACTGGCCCCACTGGCCGCCGGCGCGGTGGTCGGAGTTGTCGAACACCAGCTCCACACTGGCGCGGCTGGCCTGCTTGCGGGTGGTGGTGCCGCTGAAGATCACGTCCTGCATGCTCTCGCCACGCAGCTCGCTGGCCTTGCTCTCGCCCAGCACCCAGCGCACCGCGTCCATGATGTTGGACTTGCCGCAGCCGTTCGGGCCCACCACGCCCACCAGTTGCCCGGGCAGCATGAAGTTGGTGGGTTCAGCGAACGACTTGAATCCGGAAAGCTTGATCGAGGTGAGACGCACGGGTCAGGGGGCGGGCAAAAATGGGCGGGACCGAGGGCAAAGTGGCGCCGGACGGGCGTTCCGGGCGGGGAACTCGCAGGCTACTGCAATGGCGGAATGATACCGCGCCGCCTGCCCACCACCGGCCCCCGGCGGGCGGGGGAAGGCCCATCACCCGCACCGGGCGGAAACATTTGGTTAAAACAGCCTCTTGCGCGCTACCCATATGCGCTAGCAGCTATCAATTTTGATAATTCAAGCCCGCAGCACGCCCCACCAGGCTCAGGCTTGTGGGGCGCCGACGCCGTTGGTGCTGCGCACCAGGGCCTCGAACTCGGCCACCGGCACGGGAGGGCTCAGCAGGTAGCCCTGCCAGGCATGGCAATGGTGGCGCTCCAGAAACTCGCGCTGCGCCTCGGTTTCCACCCCTTCGGCAATCACCCGCAGGCCCAGGCTGGTGCCCAGCGCCACCACGGTGCGGGCGATGGCGGCGTCGTTGGGGTCGGTGAGCACGTCGCGCACAAAACTCTGGTCGATCTTGAGCTGGTCGAGCGGCAGGCGCTTGAGGTAGGACAGCGACGAGTAGCCGGTGCCGAAGTCGTCCAGCGAGAAACCCACGCCGTAGCCCTTGAGCTGGCCCATCTTGTCGATGGTGTCTTCCACATCCTCCAGCAGCAGGCCTTCGGTCATCTCCAGCTTGAGCTGCTGCCCGTCGGCCCCGGCCCCCGCCAGCGACGCCAGCACCTGGGCCACAAAACCGCTCTGGTGGAACTGGCGCGGGCTCACGTTGACGGCCAGGCTCAGCGCGGCCAGTTCTGGCTGCAGCGCCCATGCGGCCAGGCGCTGGCAGGCCACCTGCAGCACCCATTCGCCCAGGGGCAGGATGAGCCCGGTCTCTTCGGCCAGCGGGATGAAATGTGCGGGCGAGACGAAACCGTCGCGCGGGTGGCGCCAGCGCAGCAGGGCTTCGGCGCCAATGATGCGGCCCCGGTCGATCTGCGGCTGGTAATACAGCTCGAACTGCCCCTGGGCCAGGCCGGCACGCATGTCCAGCTCCAGGGCCGCCCGCGCGCTCACGGCGGCCTGCATCCGGGGGTCGTAGAAGCGCAAGGTGTCGCGGCCCGCGTCCTTGGCCTGGTAGAGCGCCAGGTCGGCACGCTTGAGCAGTTCGTCCACCGTCTCGCGCATGCCGCTGAAAACCGTGACGCCCATGCTCAGTGAGCTGTGGTGGGCGTCGCCGTCAAGCTGGTAGGGCTCGCGCAGCACAGACAGGATGCGCTGGCCAACCTCCTCACCGCGCGCTGCGGCCTCTTCGGGGCTGTCTCCCAGGTCTTCAAGCACCACCACAAACTCGTCGCCCCCCTGGCGGGCCACGGTGTCGTCCTCGTGCACGCAACTGCGCAGCCGGTGGGCCACCTGCAGCAGCAGGTTGTCGCCGCTGTCGTGGCCCCGGGTTTCGTTCAGTGTCTTGAAATTGTCCAGATCCAGCAGCAGCAAGGCGCCGCTGCGCTGGTGGCGGGCACTGGTGGCCAACGCCTGCTGCAACCGGTCCATGAGCAGGCGGCGGTTGGGCAAGCGGGTGAGCGGGTCGTAGTAGGCCAGGTTGTTGATCTCTTCCTCGGCCGCCTTGTGCTGGCTCAGGTCCTGCATGGTGATGAGGCGCCCGCCATCGACAAAAATCCCGGAGACCTCAACGGGCTTGAGCTTTCCGTCCGCGCAGGTGATGGTGAACTCCGATGCGGGGATCACCCCCTGGTGTTTGGCGTCCACCAGCTTTTTGCGCGTGGCTTCGCGCTCGACCGGATCGGGGTACGCGCGCACCCACCAGGTGTCCACATCTGGCGCCTCTTCTGCGGTGTAACCGCAGATCTGCACGTAACGCTCGTTGCGAAAGCTGATGACGCCATCTTCCTGCACCAGGCACAGCCCCATGGGCAGGCGCTCCAGGATGCTGCGCAGGCGCTGCTCGTTGACGCGCAGGGTTTCTTCCATGCGCTTGCGCGAGGTGATGTCCTGCACCACGGCGATGTGGTGGCCGGGTGCGGAGCCCGCCGCCCACATGGACGACACCGTGAGATCGCCCCAGACCTCATGCCCATCCTTGTGGATGTAGCGCTTTTCCAGGCGGTACTCGGGCAGCTCTCCCGTCTTCAGGCGCTGCACCTGGGCCAGGTCGCTGGCCAGGTCATCCGGGTGGGTGAAGCTCTGGAAGGTCCTGCCCTCCATCTCCGGCACGCTGTAGCCCAGGATCTCGGCATAGCGCTGGTTGACGCGCAGAAACTGACCGGTGTCCGAGTCCACCTGGGCCACACCCACCGTGGCCTGGTTGAACAGGGCGCGAAACCGCTCCTCGCTCTCGCGCCGCGCATCGTCGGACACCTGGGCACGCAACAGCGCCGTGGTGCGCTGGCGCACCAGCAGCCCCACCGTGGACGCCAGCAGCAGCGAGACCAGCGCCCCGGCCAGCCCCGCCAGCAGCGGCAGGCGGGATTCGGAGGGCGCCAGGAACGAGCGTGTGGGGTAGAAGGTGAGCTGCCAGCGCCGGTCATGCACCACCAGATCCCGCACCAGGGGCGTGGCGCCCGGCAAGCCGGGCGAGGTCTGCGCCAGCAGCGGACGCACGGTGGTATCGCCGGAGTCCATGCGCACCGGCCCCCGGTCGGTCATCGACACCGCAATGCCGTTCAGAAACCCCTGGCTCCCCAGACCCTGCACCAGGTCATACACCCGCAGGGTCGATGCCACGGCCCCCACAAACCGCTGCTCTGCAGTGCCTGCCGTGGGGTCGAACACCGGCACGCGGATCACGATGCCCTGGCGGTATTTTTCTTCCTGGATCAGGTCAAACGGCGCCGACACCACCGTCTGGCCGCTGTCGCGGCTGTAGCGCATGGCCGCCAGGTTGGTGGGTTGTGCGCTGATGTCGAGGCCCAGCACCCCTTCGTTGCCCGTCATGGGCCACAGGTACTCGGCCACAAAATACTCGGCCCGCTCGCCCGGCGGGTGGATCTTGAAATCAGGAAAACCGTCGGGAGACAGCGATTTGTCCACCCGCACACGCGCCTCGTAGGCTTCGCGCTCGGCAGCCGGCACCCAGCGGGTGAAAGACAGGTTGCGCACGCCCGGGTAGCGCTGCCCCACCTCCATCTCGCTGGCGGCGCGCTCAAAGTCCAGGCGGGACAAATGGGGGTTGGCGGTAAACAGGCCCCGCAGGCCGTTGACCACTTCAGTGTGGCCGGCTATGCGCTGGCTCAGGGCCTCGGAAAAGGCCCGGGCCTCCTGGGTGAAACGGGCTTCCTCGATCTGCGCCATCGAATCCGCCTGGTGCCCCATCAGCCACAGGCTCAGCCCCAACCCCAGCACAGCCACGGCCAAGCCAGACAGCCAGTGCCTGTAGCGGCCGTGTGGTATCGGGCTGGCCGGAAAGGGTGAACTCAGGGGAGTCAGACGAATGCCTCTGCCGTGGAACGGGTTCTGGAATTGTGGGCTGGACAGTGGGCCAGCCCATGCGGAATGAACGCAGGATAGCGGCAATCCCGGCCCGGCGGGACCAACATTTTGTTACCGCACATTATTCAAGAAAAAAGTGCCTACAGCGCAACAGAGTCATGCTCTACAAGCTATGAAATGATGAGCACATTTCATGACCGATGGGTCGCGGCGGGTGTCCCGGCCACGGGGTACGGGGCAAAGCGGCTGCGGTTCTCGTTCACATCCAGCGCCCGCCCGATGGGCGGGAACGCGCGCTGCGGGCAGGCATCGCGCTCGCACACCTTGCAGCCCATGCCAATCGGCACAGCGGCCTCGGGGCTGGCCAGGTCCAGCCCGCGTGAGTACACCAGTTGCGCCGCATGCCGGATATCGCAGCCCAGCGCCACCGAAAACTCCTTGCCCGGCGCCCCCCACCCGCCCCCGCCCCGCGCCACGGTGCGCGCCACCCACAGATAGGCCCGGCCGTCGGGCATGCGCGCCACCTGCGGCACGGTGCGGCCCGGCTGGGCAAAGGCTTCGTACACGTTCCACAGCGGGCAGGTGCCGCCGATCTTGCTGAAGTGAAAGTGTGTGGCCGACTGCCGCTTGCTGATGTTGCCCGCCCGGTCCACCCGGATGAAGAAGAACGGCACACCGCGCGCACTGGGCCGCTGCAGCGTGGACAGCCGGTGGCACACCGTCTCGAAACCCACGCCAAACTGGTGGCCCAACCGGTCGATGTCGTAGTGCGCCGCTTCGGCCGCCCGCAAAAAGGCGGTGTAGGGCAGCACCAGCGCTCCCGCAAAGTAGTTGGCCAGGCCAATGCGTGCCAGCGCCCGGGCCTGGTCGCTGGACAACCCGGCGCTGTCGGCCAAGCGCTGTAGCTCGGCGCCCTGCTCCAGAAACGCCAGCTGCGTCGCCATCTGGAAGGCCCGTTGCCCCCGCTCCAGCCCCGCCGCCAGCTGCAGCAGCCCGGCCTCGGCCTGGAACACACGCTGCGCCTGCCCTGGCAGGTCGGCCACATCCACCACACGCACACCATGGGCCAGCCGCAGCCGCTGCGCGAGCCCCTCGTCGGCGCGACCCGGCAGCAGGCCCCAGTCGGCCGCGCACAACTCGGCGGCGTCGTCCAGCTCGGCAATGTGATTCTGCCGGGCAAAGAAGAAGTCACGCACCTCCTCGTAGGCCATGGGCGGGTGGCTGGGCAGCGGGGCCTGGCCACTGCGGTCATCGCCCAGGCCCCATTGCGTGTTGAGGCTGCCCAGCGCCTCCAGCCGCTCCAGCGCCTGCCGGTGCCGCTGGTGCAGCGCCAGCAGCGTGCGCGCCACGGCGGGCATGCCGGCGGCCAGCTCCCGAATCTCGGCCAGGGACACGGCGTCGCCCGCACCTTCGCCCACCAGGCCCGCAGGCAGGTCCGCCAGCACCTCGCGCAGGCCAGTGATCAGGCGCGCCTCGTCGTCATCCGAAAAGCGCTGCACGTCCACACCGAACACCGCATTGATCTTGAGCAGCACGGGCACCGTGAGCGGGCGCTGGTTCTGCTCCAGCTGGTTCAGGTAGCTGGCCGACAGGTCCAGCGCCCGCGCCAGCGCAATCTGGGTCATGCCGCGCTCTTCGCGCAGGCGGCGCAAGCGCACACCCATGAAGGTTTTTTTCATTCCATCTTTCTCAGTGGCGTCTGGTAGCACCTTCACCATCATTCGCAATATTTGCAAATTGACGGTTTTTCATTCGCAATCATTCGCCAATTCAGGACTTACAGAGGGATGTCATTGTGCGTAAATTGCGAAGCATGACAACCCCCACTGGCACCGTCGAGCTGACGGAAATCGTGTTCCCCGCCGAAGCCAACCACTACGGCACGCTGTTTGGCGGCAACGCCTTGCAGCTCATGGCCAAGGCGGCGTTTCTGGCAGCGCGCGGCGCCGCACAGCGCGATGTGGTGATGGCGGGCGTGACCGACGTGCGTTTTCTGGCCCCAGTGCCCGTGGGCCATGTGCTCACGCTGCGCGCCTGGGTCAGCCGCATCGGGCGCAGCTCGCTCACCGTGTGCGTGACCGGTCTGGCCGCCACGCTGGGCTCGCCCCAGGACGAAGTGCTGAAGGGAATTTTTGAAATGGTGGCGGTGGATGGCAAAGGCCGCCCCGCTGCCATCACCCACGCATATGTAAACCAGGAGACCGCATGACCACCACCGTTGACACCCCGGGCTTCAAGCCCAAAAAATCCGTCGCGCTCTCGGGAGTGACCGCCGGTAACACCGCCCTGTGCACCGTAGGCCGCACGGGCAACGACCTGCACTACCGGGGCTACGACATCCTCGACATTGCCGAGGTCTGCGAGTTTGAAGAAATCGCCCACCTGCTGGTGCATGGCAAGCTGCCCACGCGCGCCGAACTGCGCGCCTACAAGGCCAAGCTCAAGGCCCTGCGCGGCCTGCCGATGAGTGTGAAGCAGGCGCTGGAGCAGCTGCCCGCCGCCAGCCACCCCATGGACGTGATGCGCACGGGCGTCTCAGCCCTGGGCTGCGCACTGCCTGAAAAGGACGACCACAACCTGCCGGGCGCGCGCGACATTGCCGACCGGCTCATGGCGTCGCTGGGCTCCATGCTGCTGTACTGGTACCACTGGGCCAGTTCGGGCCGTCGCATCGAGGTGGAGACGGATGACGACTCCATCGGCGCACACTTCTTGCACCTGCTGCACGGCACCAAACCCAGCGCTGCCTGGGAGCGTGCGATGCACACCTCGCTCAACCTGTATGCCGAGCACGAGTTCAACGCCAGCACCTTCACCGCCCGCGTGGTGGCGGGCACGGGCAGCGACATGTATTCGGCCATCACCGGCGCCATCGGCGCGCTGCGGGGCCCCAAGCATGGCGGCGCGAACGAGGTGGCTTTCGAGATCCAGAAACGCTACGACAGCCCGGACGAAGCCGAGGCCGACATCCGCCGCCGCGTGGAGGCCAAGGAGGTGGTCATTGGCTTCGGCCACCCGGTCTACACCGTGAGCGACCCGCGCAATGTGGTCATCAAGGGCGTGGCGCGCAGCCTGTCGGAAGAGGCCGGCAGCACCAAGATGTTCGACATTGCCGAGCGGCTGGAGACGGTGATGTGGGAGGTGAAAAAGATGTTCCCCAACCTCGACTGGTTCAGCGCCGTGAGCTACCACATGATGGGTGTGCCCACCGCCATGTTCACTCCGCTGTTCGTCATCGCACGCACCAGCGGCTGGGCGGCGCACATCATCGAGCAGCGGCAGGACAACAAGATCATCCGGCCGAGTGCGAACTACACCGGGCCGGAAGACCTGGTGTTTGTGCCCATAGAACACCGCGCGTGAGTTTCACCCGCCCCTTTCTTCCTCCCTCTCCCCTCGCGGGAGAGGGCCGGGGAGAGGGGGTGAAAAAGCACTGCGCCCCCTTGCAGGCGCCCCCTCTCCCCCAACCCCTCTCCCGCGAGGGGAGAGGGAAGTGCAGAGCCGGGCGCCAAAATATTCCGCCAGCCCACCCCATGATGAACACTCAATACCGCCGCCCCTTGCCCGGCACCGCTCTGGACTACTTTGACGCCCGCGCCGCCGTCGAAGCCCTGCAACCCGCCGCCTGGGCCACCCTGCCCTACACCGCCCGGGTCCACGCCGAAAACATCGTGCGCCGCGCCGATCCGGCCACCGTCAACGACTGCCTGCGCCAGCTCATCGAGCGCAAGCGCGACCGCGACTTCCCCTGGTACCCGGCGCGTGTGGTGTGCCACGACATCCTGGGCCAGACGGCCCTGGTGGATCTGGCGGGCCTGCGCGATGCGATTGCCAACGAGGGTGGCGACCCGGCCCAGGTGAACCCTGTCGTGCCAGTGCAGCTCATCGTGGACCATTCCCTGGCCGTGGAGTGCGGCGGGTTCGACCCCGACGCTTTCACCAAGAACCGCGCCATCGAAGACCGCCGCAACGAAGACCGCTTCCACTTCATCGAGTGGACGAAAAAAGCCTTCGCCAACGTGGATGTGATCCCGGCGGGGAACGGGATCATGCACCAGATCAATCTGGAAAAAATGTCGCCCGTGGTCCATGCCGACCGTGGCGTGGCCTACCCCGACACCTGCGTGGGCACCGACAGCCACACGCCCCACGTTGATGCCTTGGGCGTGATCGCCATCGGCGTGGGCGGCCTGGAGGCCGAGAACGTGATGCTGGGGCGCGCGTCGATGATGCGGTTGCCCGAGATCGTGGGCGTGGAGTTGACTGGCCATCGCCAGGACAGCATCACCGCCACCGATGTGGTGCTGGCGCTCACCGAGTTTTTGCGCAAGGCCAAGGTGGTGGGGGCCTACCTGGAGTTCTTTGGCGAAGGCGCAGCCAAGCTCACGATTGGCGACCGCGCCACCATTTCGAACATGGCGCCCGAATACGGTGCCACGGCGGCCTTGTTCAGCATCGACGAACAGACGCTGGAGTATCTGACGCTGACGGGCCGCGAGGCGGAACAAGTGAAGCTGGTCGAGGCCTATGCCAAGGCAGCGGGATTGTGGTCCGACACCCTCCAGGACGCTGTCTATGCGCGCAACCTGGTGTTCGACCTGTCGAGCGTGGTGCGCAACCTGGCCGGCCCCTCCAACCCCCACGCGCGTGTTGCCACGTCCGACCTGGCCGCCCAAGGCATCGCGGGCCCCTGGGCCATGCCCGCACCACAGGACGGCACCATGCCCGATGGCGCCGTGGTCATTGCCGCCATCACCAGCTGCACCAACACCAGCAACCCGCGCAACGTGATCGCCGCCGCGCTGCTGGCGCGCAACGCCAACCGGCTGGGCCTCACGCGCAAGCCCTGGGTCAAGACCTCGCTGGCGCCCGGCTCCAAGGCGGTGGAGCTGTATTTGAAGGAAGCGGGTTTGCTGGCCGACCTGGAAAAGCTGGGCTTTGGCATCGTGGCCTTTGCCTGCACCAC
>JADMJR010000099.1 GCA_018780365.1 Acidovorax sp. | reverse complement strand
ACCGCAAGACCACCGACCCGACCAACCCGCTCAACAGCCTGCAGATCGGCGAAGTCAAGGTCAAGGGCTTTGAAACCGAGGTGCAAGCCAGCCTGGCGCGCCAGTGGGACTTCACCGTGGGCTACGCCTTCACCGACGCCAAGATCAGCCGCAGCAACACCGGCGACCAGGGCCTGCCCGTGGCCAGCACCCCCCGCCACACCGCATCGGCCTGGCTGAGCCACCGCTTCGCCAGCGAAGGCCGAGGCGGCTGGACCGTGGGCGCGGGCGTGCGCTACACCGGCTCACAATGGAGCGGCACCAGCGCCATCAGCACCCCGGCCGCCACCCTGGCCGACGCCATGGTGGCCTACGACGCAGGCGACTGGCGCGTGGCCTTCAACGTGGTCAACCTGGCGGACAAGGTGCACATCACCCAGTGCCTGGCGCGGGGCGATTGTTTCTATGGACAGGCGCGGACGTACACGCTGACTTCGACGTACCGGTTCTGAGGCGGCTGGAAGATGCTGGCTTGAAGAAATTCAAGCCAGAATGGGCTTCTGCGCCCTATGGATAGCCTTAAAAGCTATCAGAATAAGAGCAAATAAAAAGCCCCGGCTTGCGAGCGAGCCGGGGCTTTGTTTTGTGGCCTGCTGACAAAAAAGGCACTTCGCTGGCCCTCAAGGCGGTGGCACATCTCTCGCCGATCGCAGCCCTTGCAAGTAGAAAAAGAAGCTCACCAGCCCTCCTCCAGCAATCTGCAACCAGCCCCAAAAGAAGGCTGCATCACCTACGAACAGCAGGCAGTGCAGTACGAGGGCCGTCCCAGCCAAGCCCAACAAGACCCAGGGCAGGCGCTTGCCGGCATAGCGCCCCGCCACAGAAGCGCACACCGCGCAGAGCAAGCCCAGTATCTGCGCGAACTGGGCCCAATGCTCGGTCAGCACTTCAGACAAAAACTGGGGCAGGTCGGTCATGGGGTTCGGACAAAAAAATGCAGATGCAGATGCTAGGAGGGTGATTCGATCAACGGGCCACAACCCCTTGCGCTCGTTCTATCACTTGCGAAACCAGTAGCCGTTCTTTTCGCCCAGCCACAGAACAACAATGAATGGAATCCCGGACAAGGGCCGAAGGAAATATGTTTGCCCACCAGCGACAAGGTGGACGACCGTCTGCAGAAGGAGAAAACCAACCAGCACGGCTGCGCAAGCCGTCAAAGCCGAAAACTCCCACGGCAAATAGTGCTTGCGCTGATGTGCTCGCCACAACACGGCCACACCGAGAATTGCAAACGCAACGCACAACAAACCAGAAGGCCAAAAAGGGAACGGCGGCCTACTTTCGAACAGCAAGGATCCAACGAACGCAATGACCAGGCTCGCCCACAAAGCAGTTCGATAAAGCGCTTTTCTTGTAGTCATACGTTGAGATCGTGAAATACTGGTTTGCTCCACACCGCATGGGCCACCAATCCGCCGACTAGAAGAAATCTGGTGGCACGTGCAATAGAAGGCATCGGGTAAAGCCGGTATGTGGACAGGCGGGCATGTTACGGCAACGCTGCCCAAGCCTTTCGCGCCTGCAGCACCCGCAGTCGATCACCGCCCCAGCACCACCACTTGCACCCCAGTGCGGATGCGAAACCCCAGGCTTTCATACAAGGCAATTGCCGCTGTGTTCGTTGTCCACGCATGCAGAAACGCCTGGTCGCCCCGCTGCTGGATGGCGTTTGCCACCACCGACGACAGCCGGCGTGCAAAGCCGTGGCCGCGAAAGTCGGGGTGGGTGCACACACCGCTCACCTCAGTGCCGCCCGCAAAGCGCATGCGCTCGCCCGCCATGGCCGCCAGACGGCCGCCCACGCGGATTCCGATGAAGCGGCCCATGGTGTGGGTGCGGGGCAGGAACGGGCCGGGCTCGGTGAGCTGGGCCAGGGCCAGCATCTCGGGGGCATCGGCGTCGCCCAGCTCCACGATGTCCTCCTTGCCGGGCTCGGGCGCAATCGACTGCGTAGCCAGCATCTGCACACCCTCAGCGCGGCGCAAGGCCTGCAGGCCGGGGGGCACGGGGGCGGGCTGGGCTTGCAGCACAAATACGGTCTCGCCCTCGGCCACCAGCGGGGCCAGGGCCGCCAGGCTGGCGCCGTCGCCGTCGTCCCGGGCGGAGGCAAACAGGTGGATGTCGCGCCGGTAGCGTTTGGCCTGGTCGCGGCCTTCGGCCAGGATGGGCGCATAGGCCAGCGATGCCCAGACGGGCCGGTCAAAGGGGTTGTTGGTGGGGGTGTTCATCGTGGGGTCTCCTGGGTCTTTTTTGCGGGCTTGCCGGGGGCGGGAGTTTTGCGCTTGCGTGTGGGCGGCTCACTCGCGATGGCGGCTGCCGAGCGCTGCAGCAGCGAGGTGCGCTGCAGCCCCACCTCCAGCGCCGCGAGTTGCTGCAGCAAGGGGCCTTCAAGCGATGCACACACCTGGGCCACCGAGGCTTCGATCACGGGCCAGACCTCGCGCTGGGCGCGCTGCACCAGCGCCTGCCCTTGCGGGCTGAGCACCACGCGGCGCACGCGCCGGTCGCCCTCCACCGCTTCAGACAACACCAGGCCGCTGTCCTCCAGGCCTTTGAGCGAGCGCGTGACCACGGGCTGGCTCACGCCCACGGCCTGGCTCAGTTCGCCCACCCCCAGCGGACCATGCCAGTCCAGCGCCGCGAGCAAGGGCAAATGCGCTGCAGGCATGCCTATGCCGTGCTCAGTCAGCAGCGCCTGGGTTTGCGCCTGAAGCGCTTCACCAATGCGCCTGAAGCGTGTGCCGAGGGTGAGAAAGCCGAGTTCCTTGACGATGTCTTCGATCATTTTTAATCACCTAGATATATATCATGATATGTTTTTAACGGACACCGTCAATCTGTTTTTCACGCAAGCCAGGCCGCTGCCTGTGGTTCCAGAGCCGCACATGCCTGCCATCGCAAAACACCAAGGGCCTGCGGGCGGTCTCGCGGGAAACTCCCGGGAGACCGCCCGCAGGCCCTTGTACGCACCCCTCGCATGCAGGCATGCACGCACAAATGCGCGCTGCCCGGCGGGGGCGTCCGTTTACAGGTTCATGATCGACACCAGGCGCGTGTTCATGTGCGCCTCAATGGCTTCGGGGCCACCTTCGGAGCCGTAGCCCGAGTCCTTCAAGCCACCAAATGGCAGCTCGGCTGCAGGGGCCGCCGCCTGGTTGATCCACAACATGCCCACTTCCAGGCGCTGGGCCAGCAGGTGTGCGTTTTTCAGCGAGGTGGTGAAGGCATAACCGGCCAAGCCAAACGGCAGGCGGTTGGCTTCGGCAATGGCGTCTTCGATCTTCTCGAAGCCGCGCACGGCGGCCACGGGGCCAAAGGGCTCTTCATTCACGATGCGGGCCGACAGAGGCACGTCGTTGAGCACCGTGGGCGCAAAGAAGTTGCCTTCGGTGCCGATGCGCTCGCCACCGGCCAGCACCTTGGCGCCCTGCTGCACCGCATCGGCCAGCAGGTCGGCCATGGCGGTGATGCGGCGCGGATTGGCCAGGGGGCCCATCTGCGTGCCCGCAGTCAGGCCGTCGCCCACCTTCAGGCCCTGGGCGTACTTGGCGAAGGCCGCCACGAAGTCGGCACGGATGCTCTCATGCACCAGGTAGCGCGTGGGCGAGATGCAGACCTGCCCCGCATTGCGGAACTTGGCGCCGCTGCCGATCTTGATGGCCAGCTCCAGGTCGGCGTCTTCGGCAATGATGACCGGGGCGTGGCCGCCCAGCTCCATCGTCACGCGCTTCATGTGTTTGCCGGCCAGCGCGGCCAGTTGCTTGCCCACCGGTGTGGAGCCGGTGAACGTGACCTTGCGGATGATGGGGTGCGGGATCAGGTAGCTGGAGATTTCAGCCGGATCGCCATACACCAGGCCCACGGTGCCTGCGGGCACACCCGCGTCGGCAAACGCGCGGATCAGCTCGGCCGGGCTGGCGGGGGTTTCTTCGGGCGCCTTCACCAGGATGGAGCAGCCTGCGGCCAGCGCAGCCGCCAGCTTGCGCACCACCTGGTTGATGGGGAAGTTCCACGGCGTGAAGGCCGCCACGGGGCCCACGGGGTCCTTCAGCACCATCTGCGTGGCCTTGAGGTTGCGCGAGGGCACGATGCGGCCATACACGCGCAGCGACTCGTCGGCAAACCATTCGATGATGTCGGCAGACGCCATGGTCTCGACCTTGGCCTCGGCCAGGGGCTTGCCCTGCTCTTGCACCATGATGGCGGCAATAGCGTCGGCACGCTCGCGCATCAGGGCGGCAGCGCGACGCATGGTCTTGGCGCGCTCGGCAGCGGGCATGTCGCGCCAAGCCTCGAAACCCTTCTGTGCCGCATCCAGGGCGCGGTCCAGATCGACTTTGGTGGCGTGGGCCACGCGGCCGATTTCCTTGCCCGTGGCGGGATTGAACACGGCGAGGGTCTTGCCTTCGGCGGCATCTTGCCACTGGCCTGCGATGAAGAGCTGGGTGTTGGGATAGGTCATGAGCGTTGGAGTCAGCCAAAAAAATCAAAAAAACGACTATACGCCTGCGATGATGGCTGTGTATTTCAAGGAGATTGCATGCGAGAAGTAGTCCAAAGCCTCGAAGAGTCGCGCATCCGCGAAGTGGCCAACGAGGGCCTGGGGCGCAGCGATGTGCTGAAGTTCTGGTTTGGCGAGAGCGACGAGGTGACGCCCGATTTCATCCGCGACGCGGCCATTGCGTCGCTGCAAAAGGGCGAGACCTTTTACGCCCACAACCTGGGCCTGCCCGAACTGCGCCACGCGATTGCGGGCTACATGCATGGCCTGCACCCGCAGCAGCACACCGATGCATGGTTCGACCGCATCGCAGTGACGTCCGGCGGTGTGAACGGCCTGATGGTGGCCGTGCAGGCGCTGGTGGACGCGGGCGACGAAGTGGTGCTGGTGACCCCCGTATGGCCCAACCTGGTGGCGCAGCCGCGCATTCTGGGCGCACAGGTGCGCACCGTGCCGCTGGTGGCTGACGCACAGGGCGCGTGGCGCCTGGACATGGACGCGCTGCTGGCCGCCATCACGCCCGGCACGCGCCTGCTGGTCGTCAACGCCCCCAACAACCCCACGGGCTGGACGCTGACGCGCGAGGAGCAAGCCACCATCCTGGCGCATTGCCGCCGCACAAGCACGTGGATCTTGGCGGACGAGGTGTATGAGCGGCTGTACTACGCGGGCGACACGGCCAACGGCGCGGCGCCCAGTTTTCTGGACGTGGCCGAGCCCGAGGACCGGCTGATCGTGACGCACAGTTTTTCCAAGAGCTTCTTGATGACCGGTTGGCGACTGGGCTGGCTGGTGCTGCCGCCATCCATGACACCCGCAGTGGGCAAATTGATCGAATTCAACACCTCGTGCGCACCGGTGTTTGTGCAGCGCGGGGCCACGGTGGCGCTGCAGCGCACGGATGAGGTAACGCCTTCGCTGGTTACTCACCTGAAAACCTGCCGCGACACGCTGGTGCCGTTGCTGGCCGATGTGCCGGGGGTGTCGGTGGCCACGCCGCTGGGTGGCATGTATGCGTTCTTCCACATCGAGGGGCATGACGACTGCCTCACGCTGGCCAAGCAGCTGGTGCGGGAGGCAGGGCTGGGGCTGGCGCCGGGCAGTGCGTTTGGGGGGGAGGCTGCGGGGTGGTTGCGGTGGTGTTTTGCGAGCCGGGATGTGGGGAGGTTGGAGGAAGGGGTGGGGAGTTTGAGGAGGTGGTTGAAGGGGTAATGGAGACTTTTTTGAGTCCCTTTTGCCCTTGGCCCTTTCGGAATAAGCGCTAGTAGCTATTGTTTTTTTAGTTTCTAAGTTTTCCCTCCGGCCGTTCTGGCTGAGCTTGTCGAAGCCTTGGCTCGCTAGCTGAGTTGGCTGCATGCCTGGGTTGAGGCCGGAGGCCGGGGTGTGCGCCCGGCGGCGCAGTGGCTTTCTTTTGCTTCGCCAAAAGAAAGTCACCAAAGAAAAGGCGACCCTACAGGCTGCGTCCCTTCGCTTCGCTGCGGGCAACCTGCGGTGCTCGCGTCCAGCGGGGTCTCGCTCGAACTCGCTTCGTTTCACTGCGCTCAGACAATCGCGAGCCCTGATCCGCTGGCCGCTGCGCTCCTCGGCGCATCCTGAAGGGAACCCACCGGGATCGGACATCCACACGGGCCATTGCTGCGCTCGGCCCCATCTCGCGGGCGCAAGCGCCACGCGCTGCGCAGACAAGGCCGAGCGAAGCAATGGCCCGTGTGGATGTTCGGCTCCCAAACCCCTGCTGGCTGCGCCTGCGGCGGGGCGGTTGCGGGGTGGCATGGGCGTCGAAGCGCCCATGCTTCGTGCTCTGACTCGCCGCAGTTGTTCGAACGGAGCGCCGCAGGCGCGCAGTGAGTTCTGCGGCGCACCCCGCAACCGCCCCGCCGCAGGTTTGCCCCTTCGCACTGCGAAGGGGTCGCAGACTGGGGGTCGCCTTTCTTTTGCTTACTTTTCTTTGGCGAAGCAAAGAAAAGTGAGTCGCCTGCCGGGGCGACAACCCGGCTCCCGCCCTCCACACAAGCACACCACCAAACCAGCGCACAAGCCCTGGCTTCGACAGGCTCAGCCCGAACGGGTGGGGGGTGGCGCACTGGCTTCGACGAGCTCAGCCCGAACGGGTTCGCAAGAACAGAGGACTACGAAAACAATAGCTGCTAGCGCTTTATAAATAAGCGCTAGCAGCCAAAATCGCCTAAAAAACTACTGCGACACAGCAGCCATCTTCACCGCAGGCTGATCTCCCCACCCTCCCCCGAGCGCCCGAATCAACCCCACCGTCGCCACATACTGCGCCGTCCGCACCTGCAGCTCCTGCCGCCGATTGCGCAACTCACTGCGCCGCGCGTCCAGCAACTCCAGCTGGCTCACCAAGCCATTGCGATACCGCGCATCCGACAACTGCGTCGCCCGCCGCGCCGCAGTCACCGCACGCCCCTGCGCCTCGGCCTGGCCGGACAGCAAACGCAGCGAGGTCAGCTGATCCTCCACATCACGAAAGGCATTGAGCACCTGGCCCCGGTGGTCCGCCAGCGCGGCCTCCATGCGGGCCTTGGCGCCCTCGATCTGCGCGTCGCGCTGGCCGCCGTCAAAGATCGGCAGCGACAGCAGCGCACTCACGCCCCACGCACGGGCCGACCACTTGAACAAATCACCCAGCTCTGGCGATGCATGCCCCGCGTTGCCCGTGAGCGTAACGGCCGGGAACCACGCCTTCTGCGCCACGCCCACGCGCGCTTGCGCGGCCAGCACGGCGGTTTGCGCGGCCGACACATCGGGCCGGCGCGCCAGCACCGTGCCAGGCACGCCCGGCGGGATCACGGGCAGCGCGGCGTCGCCCGTCGCGGCTGGCAACACAAAGCCGCTGGCCACCTCGCCCGCCAGCACGGCCAGCGCGTTGGTCAACAACGCTTGCTGGCGTTGCAGTGCCAATGCTTCGGATTCGGTGGCCGCCACTTCCGTCTGCACGCGGGCCACATCCAGCTCGGCCACGTCGCCCGCCTGCAGGCGGCGCTGCGTGAGGCGCAGCGTGCCTTCGTAGGCAGACAAGCTCTCTTGCACCAGCACCTGCTCGGCCTGCACGGCGCGCAGCTGCAGATAGGTTTGCGCCACGTCGGCCTGCACCATCAAGCGCGTGCTTTGTAGCAGGGCCTCGCGCGTTTCGGCGTCCAAACGTGCGGCGTCGCTGGTTTGCGAGAGGCGGCCAAACAGGTCCAGCTCGTACGAGGCATTGAGCCCCGCCGTGCCCAGCGTGGCGGGTGCCGCGCTGCCGGTGGTGTTGGCCCCCCCCTGGCGAGAAACACCTGCCGAGGCACCGACCTGGACGGAGCGCGCGGCGTCTGCCGAGCGCAGCAGCGTGCGCGCTTCGGCCAATCGCGCTGCAGCCTGCTGGATGCTGGTGTTGGCGTTGCCCGAGCGCTGGATCAAATCGGCCAGCACCGGGTCTTGAAAACCGAGCCACCACTCGCCGCGCGGCTGCGCTTCGGCGGGGGCAGCGACTGTCCAGGGCGCCGTGGGCAGTGCGTCGCCGCCTGCGGTGAAGCTGGTGGGCACGGGCACACCCGCATGCGGCGCGGGGGCCACGGGCTGCGTCATGCAACCAGCCAGCACCAGGGCGGCGGCCAGGGGCGCCAGCAGGCTGCGCTTGCGCGCTGCGAGGGCACCGTCGGAGGAGTTTTTCTTCAATAGCAAATCGGTCATGGTTGGTCTCCTGCCCCGGCCGATGCACCTGCCGCATTCAGCGGCGTGGACATCGTGGAGCGAGCGTCTAAGGCCACAAAGGTCGTTGTCGTCACCGTGGTGAGGGGCATCATTCGTGCTCCTTACGCGGCGCGGCCAGCACAGGGTGGGCGGTGCCACCGCTGCCGGGGGCGTGCGAGATGGGCGCCACATGTGTGCCGTGTTCCACCAGCGGGCGGTTACCTGCCAGCTTGCGCAGCAGCACGTAGAACACGGGCGTGAGGAACAGGCCAAAAGCCGTCACCCCGATCATTCCGGAGAACACCGCCACACCCATAGCGCTGCGCATCTCGGCGCCGGCACCAGTGGAGAGCACCAGGGGCAGCACACCCATGACGAAGGCCAGCGAGGTCATCAGGATGGGGCGCAGCCGCAGGCGGCTGGCCTCGATGGCAGCCTGCACGGGGGTGCGCCCGGCAAACTCCAGCTCGCGCGCAAACTCCACGATCAGGATCGCGTTCTTGGCCGATAGCCCCACCAGCACGATGAGCCCGATCTGCGTGAACACGTTGTTGTCGCCGTTGCTCAGCCACACGCCGGTCATGGCCGCCAGGATGCCCATGGGCACGATCAGGATGATGGCAATCGGCAGCGTCAGGCTCTCATACTGCGCGGCCAGCACCAGGAACACCAGCAGGATGGCCAGCGGGAACACCAGCACGGCGGAGTTGCCGGCCAGGATTTCCTGGTACGTCAGCTCGGTCCACTCGAAGGTGATGCCCTGGGGCAGCGTCTCTGCGGCGATGCGCTCGATGGCGGCCTGGGCCTGGCCCGACGAGTAGCCGGGCGCGGGGCCGCCATTGATGTCCGCGGCCAGATAGCCGTTGTAGCGCATGGCACGCTCGGGGCCGAAGCTCGGCTCCATCTTCATCAGCGCCGACAGCGGCACCATCTCGCCGGTGCTGGAACGCACCTTGAGCAGGCCCACATCTTCAGCCCGCGCGCGGTAGGCCGCATCGGCCTGCACGCGTACGCTGTAGGTGCGGCCGAACTGGTTGAAGTCGTTGGCGTACAGGCTGCCCAGGTAGATCTGCAGCGTGTCAAAGATGTCCGTCACCGGCACACCGAGCTGGCGCGCCTTGGTGCGGTCGATGTTGGCGTACAGCTGTGGCACGTTGACCTGCCAGCTACTGAAGATGCCGGTCAGCTCGGGCGTCTGGTAGGCCTTGGCCATGAAGGCCTTCACGGCGCCGTCCATGGCCTGAAAGCCCAGCGACGCGCGGTCTTCGATCTGCAGCTTGAAGCCGCCAGTGGTACCCAGGCCCGCCACGGGTGGCGGCGGGAACATGGCGATGAACGCATCCTGGATGCTGCCGAACGACTGGTTCAGCTGCCCTGCCACGGCGCCGCCGCTCTGGTCCGCGCGGGTGCGCTCGGCAAAGGGCTTGAGCGTGGCGAACACGATGCCGGAGTTGGAGCTGTTGGTGAAGCCGTTAATCGACAGGCCGGGGAAGGCAATCGCGTCTTCGACGTTCGGGTTCTCCTTCATGATCTCGCCCATGCGGCGGATCACGTTCTCGGTGCGGTCCAGCGTGGCGCCGTCGGGCAGTTGGGCAAAGCCGATGAGGTACTGCTTGTCCTGCGCGGGCACGAAGCCGTCGGGCACGATCTTGAACAGGCCCACCGTGGCACCCACCAGCGCGAGGTAGATCACGAACATCAGCGCCTTGCGGCCGATGACGCGCTTGACGCCACCGCTGTAGGCCTCGGAGCCGCGGTGGAACAGGCGGTTGAAGCCGCGGAACAGGCCACCGAACACCTTGTCCATGCCGCGCGTGAGCGCATCCTTGGGCTCGTTGTGGCCCTTGAGCAGCAGTGCGCTGAGCGCAGGCGACAGGGTCAGCGAATTGATCGCCGAGATCACCGTGGAGATCGCAATCGTGACCGCGAACTGCTTGTAGAACTGGCCGGTGAGCCCGCTGATGAAGGCCAGCGGCACAAACACGGCCACCAGCACCAGCGCAATCGCGATGATGGGGCCGGAGACTTCACGCATGGCGCGGTAGGTGGCTTCGCGCGGGGTCAGGCCCGCCTCGATGTTGCGTTCCACATTCTCCACCACCACGATGGCGTCATCCACCACGATACCGATGGCCAGCACCAGGCCGAACAGGCTCAGGGCGTTGATCGAAAAACCCAGCAGGTGCAGCACCGCGAACGTGCCCACCACCGACACCGGCACGGCCAGCAGCGGGATGATGGAGGCGCGCCAAGTCTGCAGGAACAGGATCACCACCAGCACCACGAGGGCGATGGCTTCGAGCAGCGTGTGGATCACGGACTTGATCGAGGCACGCACAAACTGCGTGGGGTCGTACGCAATGCGGTACTCCACACCTTCGGGCATGTTCTTCTGGATCTCGTCCATGGTGGCGCGCACGTTCGACGAGATGTCGAGCGCGTTGGAGCCCGGCGCCTGGAACACGCCCATGCCCACGGCCGGGTCGTTGTTGAGCAGCGAGCGCAGCGAGTAGTCGGCCGCGCCCAGCTCCAGGCGGGCGATGTCGCGCAGGCGCGTCACCGCGCCGTCGGCACCGGTCTTGACGATGATGTCGCCGAACTCTTCTTCGGTCTGCAGACGGCCCTGGGCGTTGATGGACAGTTGCAGGTCCACGCCGGGCAGACCGGGCGATGCGCCCACCACGCCGGCGGCGGCCTGCACGTTCTGGCCACGGATGGCGGTCACCACGTCGCTGGCCGACAGGCCGCGCTGCGCGACCTTCTGCGGGTCGAGCCACACACGCATGGAGTAGTCGCCGCCGCCGAAGATCTGCACCTGGCCCACGCCGCCGATGCGGGCGAGGCGGTCCTTCACATTGAGCACCGCGTAGTTGCGCAGGTAGTCGATGTCGTAGCGGTTGTTGGGCGAGACCAGGTGGACCACCATGGTCAGGTCCGGCGCGCTCTTGACGGTGGTGACGCCCAGGCGGCGCACTTCCTCGGGCAGGCGCGGCTCGGCCTGCGAGACGCGGTTTTGCACCAGCTGCTGGGCCTTGTCGGGGTCGGTGCCCAGGGCAAAGGTCACCGTCAGCGTCATCACGCCGTCGGTGGTGGCCTGGCTGCCCATGTAGAGCATGCCTTCCACGCCGTTGATGGATTCCTCCAGCGGCGTGGCCACGGTCTCGGCGATCACCTTGGGGTTGGCGCCCGGGTACTGTGCGCGCACCACCACGGAGGGCGGCGCGACTTCAGGGTATTCGGAGATCGGCAGACCGCGCAATGCGATCAGCCCCCCGAGGAAGATGAGCACCGACAGCACCCCGGCAAAGATGGGGCGGTCGATGAAAAAGCGGGATAGATTCATGGATGCAAATTCCTTGGGTCCGTGGCGCTCAGGCCGCTGGCGACTTGGCTGCGTTCTTGGCTTCCTTGCGATCACCCGCAATCTCGGCCTTGGCGGTCATGGGAACCGACTGGGGCGCCACCACGGCACCGGGGCGCACGCGCTGCAGGCCGTTGACGACGATGTTCTCGCCAGCCTTCAGGCCCGACGTGACCACGCGCAGGCCGTCAATCGGCGCGCCCAGGGTGACTTCGCGGTACTCGGCCTTGTTGCCTTCGCCCACCACCATCACGAACTTCTTGTTCTGGTCGGTGCCCACGGCACGCTCGTTGATCAGCAGCGCTTGCGTGTTGCGGGCCTGGCCCATGCGGATGCGGGCGAACTGGCCGGGGATGAGCGAGCCGTCTTCGTTGTCGAACACGGCTCGCACACGCACGGTGCCGCTCTTGGCATCGACCTGGTTGTCGATGAGCTGCAGGCGACCGGCGTGCGGCGTGCCGCCCGTGGTGCCCGTGCCCATCTGCACGGGGATGCGCTCGATGAGCTGGCGGGCGCTATTGCCGCGCTGGCCGCTTTGCAGGTCCGCCAGGGCCTTCACCACGATCTGCTCATCGGTGTCGAAGCTCGCGTAGATAGGGCTCACGGACACCAGCGTGGTCAGCACGGGGGCACCCGCACCGGCCGCCACCAGGTTGCCCACGGTGACTTCGATGCGGCCCACACGGCCCGCCACCGGGGCGCGCACCTGGGTGTAGCCGAGGTTCAGCTTGGCGGTCTGCAGCGCAGCCTGGGCAGCGCGCAGGTTGGCGTCGGCCTCGCGCTGTGCGTTCAGGCGTTCGTCGTGCTCGCGCTGGGCAATGGCTTTTTCTTCCAGCAGGCGCGTGGCGCGCTCCAGTTCGCTGCGGGTGTACGACAGACGGGCCTGCGCGGCGACCACCTGGGCTTCGGCGCGGTCCACTTCGGCGGCGTAGGGCGCCGGGTCCACGGTGACCAGCAGCTCACCCTGCTTGACCAGCGAGCCTTCGCGGAAGTGCACGGCCTGCACGGCGCCCGAGACGCGCGGTCGCACGTCCACACGCTGCACGGCTTCGAGGCGGCCGGAGAACTCATCCCACAGCGCGATGTCTTTTTGCACCACCGCAGCCACCGATACGGGCATGGCGGGCGGTGTGGCACCTTCGCCGTTGGCCTGGGCCGCAGGCGATTGAAAAACGAGGATCAAAGCGGCCACTGCGGCCGTCACAGCGGTGGCGATGGTGGCCAGGCCCAGGGGGCGATTCTTGAAAAGCGGGTTGGAGTTCATGGTCATTTCAATCAAACGTAGAGGCCGCCTTGGCGGGCAGGCCGATGAAGGTGTTTTTGCTGCCAGACGCCTCCCAGCAACGGGGTGACAGACGCCACGGCAGCGGGCGGTGGGGCAGTCTCGGCATTGACACAGTGAAAGAGTCAAGCCCCTGACCACATGCCGCCAGTGTGTGCGCGCCAGTTCCGGAAAATCAGACGCAGTAGTGCTGTGGGTTGTGACAGCCAGAGCGGCAAGCCCCAGAGAAGCGCAAGGTGTGGTTCATGCTGTTATTTCCTCCATATCGTTGACATCAATGACTCCTGCCTGCCGTCCTGCCCCTCACGGGCACGGCTTGCAGAAAACGCGGGCAAAGCTTTCCCCTCCGGCACGGCAAGCCGGAAAAATCAGCGTTGAAAACCAGGGGTTGGCTGGGAGGCGGCGGTCTCAAACCTCAACGTCCGTTGAGGTCAATGGCTTGCGGCAGCCCCTATGTGTCTCAGGAAGGCACCGGACATCGGGTGGCTTCAAAGAACTGGCGGAACTGCTCTTGCGCGCCCGCAGCACAAGGGCATTCGTGTTCCCCGGTCTGCAGCAGGGCATCGGGCCACTGCGGGTTCTTGGAAAACACGTGGCGGGTGACCGGCAGGCCGGCGGCCTCCAGCCGGGCCGCATAGGCCAGCGCCTCGTCATGCATGGGGTCGGTGTCGCCCACCAGGATCAGCGTGGGTGGCAGCCCTGCCAGGCGCTGTGCACCGGCAGGCACGGCATAGGGGTGCTCGGCATCGCGCGGGCAGCGCAGAAAATTGCGCCAGCCTTCGGTCCACTTGCAGCCGGTGGCATCGCCCGTGGCTTCGCGCAGCGAGGCAGTGCCCACACAGGGGTCCAGCATGGGGGACAGCAGAATCTGCCCGGCCAGTGGCGGGTGCGACTGGTCGCGCGCCATCAGGCTCACCGCCGCCGCCAGATTGCCCCCCGCCTCTTCACCTGCCAGATAGACCAAAGCCCCCTGCCCTCCGAGCTTGGTGCGGTTGCGGTGCACCCACTTGAGCACGTCATACCCCGTGTCCACGGGCTGTGGAAACGGTGTGAGCGGATAGGCCACCGACACCACCACCGCCCCTGCGCCTTCCAGCAACGACGCTACGGTGCAGCCATTGTCCAGGTCGCCCGAGGTGAATGCGCCGCCGTGAAAATGCACCACGACCGGCGACACCTTACCCGTCTTCTTGCGGCCATACATGCGCACGGCCACGTCCTGCCCCTTGGCCACCTCAATGGTGGAGTCGGTGCACACGGACGACGCCTTGGACACCTTGGAAGGTGCGGCGTCGGGCTGCGATGTGGAAGATGGCGAGGACGGTCTGTCGGGCTGCATGGCATGTACCCAGTGAATGGAGGATGGGAGAAATGTAGCGGCTACGGCTTGCGGGATAAACAGGCCAAACACCACTGCACTGTTTCCAAAAGCTCAACAATCAAACACCCGCTTGCGTGTGAGAATTCCGCAGCACCCACTGGTGGGTGCTGCAGTTTCAGATTCAAGGAGAAGCCATGGACCAGATACAGGCCATGCGCATATTCGTGCGGGTGGTGGAGGCCGGCACGTTCACCCGGGCAGCGGATTCGCTCTCGCTGCCCAAGGCCACGGTCACCAAGCATGTGCAGGCGCTGGAGGAGCGGCTGCGCGTGAAACTGCTCAACCGCACCACGCGCCGCGTGACGGTGACGCCCGATGGCGCCGCTTACTACGACCGCACGGTGCGCCTGCTGACCGACCTGGACGACATCGAGGCCAGCATGACCAACGCGCGCGCCAACCCGCGCGGGCGCCTGCGTGTCGACGTGGGCACCTCGGTGGCGCAGTTGCTCATCATTCCGCACCTGGCGGAGTTTCACGCCCGCTACCCGGACATCCAGGTGGACCTGGGGGTCAGCGACCGCATCGTGGACCTGATCAGCGACAACGTGGATTGCGTAATCCGGGGCGGCGAACTCAGTGACCAGTCGCTGGTGGCGCGGCGCATTGGCAACCTGGAGTTCATCACCGTGGCATCGCCCGACTACCTGGCGCGCAAGGGCACGCCCGCGCACCCGCTGGAGATCGAGGACAAACACACCAGCCTGCTGTATTTCTCGCCCCACTCCGGCCGGCACTATCCGCTGGAGTTCCGCCAGGGTACCGAGTCCATCGACATCTCGGGCCCCTACCAGCTGAGCGTGAACGAGGCCAACGCCTACGTCACCTCGCTGGTGGCGGGGTTGGGCATTGGGCAGGTCACAAGTTTTCAGGCAGAGCACCACCTGAAAGGTGGCACCCTGGTGCAGTTGCTGCCCGAATGGACTCAGCCCCTGCTGCCTGTGTATGTGGTGTACCCGCCCAACCGGCACCTGAGCGCAAAAGTGCGCGCCTTTGTGGACTGGGCGGCCGAGTTGTTCCAGCGCGAAACCCACCTGCAGAGGGTGGTCTGAGAACCCGTCCAGATCGGGGCTGAAAGAATCCGGCGCCCGGCGGCTTTATGCTTGCGCCCATGAACGCCACCGAGCCTACCTCCGCACCAGCATCCACACCCGAGACGGCTGGCACAGAATCCCCCGCACCGGCCACCCCGCCTGTGGGCCCCACCAAGCAGCCACGCAACCCTTTGCATGGCGTGACACTCGAGGCCATTGTGGTGGCGCTGGCCGACTACTTTGGCTGGGATGAACTGGGCAGGCAAATCCCGATTCGCTGCTTTCAAAGCGACCCCAGCGTAGGCTCCAGCCTCAAGTTCCTGCGCAAGACACCGTGGGCGCGCGAGAAGGTGGAGAGCCTTTACCTTTTCATGCTGCGAGACCAAAAGCGCAACGCTCAGGAGTAGCCAGTTCCCCGCGTGCTGCCACGGTTACCTCACATACATCGGCTCAGTCGCCCGCCGTCACCAGAAAATCGCGGCTGATACCGCCACCCAGGTCATTGACGCGGTCGAGGAACTGCGTGAGGAACGCATGCAGCCCCGTCGCCAGGATCTCGTCAATGCGGCCGTACTGCAGGTCGGCCAGCAAACGCCCGGCCCTGCGGTTCGTTTCGGCGGACTGCCCGTTGGCCAGCACCGCCAGGTTGTCCACCACCTCGCGCAAGCAAGCATGCAGCGAACGCGGCATGTCGCGGCGCAGGATCAGCAGGTCGGCCACGCGGCCCGGGGTGATCACGTCGCGGTAGACCTTGCGGTACACCTCAAATGCCGAGACGCTGCGCAGAATGGCACTCCAGTGGTAGAAGTCGCTCTCCTGGTTGCGCTCGCTGGCGCGGCCAAAAAAGTCGTTCTCGACCGCGTGGAACTTCACGTCCAGCAAGCGCGCGGTGTTGTCGGCCCGCTCCAGGAACGTGCCCATGCGCAAAAAGTGAAAGGCCTCGTCCTGCAGCATGGTGCCCAGCACCACGCCGCGCGACAGGTGTGAACGGTATTTCACCCATTCAAAAAACTGCCCCGGGTCGCGCTCAAAGGCGCCGCCTTCGAGCTGCCGGTGCAGCTCCAGCCAGGTCTGGTTCTGTGTCTCCCAGACCTCGGTGGTCAGCGCGCCGCGCACGGCACGCGCGTTCTCGCGCGCAGCGCGCAGGCACGACAGGATGGACGACGGATTGTTGCCGTCGCGCACCATGAACTCCAGCACATTGGCAGGCGTCACTTCGCCGTGTTTGGCGGTGTAGGCGGGGATCAGCTCGCTGATGGACAGCAGCCCTTCCCAGCCTTTTTGCGCCACGTCGGCAGCCTGCGGCAGCAGGGAAGTCTCGTAGCTGACATTCAGCATTCTGGCGGTGTTCTCTGCCCGCTCGGTGTAGCGGGACATCCAGAACAAATGGTCGGCGGTGCGGCTCAGCATGCTCAAAAGCTCCCTTGCGATTGACTTTGCGACGGGGCCCGGGTCTGAGACTGGGTCTGGGATTGCGACTGCATGGCCTTGGGATGGGCTGGGGAAGCCCCCTCGCCCAACACCCAGGTGTCCTTGGTGCCGCCGCCCTGGGAGGAATTGACCACCAGCGACCCTTCCTGCAGCGCCACGCGCGTAAGGCCGCCGGCCGCCATCTGCACCTCGCGGCCGCTGAGCACGAAGGGGCGCAGGTCGATGTGGCGCGGGGCGATGCCAGCGTCCACGTAGGTGGGGCAGCTCGACAGGCTGAGCGTGGGCTGCGCGATGTAGCCCGCCGGGTTGGCGATCAGCGCGCGGCGGAAGTCCTCGATCTCGGCCTGCGTGGCGGCCGGGCCGATGAGCATGCCGTAGCCACCCGCGCCGTGCACTTCCTTGACCACCAGGTCCTTCAGGTTGGCCAGCACATGCTGCAGATCGTCCTGCTTGCGGCACATCCAGGTGGGCACGTTCTTGAGGATGGGTTCTTCACCCAGGTAGAAGCGGATCATCTCGGGCACATAGGGGTAGACCGATTTGTCGTCGGCCACGCCCGTGCCTACGGCGTTGCAGATGCCCACATTGCCCGCGCGGTAGGCCTCCATCAGGCCCGCACAGCCCAGGGTGGAGTTGCGGCGGAAGACCTGCGGGTCGAGGAAATCGTCGTCCACGCGGCGGTAGATCACATCCACCCGCTGCAGGCCCCGCGTGGTGCGCATGTAGACGAACTTGTCCTTGACCACCAGGTCCTGGCCCTCCACCAGCTCCACGCCCATCTGCTGGGCAAGGAAGGCATGTTCGAAGTACGCGCTGTTGTGCATGCCCGGCGTGAGCACCACCACCGTGGGCTCGTCGGCCGTGGCGGGGGCGCTGGCGCGCAGGGTTTCGAGCAGCATGTCGGGGTAATGCGCCACCGGTGCCACCTTGTGCAGGCTGAACAGCTCGGGGAAGAGCCGCATCATCATCTTGCGGTTTTCGAGCATGTAGCTCACGCCGCTGGGCACGCGCAGGTTGTCTTCCAGCACGTAGTACTCGCCCTCGCCCTGCGCATTGGGGGCGCGCACGATATCGATGCCGGCAATGTGCGCATAGATGTTTTGCGGCACATGCACTCCAGCCATCTCGGGGCGGTATTGCGCGTTGTTGAGGATGAGATCGGCGGGCACGATGCCGGCGCGGATGATGTCCTGGCCGTGGTAGACGTCGTGGATGAACCGGTTGAGCGCCGTGACCCGCTGCACCAGGCCCTGCTGCATGCTGCTCCACTCGTGGGCAGGAATGATGCGCGGGATCAGGTCAAACGGAATCAACCGCTCGTTGCCCGCGCCGCCCTCGTCCTTGGCGCCATAGACGGCAAAGGTGATGCCCACGCGCCGGAAGATCATCTCGGCTTCAGCTCGGCGGGCTTGCATCACGTCAGGGGGCTGTTTGCTCAACCAATGCGCATAGCGCTTGTAGTGTTCCCGCACATCGCTGCCATCGAAAGGCAGCATGGCGTACATCTCGTCAAATTTCTGCATGAACGGGCCTCCTGTGAACAGGATAGCAAGTTGCGCGCCCACCCTGGCGCAACAGCCCCTGAGGCCACTGCGCCATCTCCCCGGATTCAATCGCCCCGTGGCACCATGCTGTGCTGCCAGTACCGTCGGCCCGTGTCGCGCTCACAACCCACCACCTCGGGCCGGGATGAAGACCAGAGGGCGGCACCGCAGCGCGAAGACTCCACCACCTGGATGCCGCGCGCACGGTAACGCTGCAGCACCTCGGGAGCCGGATGCCCGAAACGGTTGCGATACCCCGCCTGCACCAAAGCGGTGCGAGGCTGGACAGCCTCCAACAGGGCGGGTGTCGAAGATGTCTTGCTGCCGTGGTGAGGCACCAGCAGCAGATCCGCCTGCAACACGGCACCACGCGCCACCAGGGCCTGTTCTTGCGGGGCTTCGATGTCTCCCACCAACAAGGCTGTTGGCGCAGACGGGCCTGCCGCTGCCACCCGCAGCACACAGCTCAGGGCATTGGGGCGCGGTGTACGCGGCGCTGGCGTGTCGTCCCCCTCCAGAGGGTGCAGCACCTCAAAAGCCACACCATCCCATTCCCAGCTCTGGCCAGCCAGACAAGGTTTGACGGGCCGCAGGGTTTGCAAGGCATGGTCTGCCTCGATGGAGCCAGTGAGCGTGGCCTGGGGCTGCTGGGCCAGCACGGCCGCCGCGCCACCGGTGTGGTCAGCGTCGCGGTGGCTGAGCATGAGCACGTCCACCCGCTCACCCAGAACGCGCAGCAGCGGCACCAGCACGCGGTGGCCCGCATCGCTCTCGCGGCTGAAACGCGGCCCCGCGTCGTACAGCAGCGTGTGCGTGGCCGTGCGCACCAGCACCGCATTGCCCTGCCCAATGTCAGCCGCCAACAGCTCGAACTGCCCCACCACGGGCCGCGCAGGCTGCCACCAGAACACCGGCACCAGCAAAGGCAGCGCCAGCAGCCGCACACGCCACGGCAGCCGCATGGCCAGCAGCGCACCACCGGCCACAGCAGCCACCCCGGCCCAGAGGGGTGCTGCGGGCAGAAACACCACCGCCCAGGGCCACTGCGCCAGCCATTGCAGCAATGCCGCCAGCGGCTGCAGGCTGATCGCTGCCAGGCTCCAGAGCGGGCCCCACAAGACACCTCCCAGCGCCAGCGGCGTCACCACCAGCGTGACCCAGGGGATCGCCACCAGATTCGCCGCGAAACCCACCAGCGACACCTGGCCAAACAGCAGCAGGCCCAGGGGCGTGAGCGCCAGGGTGACCACCCACTGCTCGCGAAACAAGGCATAAAAATGGCCTCTTGCGCCCGACCCATAAGCGCTGTCAGCTATTGGATTCGTAGCAAACAACACCCCCACGGCCACAAAACTCAGCCAAAAACCCGCCTGCGCCAGCGCCCAGGGGTCCACCAGCACCACGGCCGCGCAGGCCAGCAGCCACACCTGGGGCCAGGGCCACCGCCGTCCGCTCCATTGCAGCAAGGCCACAATGCCCAGCATGGTCACCGTGCGCTGCGCCGGCACGCCCCAGCCGCTGAAGAGCGCATAGCCCGCCGCCAGCACCACCCCGGCCACCAATGCAGCCGAGGGCGCGGGCACCGCCAGACACAGGCGGGCCGAGCGCCGCCACAGGCTGCGCACCACCCAGGCCGCCAGCCAGGCGAACAGCGTGATGTGCAACCCAGAAATGCTCATGAGGTGGGCTACGCCCGTAGCGCGGAACACGTCCCAGTCCGCACGGTCAATGGCGCGCTGGTCGCCCGTGACCAGTGCCGCCACCACCCCCGCAATGCGCGCACGCCCGGGGTCGCCGGCATCATCGGCGCCGCGCCCAAGCCGGTCCAGGATGGCATCACGCACCGCCTGGCGCCACTGCTCCACGGGGTGCTGCCAGGTGGTGGCCAGGCGCACCGGCGGTTCGTCCTTGGGGCCCGCCCGCACATAACCGGTGGCTTGCACGCCCTGCTCCCACGCCCACAGCTCGAAATCAAACCCGTGGGGGTTGCGCAGGCCATGTGGCGCTTTCAGGCGCACCGTCAGATCCCAGCGCTCGCCCGCCCGCACGGGGGGCGGCAGGCGTTGCAGGTCCAGCGCCTCGCCCACATCGCGAAACACCCCGCCGTACCAGGCCACCTCGATCTGGGGTGGCAAATCAACCGGCGCACCTTTCAGGCGCGCAGCCTGCACCGCCAGGCGCAGCCGGGTGCCCGCTTCGTTGGACTGCGGCATGGCCGACACCACCCCGGTCACACGGATGTCCTGCCCCTCCAGCGCGGGGTTCAGGCGCTGCTCCAGGTACGCCGTGGCCCGCAGGCCACTGACCGCAAACATGGCCAGCGCGCCAGCGCCCAGCGCCAATGCAGTGGGGCCCCAACCCCTCCACCGAGCCCACCGCGATGCCCCGCGTGGTCGTGCAACCGCAGCCGCACACCAGCCCACGGCCATCGCCATGCACAACAAGGCGACATACGCCACATCGCCCCACAACGCGGGCTGCTGCAACTGCAGCGCCGCCCCCGCCACCAGCCCCAGCAACACGGCAGGCACCCGCCAGGGTGCTGCGTGCGGCAGCGCCGCTGCAGCGCCTGACAAGCCCTCGGGGGCGGGCAAGGTGGTGGCATTAGGGGCGCTTATGGCGGGCATGTGCTGATGCTAATGCGGTGCTGGCAGAGGGTGGGGTGGCTTCGGCGCACGCTGCTGTGTAACACTCGCCCCCACTTGCCGGAAGCCTGTGCCAGCCATCGGCATGGCATCCCTTCATTCACCCACCCCGCACTCCCAACCGAGGACCACCATGAGCGTTTACGACAAGCTGAAAGAACTCAACATCACCCTGCCCCCCGTGTCGGTGCCCGCAGCCGCCTACGTGCCCTATGTGCATACGGGCAACCTGGTGTTCCTGAGCGGCCACATCGCCCGCAAGGACGGCAAACCCTGGGCCGCCCAGTTCGGCCGCGACATCGGCACCGAAGAAGGTAAGGCCGCCGCACGGGCCGTGGCCATCGATCTCATGGGCACGCTGCATGCGGCCACCGGTGGCGACCTGAACCGCGTGCAGCGCATCGTGAAGGTGATGAGCCTGGTGAACTCGACCGGCGACTTCACCGAGCAACACCTGGTGACCAACGGTGCCAGCGAGCTGCTGGGCCAGGTGTTTGGCGACAAGGGCGTGCACGCCCGCAGCGCTTTTGGCGTGGCACAAGTCCCCATGGGCGCCTGTGTGGAAATTGAACTGATCGCAGAATTGGCCTGACCCCCTGAGTCGCTGCGCGCCTCGGTGCGTCCGCCAGAGGCGGCCGCTCTTCGGGCACTTCCCAAGCCTGCGCAGGCAGGCTTGGAGCCGCGGCCCTCAGCCCCCCTCCCGCTTTGCTGCGCAATTCGGGAGGGGGACGCTCCCAGCGCACGCAAGCGAAGCGCCGCATCCGCAGCTTGGCGGCCCTTGCGCGGGAGCGCTGGCCTGTGGCGTGCCAGTTTCGACGCGGCCGCGCTGCGGTTTAGAACGACTCCCAGTCCTCATCTGCCCCCTGGGCCAGTGCGGGTGCCGGGGCCTTGGCCTTGGCAGGCGCGGGTTTGCTGCCCGCAGGGGTCGCCTGGGCGATGCGCTGGGTGCCCAGCTTGCCCGCCACAGCGGCCCTGGCAGGCGCTGAAGGCACACGTGGCGCCTGGGGCGCGGGCGTGTGCGCCGCGCGCATCGGCGGCGCTACACCCCCATAGGCTGCCCCATTGACCTTGAACACCGAGACGACCTGCGCCAGATGCTCGGCCTGCTCGCGCAGGCTCTGGGCGGCGGCGGCGCTTTCTTCCACCAAGGCCGCGTTCTGCTGCGTCATCTGGTCGAGGTTGCCCACGGCCTGATTGACCTGCGAGATGCCCGCGCTCTGCTCGGAAGATGCCGAAGTGATCTCGCCGATCATGTCGGTGACGCTCTGCACCGAGCGCACGATGTCGTTCATGGTCGTGCCCGCGTCGGCCACCAGGCGGGTGCCGGTTTCCACCTTCTCCACCGAGGCGCTGATCAGCGTCTTGATCTCCTTGGCCGCCTCGGCGCTGCGCTGGGCGAGGCTGCGCACCTCGCTGGCCACCACGGCAAAACCCCGGCCCTGCTCACCCGCACGCGCTGCCTCCACCGCCGCGTTGAGCGCGAGGATGTTGGTCTGAAACGCAATGCCATCGATCACGCCAATGATGTCCGAGATCTTCTTGCTGCTGTGGTTGATGTCTTCCATGGTGGACACCACCTGCGTCACCACCGAACCACCACGCTCGGCCACCCCCGTGGCGCTGGCGGCCAGGGTGCTGGCCTGGCGGGCACTGGTCGCGCTTTGTGCGATGGTGCTGGTGAACTGCTCCATGGCCGCCGCCGTCTCCTGCAGGTTGCTCGACGTCTGCTCGGTGCGCGCTGACAGGTCATGGTTGCCGGTGGCGATCTCGGCGCTGGCAATGGCGATGCTGTCGGTGCTCTGGCGCACCTGGTGCACCATGCGCCCGAGTGAATCGCTCATCGCATACTGCGAGCGCAGCAGGTCGCCGAACTCGTCGCCGCGTGTCACGGCACCCTGTTCGCTCAAATCGCCCGCAGCGATCTTGGCGGCCAGGTCGTTGGCCTGCGCCAGCGGGCGTTGGATACTGCCAATCAGGTAATAGGCCCCGGCAATGATGGCCAGCAGCAGGGCCGACACGGCAACGGCCGCGATCTTCACCGTTAGCATGCGGGACGCGGCCATCTCGGCCAGCTTCGTCTGCGCGGTGTTCTGCTGCAGCTCCACGAAGTCGCGCAGGGTCTTGAGGTAGGCGGCCACGGCCGGGTTGTAGGTCTGTTTGACCAGGACCACGGCTTCTTCGGCCTTGCCCTCGGTCTTGAGCTTGCGGGCCTGGCCCCGCAGGTCGATCATGGTCTTGCGGGCATCAGCGATCTTGGCCATCTGCGCCTTGTCCGCATCGGACAGGGCCATGCCTTCCAGCGACTTCTGCACCTCGGTGATCTGCGCCGAGGTGGCGGCGATCACGTCCTTGAACTCGGCCTCGACTGCGGGGTCGCTGCTCACGATGAGCGCCTGGGTGCGGGCGGCATTGGTCTCGGTCAGCCCCGCCCAGCGGATGGCGGCCCCGACGCGGTTCTGCATCTCGCTGGATACCGCATCTGCCTGGGCCTGCACCTTGGCCGACCGGTAGGCCGAGAAGCCCACCACGCCAGCCAACATGACCACAATGAAAATGACGGCAAGCCAGAGCTTCTGGGCAATCCGAATACGTTGGAACATCATGGTCTCCTGTCGTTCTATGTCGTTGTAGGCGACGGCCTACCGCCTGCGGCGACCAGGTGCGGGGCCACGGGCTCCGGCACATGCCAGCACACGCGTGCGGACATTTTCTTACACATATGGTGCGCCCGTTCCCACGTTTCGTCCAATCCGTAGCAACCCGTGGAATGCGGCAGCAACAAAAAAGCCACCCGCAAAGGTGGCTTGTGTGCCGGACCCGGTGGAGTGCTCACTCCATCCGTGTCACTGCGCTGGGTTTGAAGCCCAGGTCCGCCGCCTTGCCCTTGCGGCCACGCGCGGCGCGGGCGTTGTTCAGGCTGCGGATTTCCAGCGTCTCATCACGCACCTTGCCGCCCCGGCCGATGCCATCGAGGCGAATGCTGCGCGTGTAGGCCGCAGCGCCCGCGAGCTGGTCTTTGTCTTCGAGGTCGATCAGCATCAGGCCCCTGCCGCCGTTGGCCATGGTCTTGAGCTCAGTGATCTCGAACGTGAGGATGCGCCCGCCCGTGGAAGCACAGGCCACATGCGTGGCAGGCAGCACCGGCTTGCTGCCCGTGGTGCCTGTGGCGTGCGACGGCACACACACGGTTTCGCCCTCGCCCAGCGTGAGGAAGGCCTTGCCGCCCTTCTGGCGCGACACCATGTTCTCGACCGCCGCCAGGAAGCCGTAGCCGCCCGAGTTGGACAGCAGCAGCGTGGCGTTGGCGGGCCCTGCAAAGTAGTGCAAAACCTGCGTGCCGGCTTCCAGCTCGATGAGCGTGGTCACGGGCTGGCCATCACCGCGCGCGCCGGGCAGCAGCGACACGGCCACCGAATACACGCGGCCGTTGCTGCCAAAGGCCAGCAGGGTATCGACCGTGCGGCACTCGAACGTGCCATACAGCCCGTCGCCCGCCTTGAAGGCAAAACTGGCGGCCTCGTGCCCGTGGCCGGTGCGGGCACGCACCCAGCCTTTTTCCGAAACAACCACCGTGACGGGCTCGTCCACCACCTTCACTTCGGCCACGGCCTTCTTCTCGGCCCGGATGAGTGTGCGGCGCGCGTCGGCAAAGGTCTTGGCATCCTGCTCGATCTCCTTGACCATGGTGCGGCGCAGCGAGCCAGGGTTGTTCAGGATGTCTTCGAGCTTGCCCTGGCTTTCGCGCAGTTCTTTCAGCTCCTGCTCGATCTTGATCGCTTCAAGCCGCGCGAGCTGGCGCAGGCGGATTTCAAGGATGTCCTCGGCCTGCCGGTCGCTGAGGTTGAACCGAGCAATCAGCGCCGCCTTGGGCTCGTCGGCCTGGCGGATGATGGCAATCACCTCATCGATGTTGAGCAGGACAATCTGCCGCCCTTCGAGGATGTGGATGCGCTCCAGCACCTTGTTCAAACGGTGCTGCGTGCGGCGGGTGATGGTGGTCTGGCGGAAGGCAATCCACTCCTCCAGCATCTGCCGCAGGGATTTTTGGGTGGGTCGGCCATCGAGCCCCACCATCGTGAGGTTGATGGGGGCCGAGGATTCGAGGCTGGTGTGGGCCAGCAGCGCGGTGATCAATTCCTGCTGCGGGGTCTTGCCCGTCTTGGGCTCGAACACCAAACGCACGGGCGCGTCTTTGCTCGACTCGTCACGCACCACGTCCAGCACGGCCAGCATGCTGGCCTTCAGTTGCGTCTGGTCCTGGCTCAGGGCCTTCTTGCCCGCCTTCACCTTGGGGTTGGTAATTTCCTCGATCTCTTCGAGCACCTTTTGCGTGCTCACGCCGGGTGGCAACTCGTTGACCACCAGCTGCCACTGGCCACGCGCCATGTCTTCGATCTTCCAGCGCGCGCGCACCTTGAGGCTGCCCCGGCCCGTGCGGTAGGCATCGGCAATGTCGGAGGCAGCACTGATGATCTGGCCGCCACCGGGGTAGTCCGGTCCGGGCACGATGGCCAGCAGTTCTTCCTGGCTGAGCGACGGCGTCTTGATGAGCGCAACGCAGGCGTCGGCGATCTCGCGCAGGTTGTGGCTGGGGATCTCGGTGGCCAGGCCCACGGCAATGCCGCTGGCGCCGTTGAGCAACGCGAACGGCAAGCGGGCGGGCAGCTGGCGCGGCTCCTCGGTGCTGCCGTCGTAGTTGGGCATGAAATCGACCGTGCCTTCGTCGATCTCGTCGAGCAGCAGGCTGGTGATGCGTGACAGACGGGCCTCGGTGTAGCGCATGGCCGCTGCGCCGTCGCCGTCGCGGCTGCCGAAGTTGCCCTGGCCGTCGATCAGCGGGTAGCGCTGGGCAAAGTCCTGCGCCATGCGCACCAGCGCGTCGTAGGCCGACTGGTCGCCGTGCGGGTGGAAGCGGCCCAGCACGTCGCCCACCACGCGGGCGCTCTTGACCGGCTTGGCCGCCGCGCTGCGCGTGGGGCCGCTGTAGCCCAGGCCCATGCGGTCCATCGAATACAGGATGCGCCGCTGCACGGGCTTGAGGCCATCGCACACATCGGGTAATGCACGGCCTTTGACGACCGACAGCGCGTATTCCAGGTAGGCGCGCTGGGCATAGCCCGCCAGGCCCAGGGAGTCGCCCCCGTCATCGCCTGCGGTGGTGAAATCGAGAGTGGGTTGGTCGCTCATTCGTTGGGTACGGTTTCTGGGTTCACATTCTGGGAGGCGTTGTGTGTGTGCGCCACGCGGGTGGCCGGCAGGTTGCCCCGGTTCTGCGCGCCGCCCGACAGCTCCATGCGCACGCGGCCCGGCACGGCGCGTTGCGCCAGCACCGGGGCTGGCGGCTTGAGCTGGGCATACAGACCGAGCACCGTGCGCACATAGTTCTGCGTTTCCTTGAAGGCCGGAATCTGGTTGCCCGCGCGCTGCACGGCGCCTTCGCCAGCGTTGTAGGCGGCAACAGCCAGGTCCATGCGGCCGGGAAACAGGTCCAGCAGGTGGCGCAGGTAGCGGGTGCCCGTGGGCACGTTCACGGCCGGGTCGGCCAGCTTTTGCTCCACCGTGCGCTTTGCATCCGTGCTCACGCCAAACCGGTGGGCCGTGGCGGGCATCACCTGCATCAGGCCCACGGCGCCCTTGGGCGACACGGCAGTGGCGTCAAAGCCGGACTCGGTCGCGATGACGGCCTGCAGCAATTCGTAGTCCACACCGTGTTGGGTGGACGCAGCACGCAGGTGGTGCTTGACGCGCTTGTAGTCGGGCGCGATGTCAAAAAAAGCCAGCAACCGCGCGCCCGACGCAGGCAGCGCGTAGGGCATGGGCGGGGCGTTGGCCGGTGCGTCGCGGGTCGAGTCGAAGTCGTTGCCCCGAAAAAACAGCTGGTAGCGCGCATCGACCTGCTCGGCGGCAAAGTGCGTCACGCCACGCTCGTCCACATGCGCCCACAGGTCCGCACGGGCCGATTGCTGCATAAAACATAGCAACAAACCCAATACAGATGCGCGCAAAGCACTGTTTTTGTTCAAACTTTTCATCACAGGCACCGGGTGGGGACTGTCGATGCGATCAGATATCGATCTCCACCGCATCGCCATGCAACTCCATCAGCTCGCGGCGCGCGGCGGCTTCGCCCTTGCCCATGAGCTTGGTGATGAGGCCTTCGGTGGCGGCAAAGTCCATGTCGCCCAGTTGCACGGGCAGCAGGCGGCGGGTGTCGGGGTTGAGCGTGGTTTCCCACAGCTGCTCGGCGTTCATCTCGCCCAGGCCTTTGAAGCGGCTGATCTGGCACTTCTCTTTGGGCACGCCGTCCTTGGCGCACTTGTCGAGGATGGCGGTGAGCTCGCCATCGTCCAGCGCATACATCTTGGCGGCGGGTTTCTTGCCCCGCGCAGGCACGTCCACGCGGAACAGCGGCGGGCGCGCCACATAGATATGGCCCGTCTCAATGAGCTTGGGAAAGTGGCGAAAGAACAGCGTGAGCAGCAGCACCTGGATGTGCGAGCCGTCAACGTCGGCGTCACTCAGGATGCAAACCTTGCCGTAGCGCAGGCCGCTCAAATCCGGCGTGTCGTTGGGGCCATGCGGGTCCACGCCGATGGCCACCGAGATGTCGTGGATTTCGTTGTTGGCAAACAGGCGGTCGCGCTCCACCTCCCAGGTGTTGAGCACCTTGCCGCGCAGCGGCAGGATGGCCTGGCTTTCCTTGTCGCGGCCCATCTTGGCGCTGCCACCGGCCGAGTCGCCCTCGACCAGGAAGACCTCATTGTGGGCGATGTCCTTGCTTTCGCAATCGGTGAGCTTGCCGGGCAGCACGGCCACGCCCGAGCCCTTGCGTTTTTCAACCTTCTGCCCGGCCTTCTGGCGGGTTTGGGCAGCCTTGATGGCCAGCTCGGCAAGCTTCTTGCCGTATTCCACATGCTGGTTGAGCCAGAGTTCGAGCGCCGGGCGCACGAAGCCGCTGACCAGGCGCACCGCGTCGCGCGAGTTCAGGCGCTCCTTGATCTGGCCCTGGAACTGCGGGTCGAGCACCTTGGCACTGAGCACATAGCTGGCGCGCGCAAACACGTCCTCGGGCAGCAGCTTCACGCCCTTGGGCAGCAGGCTGTGCAGTTCGATGAAACTCTTGACCGCGTTGAACAGGCCGTCGCGCAGGCCGCTTTCATGGGTGCCGCCCGCGCTGGTGGGGATCAAATTGACGTAGCTCTCGCGCACGGGCTGGCCGTCTTCGGTGAAGGCCACACACCACGATGCGCCCTCGCCCTCCGCAAAACTCTCGTTGTTGCGGTCGGCAAAACCTTCGCCCTCAAACAACGGGATCACCGGGTCGCCGTTGAGCGTCTGCATCAGGTAGTCGCGCAGGCCGCCCTTGTACTGCCAGGTTTGCGTGTCGCGGGTTTTCTCGTTGACGAGCTGCACCGTGACCCCAGGCATGAGCACCGCCTTGCTGCGCAGCAGGTGGGTCAACTCGCCCATGGGCAGCGCGCTCGACTCGAAATACTTGGCATCGGGCCATACACGGACCGAGGTGCCCTGCTTGCGCTCGCCCGCCTCCAGCGGCCGGGCCACCAGAGGTTCAATCACATCCCCGGCCGAAAACACCAGGCGCGCCGCCTTGCCTTCGCGGTAGCTCGTCGCCTCCAGCCGCGTCGCCAGGGCGTTGGTCACACTCACGCCCACGCCGTGCAAGCCGCCTGAAAAGCTGTAGGCGCCGCCCTTGCCCTTGTCGAACTTGCCGCCCGCGTGCAGGCGGGTGAACACCAGTTCAATCACCGGGGCGTTTTCCTCGGGGTGCATGCCGAAGGGAATACCCCGACCATCGTCTTCGACACTCACCGAGCCATCGGCATGCAGCGTGACGCGGATCTTTTTGCCGTGGCCCGCCAGCGCCTCGTCGGCGGCGTTGTCCAGCACTTCCTGAATGATGTGCAGCGGGTTGTCGGTGCGGGTGTACATGCCCGGGCGTTGCTTGACGGGCTCCAGGCCCTTGAGCACGCGGATCGAGCCTTCGGAATATTCACTGGCGGACACGGGGGACGGTTTGGCAGACATGGGGCGGATTGTAGTGCGGCAGCTCAGCAACAGCTGGATATAAAACCAGTTCCCCGCCGGCCTCACCAAGCCTGACCCTGCTTGCAACTGTATTGGTCACCGGTGTATCAGCGCGTTTTGCCCAATCTCGCTACATTCCTGCGCATGCATATGAATCCTCCCAAACTGTCCATGTTCCAGGTGCTGGCCTGTGGTGCGGCCATCGTGACCCTGTCCATGGGCATCCGCCACGGGTTCGGGCTGTGGCTCTTGCCCATCACCCAGGAAATGGGCTGGACGCGCCAGTCGTTTGCGCTGGCCATTGCCATCCAGAACCTGTCCTGGGGCCTGATCGGGATTTTTGCGGGCATGGCGGCAGACCGGTTTGGGGCTTTCCGCGTGCTCATCGGTGGCGCGGTACTGTATGGCCTGGGCCTGGCGGGCATGGCGCTGTCACCCACAACCACCCTGTTTGCGTTGACCGCAGGTGTTTTGATAGGCGCCGCCCAGGCGGGCACCACCTACGCCGTGATCTATGGGGTGCTGGGGCGCCAGATTGCACCGGAGCGCAGGTCCTGGGCCATGGGGGTGGCGGCAGCCGCTGGCTCGTTCGGGCAGTTTCTGATGGTGCCGGTGGAGGGTTGGCTGATCGCCGGCCTGGGCTGGCAGCAGGCGCTGCTGGTGCTGTCGATGGCGGTGCTGCTCATTGTGCCGCTGGCCTTTGGCCTGCGCGAGCCGGGCTTCAAGGGCTCGGCCCCCGTGAAACGCGAGCAGACCATCGTGCAGGCACTGGGCGAGGCGTTCCGCTACCCCAGCTTCAACCTGTTGATGGCGGGTTACTTCGTGTGTGGCTTCCAGGTGGTGTTCATCGGCGTGCACATGCCCAGCTATCTCAAGGACCATGGCCTCTCGCCCCAGGTGGCCAGCTATGCGCTGGCGCTGATTGGCCTGTTCAACGTGCTGGGCACCTACGTGGCGGGCACGCTGGGCCAGCGTTTGCCCAAGCGCTACATCCTGGCGTTTATCTACTTTGCCCGCGCGGCGGTGATCACCGTGTTCCTGCTGGTGCCGCTGTCACCGTTGTCGGTGTATGTGTTCTCAGCGGTGATGGGCACGTTGTGGCTGTCCACCATTCCACCCACCAACGCGACCATTGCGCAGATCTTTGGCGTGCAGCACCTGTCGATGCTGGGTGGCTTTGTGTTCTTCAGCCACCAGATCGGCAGCTTTCTGGGTGTGTGGCTGGGTGGCTACCTGTATGACGCCACGGGCAACTACGATATCGTCTGGTACATCGCCATCGGCCTGGGCGTGTTTGCCGGGCTGGTGAACCTGCCCGTCAAGGAAAGCCCCATCCCCCGCAGCGCACCGCAGCCCGCCTGACCCTCTCACCATGCAGCAAGACCCACCGCCCACCCCACACCGGCCACGCGCCCTGCGCTGGCTGGGCGGGGCGGTGGCCGTGCTGCTGTGCCTGGCGGTGTTTGGCCTGTACTCCGTGCCCGAGTTCATGGTGATGCTGGCCGACCAGATGTGGGCCTGCTTCTGACCGCCGCCCCGGCGGTTTCAAGCTTTTTTGGCCTCTGGCGCCTGTTGGACAAGCGCCAACAGCTATATTTTTAATAGCATTATGCATGGAACTGAAGCCCCCTCTGAATGGGTCCGCCGCTGGACTCCCCTGATCGCCCCCGGCAGCACGGCACTGGATGTGGCCTGTGGCACAGGGCGCCATCTGCGCTGGCTGCGCAGCCAGGGGCACCCGGTGGTGGGCGTGGACCGATCCGCCGACGCCGTGGCCGCCTGCGAAGGGCTGGGTGAACTGCTGCTGGCAGATATTGAAGATGGACCCTGGCCCCTGGCGGGGCGCCAGTTTGGTGCCGTGGTGGTCACCAACTACCTGTGGCGGCCGCTGCTGCCCACTCTGGTGGAGAGCGTTGCGCCGGGTGGCGTGCTGATCTACGAAACCTTTGCCCAGGGCAACGAAACCGTGGGGCGCCCCGCACGGCCGGAGTTCCTGCTGGCACCCGGCGAGCTGCTGGGCGCTTGCCCAGGCCTGCGGGTGGTGGCCTATGAGGACGGGTTCCTGCAAGAACCCGCGCGTTTCGTGCAACGCATCACAGCCGTGCGGGAACTCCCGCAGCCCGGCGGACCCTCACGACATCTTTTGCCCATGTGGGCTAGTTAGAATGCCCTTTTACCGTTTACTACTGCGGACATGACCTCTTCTTCCGTGCCCCTTACCGGCTGCATCGTCGCCCTCGTCACCCCCATGCACGAGGACGGCAGCGTGGACTACCCCGCCCTGCGCAAACTGATCGACTGGCACATCGCCGAAGGCACCGACTGCATCGGCGTGGTGGGCACCACGGGCGAATCGCCCACGGTCAATGTCGAAGAACACTGCGAGATCATCCGCGTCGCTGTGGAGCAATCTGCCAAGCGCGTGCCCATCATGGCCGGCTGCGGCGCCAACTCCACCGCCGAAGCCATCGA
>JADMJR010000362.1 GCA_018780365.1 Acidovorax sp. | reverse complement strand
TCGGTGAGTCGCCTTGCGGGTTCGGCTCATCGATGGGTTGAACTGTACGCCGATGATGTTCAGAGAAAAACCACCGAGTCGCGAACTAACTGTTCCAGTATTGGAAACAATCAGTGGGGAACTTTTGAGGGTTTACCCAAGCCTGACTGTCAGAAGCAGGCCAAAAAATGCCTGAAGCCACCAAAACCCCAGGAAAACCCTGGTGTGAATCTGGAACGGTGTCGCAAAAGGTGAGGGCCGCCGCAAGCCCTTTGGTGATGCCTCGCAAATGCAGGCAGAGCGGTGGGCAACATGCCGGTGTGCGCGCTGTTTTTGGTCCGGCCCACCCACCCGGTTGTCCACCGGCAAGGCTTGATGTGGCTCAAGAGACTGCGGTGGCGAAGAAGATTTTGTGTCAGTGCCCCGCAAGAGAAAGTCATATAGTCCGAGGTAACGATTTGTTGCTCCTCGCATGACAGACACCCTTGTTCCAGCGGACATTGAGACCACAGACAGCCCCCACTACCTGCGCGCGCTGACCGACATGGCCGACCGCCGAACGGTAGTGGCGGACGCCGCTATTTACACCGACAACGGCATCAAGCTGGTGGAGAAAGGCGCTCGCATCGACAGCCGCCTGTACGACCGCCTGGTGCAGCACAAGCTGCGCGAGCCCATCGACCGCCACCTGTCCATCGAAAATCCCGTGGACGTGCCCGCCTTGCTGGCGGCGGGCCAGGCGCTCATTGAGCAGGAGGTGCTGCCCAATATGCTGGCCGAGGCGCTGGGCCCCTCGGCGGCCCGCCTGCTGGCGCCGCTGCGCTCCTTGCCCTTGCCAGCGCCCATGGCCTGCAAGCTCACGGTGATGCGCGATCAGCGCCCCGAGCTGTTTCAGCACAGCCTGCAGATGATGACCGTGGCCGTGTTCCTGGGCATCAAAAGTGGCCTCACGGAGCGCGACTGTGGCACCCTGGCTGCTGCGGCCTTGTTGCATGACCTGGGTGTGCTGCACATGGACCCGGCCTGGAGCGACCCCGACCACAAGGTGGTGGGCGCGCAGCGCAAGCACCTGGTGGCGCATCCGATCACGGCCATGCTGATGATCCGCGACACCAAGGCCTATGCGCGCGCTGCCGAGGTGGCTGTGCTGGAGCACCACGAGCGCATGGACGGCAGCGGCTACCCGCGTGGCCTGGCCGGCGCCGACATCACGCCCATGGGCCGCATCCTGCTGCTGGCCGAGGTGGTGGCCGCGTTCTACGAAAAATACGAGGACATGCCCGCACAACGGCTGTCGCTGGTGCTGCGGCTCAACCACCGCAAGTTTCCGTCGGCGCTGGTGGCGCATGTGTTGCCGCTGCTGCAGGAAGAGGTGGCACGCGAATCGGCCCTCATGCCGCTGGGCAACGATGCCCCGCGCCAGATTGACCTGCTGGCCGAGGCCTTTACCTATTGGGACCAGCTCAAGGCGGCCCTGCCCCCCGGTGCTGCCAAGGCCCCGGCAGACAGCGCCTTTGCATTCACCGATTCCCGCTTGTTGGCCCTGCAGAAGGCCTTGATTGAGGCGGGCTCCCACCCCCAGCACCAGGGCGAATTGCTGGCGCAATTGCAGGGCGATGCCATCGGCATGGCCGAGGTGGCCCTGGTGGGGCGCGAGGCGCTGTGGCAGCTGCAAAGCATCCTGAACGCCAGCCACCGCCGCTGGCCCCAGCTGTCGGACCGTGCCACCCCCATGGACGCTGCGGTGGCCGACTGGTGCGACTGGGCGCTGCGGCGCCTTTGAGGCGCGCAGAGGGGATGCTGGTAGCCTCCTGCGGCGCGAGGGCGAATTGCTGCCCTGTCGCCCCGCAGTAGACCGGCTTGGCCCGACCATGGTGTGGGGCCTGCAGACCCTCAGCCCTTGCCAGCAGGCGCCCGCTGGCCCGTATCCCCTCGATCCTGGAGCCTTCCCTCTCATGGCTCGTCACGCTTCAAAATACTGGTTATATTTACAGTATTCCTGTTCTTTGAAGCCCCCCCATCGCCATGCCTGCGCCCAGCCTGTCCTTGCGGATTGCGCCCGATCTGCCTTCTGCCGTGCCCGGTGTCTGGCATGCCGATGCCCTGGGTGCGGGCCCGCAGGCGGCCCAGCCCACGGGGTATGCGCCGCTGGATGCCCAACTGCCGGGCGGGGGCTGGCCGGTGGGGGCGCTGTGCGAGGTGCTGCAGCCCCTGGCGGGCCTGCATGAGTGGCAGCTGGTGCTGCCCGCGCTGGCACAGGCCACGGCCCGCCGCGCAGGGGCCGTGGTGGTGGTGGCGCCCCCTGGTGAGCCCTTTGGCCCGGCGCTGAAGGCGCAGGGGCTGCCACCCGAGCGACTGTGTGTGGTGCGGGCCGACAGCGCCCGTGCGGCATTCTGGGCGGCCGAACAGGCGCTGCGGTGCAGCGATGTGCTGGCCGTCATGGCCTGGCTGCCGCAGGCCCCCGCTGCAGCCTTGCGCAGATTGCAGCTGGCGGCGGCGCAGCAACAGCAACTGCTGTGGGTGTTCCGCCCGGTCAGCGCCGCGCCACAGGCATCGCCAGCCTTGCTGCGGCTTCAGGTGCAGGGGCGGTGGCTGCCTGCCGATACATCCGCGCCTGCCGCGCCCGGTATGCAGGTGCAGATCCTCAAGCGCCGGGGGCCGCCCCTGGTGCAGGCGCTCGATCTGCCGGGCTGCCACCCCCGGCTGGCGCAGGCCCTGGCGGCGCAGGCCGAGCGCCGCCACGCCGCGCAGGTGGTGGCCCGCGCCACGGTGGTGCGCTACAACGCAGCGGCCTCGGGGGGCCAGGCGGCGCCCATGCGCCCGGAGCCCGCGATGGTGGCGCTGCAGGGGAGGGGGCATGCACTGGATCGCATTGCCGCTGCCATGGCGGGATGAACTCGCAGCCAGCCCGGCCCATACCGGGGCGGCGGCTGCGGCTGGCACGATGGCAGGGCCCACCGCAGGTTGGTGGGCCCTGCGCTTTACCCCGCGCGTGGCCTTGGTGGATGGCGACACCGTGCTGCTGGAGGTCTCGACCACCGAGCGCCTCTGGGGCGGGCGTGATGCCTTGCTGGCCTTGGTGCTGCAGGCCTGGGCCGAAGCCGCCGGGGGGCTGGCAGACACCAAGGTAGCCGGGGCGGAGGGAGCGCCGTCGCCACAACCGATACCACCACCACCACCACCGCCGCCACCGCCGCAATCACCCGGCATGCAGGTTCGCTGGGGCAGCGGGCCCACCGCCCTGGTGGCGCAGGCCTGGCTGCGCATGGCGCTGGCCGGGCATCCACCACGAGGGCAAGAAGGACGACCAGGGCAAGACGGGCCAGCGGTGCACACCCTGCCTTTGCACACCCTGACCGCCTTGCGCCCGCATGTGGCCAGCCTGGAGCGCATGGGCTGCCGCACCTGGGGCGCCTTGCGGGCGCTGCCGCGTGCCGGGCTGGCCCGGCGCCTGGGGGCCGGGGTGTTGCGGGTGCTGGACCAGGCCCTGGGCGATGCCCCCGAAGCCCATGCCTGGCTGGAGCTGCCCGAGCAGTTTGCGCTGGCCACCGAATTGCCCGCGCTGGCCACCTCGGCCGATGCCCTGCTGTGGAGCGCCCACCGCTGCCTCACGGCCCTGCAGGGCTGGCTGCAGGCGCGCCAGCAGGGCGCACTGGCGCTGGAGCTGGCCTGGCGCCACGACCTGCGGCGCATCGACGGGGTGGTGATCGCCCCCACGCAGGCCCTGCAGGTGCGCACCGCCCAGGCCACGCAGGACATGGCGCACCTGCGGCGCCTGCTGTCTGAAAACCTGGCGCGCACCACCCTGGCCGCACCGGCCAACCAGATCACGCTGCGCCTGCTGGAGTCGGCCCCGCTGCCGCACCGCAGTGCCAGCCTGCTGCCGCCCGGTGACCGTGGCGGCAGTGGTGGTGCCGACGGCCCTGCGCCCCCAGGCGAAGCCTTGCACCAGCTGCTGGAGCGCCTGTCGGCCCGCCTGGGGCCCGAGCAGGTGCAGGCCCCCGTGCTGTGGGCCGACCACCGCCCCGAGCACATGCAGCAGTGGCGCCCCGCAGCCGAGGTGCTGGGCCGCCCGCCCGCCCGGCGTTCTGCGGCCGCCAGCGCAGGCGGGGCCGAGGCCGCGCTGGATGCCAGCCCGGACGCCTTGCTGCTGCCCCCCTGGCTGCTGAATCCGCCTCAGCGGCTGGCCGTGCAGGGCAACCGCCCCTGCCACCACGGCCTGCTGCGCCTGCTGGCCGGGCCCCACCGCTTCGAGGCGGGCTGGTGGTCTGCGGGCGAGGGCGGGGCAGACGACCCCGCACACCCCGGCACCGGCCTGGCCTTGCGCGACTATTTTGTGGCGCACAACGTGGTGGCGGGCCTGGTGTGGGTGTTCCGCGAGCGGCTGGCGCCGCCGCCCGACGGTGCGCAGGCGCTGGCGCGGCCCCCCCGCTGGTTTCTGCATGGTGTTTTTGGATGATGGCCGGAGACATCTTTATGGGGTTCCTGCCTCCACCACCTGCGCTGGTTCCTGCCGCACCTGACGCACCCGCACCCGGTGCGTCCGCTACGTCCGCTGCCGCCATGCTGCCGGGCTATGCCGAGCTGCACTGCCTGTCCAACTTCAGCTTTCAGCGCGGGGCATCGCACCCGCACGAGCTGGTGGAGCGCGCTGCCAAACTGGGCTACCAGGCCCTGGCGCTGACCGATGAATGTTCGGTGGCCGGCGTGGTGCGCGCCTGGAAGGCCGCCCAGCCCACGGGCCTGCACTTCATCGTGGGCAGCGAGTTCCTGTGGGGCGACCTGCGGCTGGTGGCCCTGGCGCGGGACGCCGAGGGTTGGGGCAACCTGTGCGAGTTCATCTCGGCCGCGCGCCGTGCGGCGCCCAAGGGCCAGTACCACGTGGGCCCGGCCAGCCCCTGGCACCTGCTGCAGGGGTGCGAGCTTCTGCTGGCGCCTTGTCGCAAACGCTTTAATGCTATAAATTTAATAGCTATCAGCGCTTATCTGTCGCGCGCAAAGGCCTGTTTTGGCTCTGATTTTGACGGCCATATCTGGCTGGCGGTCGAACTGCACCTGGCCCCCGACGACGGCCTGTGGCTGGCCACGCTGCAGCGCGTGGGCGCACAGCTGGGCCTGCCGCTGGTGGCGGCGGGCGACGTGCACATGCACGCCCGCTCGCGCAAGCCGCTGCAGGACGTGATTACCGCCGTGCGCCTGGGTTGCAGCGTGGCCGAGTGCGGGTTTGCGCTGCAGCCCAATGCCGAGCGCCACCTGCGCCAGCGCGTGCGGCTGGCGGGCATCTACCCGCCCGAGCTGCTGGCGGCCACGCTCACGGTGGCCGGGCGCTGCACTTTTCGGCTGGACGAGATCCAGTACCAGTACCCGCTGGAGACCGTGCCCGAGGGCATGACCCCCGCCCAGGCGCTGGCCTGGCTGGTGCAGACCGGCGTGGAAGGCGAGTACCCGCAGGGCGCCCCCCAGCGGGTGCTGGACCAGATCCGCAAGGAGCTGGAGCTGATCGCGCACTGCCAGTACGAGATGTACTTCCTCACCGTGCACGACATCGTGCGCTACGCCCGCAGCCAGAAGATCCTGTGCCAGGGGCGCGGCTCCGCAGCCAACTCGGTGGTCTGCTACATGCTGGGCATCACGGCCGTGCCGCCCGAGAACACCCACCTGCTGTTCGAGCGCTTCATCAGCAAGGACCGCAAGGAGCCGCCCGACATCGACGTGGACTTCGAGCACGACCGGCGCGAGGAGGTCATCCAGTACATCTACGACAAATACGGCCGCGACCGCGCCGCCATTGCCGCCGTCGTCACCAGCTACCGCACGCGCAGCGCCCTGCGTGACGTGGGCAAGGCCCTGGGCGTGGCGCCTGCGCTGGTCGATGCGTTTGCCAAGGACCACCACTGGTTTGACGAGACCTTCGCCACCGACCGCCTGCAGGAGCTGGCGCAGGCCGTCGGCGCCGCGCTGCACCCGCACACCGCCACGCTGTGGCTGGAGCTGGCAGCCGACCTCCAGGGCTTTCCGCGCCACCTGAGCCAGCATGTGGGCGGCTTCGTGCTCACCCAGGGCAAGCTCACGCGGCTGGTGCCGGTCGAGCCCGCCAGCATGGACAACCGCTCCGTCATCCAGTGGGACAAGGACGACCTCGACGACATGGGCCTGCTCAAGGTGGACGTGCTGGCACTGGGCATGCTCAGCGCGCTGCGCCGCTGCCTGCAACTGCGTGCCGTGCTGCGCGGTGAGCACTGGGGCCTCAAGGACATCCCGCACGAAGACCCCGCCACCTACGACATGGTCTGTGCCGCCGACACCGTGGGCGTGTTCCAGATCGAAAGCCGCGCCCAGATGAGCATGCTGCC
>JADMJR010000241.1 GCA_018780365.1 Acidovorax sp. | reverse complement strand
CCAGGCCGGGTCTTCGATGCTGTCGAACACCTGGCGCAGCTTCTGGCCCCAGCTGTCGTGCAGCATGCGGAAGTAGGGGTTGTTCTCGTCGATGCACACCACCTTGTCGGTGGCAAAACGGTCGGCTTCGTAGACCACCAGGTCCAGTGGCAGGCCCACGGAGAGGTTGGACTTGAGGGTGCTGTCCATGGACACCAGCGCGCACTTGGCGGCTTCATCCAGCGGCGTCTCGGGGGTGAGCACGCGGTCCAGCACCGGCTTGCCGTATTTGGACTCGCCCACCTGGAAATACGGAGTCTCTGACGTGGCCTCGATGAAGTTGCCCGCCGAGTAGACCTGGAACAGGCGCATGCCCTCGCCCTTGATCTGGCCGCCAAAGACCATGGACACATTGAAGTCCACGCCCGAGCGTTTGAGGGCGGCGCCGTCGCGCTCGTGCACATGGCGCACGGCAGCGCCCAGCACACGCGCGGCGTCGAACATGCTCTTGGCGTTCCAGATCGTGATGGCCTCGCCCGACTCGCTGTCCTTGATCTGTTCGTTCTGGAGGATCTCGCGCACGGACTGCGAGATGGACAGGTTGCCAGCCGACAACAGCACCATGAAGCGGTCGCCCGCTTTTTCATAGACCATCATCTTGCGGAACGAGCTGATCTGGTCCAGGCCGGCGTTGGTGCGGGAATCGGACAGGAAAACCAGCCCGGCATTGAGTTTGATGGCGACGCAGTACGTCATGAACAGGAGTGGGTCGTTAGAAGGGGGAACCCGCGAGTTTAGTCGGCTGCACGGCACGGCCCTGCTGCGCCCTAGAGCGCGCGCTGGTTTTGGGGTGTGGTGGCATTAAATTTGATAGCTGCTTTGGATTGACTGGCGAGCGCTACGGCCTATTTTGATCATGTTTTTTGCAGTGTGGGGCATGGGGCGGGGCCGGCATGGTCCTGGCGGGTCATTGCCGGCGCGTGGCGCGGTGCCGGCAGCCCGGTCCTATCATCCGGCGCTTGACTTTGAAGGGCCTGCTGTGTTGACCTCGTTGAACTTCTCGCGCGCCCGCCGTGTGTGTGCCCTGGCTCTGGCCGCATCGCTGGCGGTTCTGCTCACGGCCTGTGGTGGTGGCGCCGACAGCGCTGCCAACGGCAGCCACCCGCCTGTGCCCCCGGTTCTGCCGGAGCGCTCCGGGCAACTCGAAGCCGCGGCACTGCTTGGGACCATCCCGGCCAGCGAAATCGCCGCCGCACTGGCCGCCAAGGAGTCACTGGCCCAGGACCTGGTGCCGCGCTACGGCGTCAGGTCGTACCGGCTGGATTACCTCACCTCCGATGCCGATGGCCGCGAGGTGCGCGCCTCGGGCCTGGTGAGCGTGCCCATCAAGCCCGCAGGCGCCAAAAGCCCCGTGCTGAGCTACCAGCACGGCACCATTTTTCGTGATGCCGAAGCACCCAGCAACAACGCGGTGGCGTCCGAGGTGGCTGTGGTGCTGGCATCGCTGGGCTACATCGTGCTGGCGCCCGACTACGTGGGTTTTGGAGTCTCCAAGGGCACGCCCCACCCCTACCTGCTGGCGGCACCCTCTGCCGCCGCCACGGTCGATTTTCTGACCGCCGCCCGCACCTGGCGCGGCCAGGCCAACGTGGCGGACAACGGGCAGCTTTTTCTGACCGGTTACTCCGAAGGCGGCTACGTCACCATGGCTGCGCACCGCGCGCTGCAGGCGGGCGGCTCCCCCCACCTGTCGCAGTTGCGCATGGTGGTGCCCGGTGCCGGGCCCTACAACGTGCAGACCACCATGGACGGCCTGGTGGACCTGGTGCGCGACCAGCAGCCCCTGATCGGCGCCCTCATCAACCCCGGTTTCCTGCGCTACCTGGGGGGCAGCGTGCAGCGCGAGGTGCGCCGCCTGCTGCTGCGTGCGCTCATCCCGGGCGATGCCGACGTGGCCTATGACACCCGCTTCATCGACTACTTTCTGGCCGACGATGTGCGGGCCCTCGCCAGCGCCAGCAATGTCTACGACTGGAAACCCAACGTGCCCGTGCGCCTGTACCACGGCCGCGATGACCGCACCGTGCCCTACGCCAGCTCGGTCAGCACCGTGCGCGCCATGCAGGACCGTGGCGCTGGCGACCTGGTCAGCCTGACCGAGTGCCGTGCGCAGCCTGCTGCCGGGCACCTGGAATGTGTGCCGCCATTCATCACCTTCATGCTGGGGCAGCTGGCGCCGGTGGCGCAGGATCTGTAAGGCGGGGCTTCAGCGGTTTCCGGGGGCTCTGCCGGGCGTTGTCGCTTCAGCCCGCCATCTTCTTGAGCTGGTAGAGCGCATCCAACGCCTCGCGCGGGCTCAGCGCATCGGGGTTGATGCCTGCCAGCGCGGCTTCCACCGGGCTCGCGCCCGCGCTCTCGGGCACCTCGGGCGCGGCGAACAGGTCCACTTGCAACTCGTCCTCGCCTGCACGCTCCTCCAGCGCCGCCAGCGCGTGGCGCGCGTGGTGCAGCACGGGCGACGGCATGCCCGCCAGCTTGGCCACCTGGATGCCGTAGCTGCGGCTGGCGGGGCCGGGCTGGATTTCGTGCAAGAAGACGATGTCGGCGCCGGACTCGGTGGCGCTCACATGCATGTTGATCGCGTGGCGCGCCTTGGCGGGCAGCTCGGTCAGCTCGAAATAGTGCGTGGCAAACAGCGTGAAGGCGCGGGTCTTGTCGTGCAGGTGCGTGGCGATGCCGCTGGCCAGCGCCAGGCCGTCAAACGTGCTGGTGCCCCGGCCGATCTCGTCCATCAGCACCAGGCTGTGCGGCGTGGCGGCATGCAATATCTGCGCAGCCTCGGTCATCTCCAGCATGAAGGTCGACTGCGCGTTGGCCAGGTCGTCCGCCGCGCCGATGCGGGTGTGGATGGCGTCGATGGGCCCCAGGCGGCAACTGGTGGCGGGCACATGGCTACCCATGCTGGCCAGCAGCACGATCAGCGCCACCTGGCGCATGTAGGTCGATTTACCGCCCATGTTGGGGCCGGTGATGACCTGCATGCGGGTGTTGGCATTCAGCCGCGTGTGGTTGGCGATGAAGCTGCCGCTCGATGTTTCGGCCAGGCGCGCCTCGACCACCGGGTGGCGGCCGCCTTCGATCTCGATGCAGGGCTCGGGCACAAACTGCGGCGCGCACCAGTTGAGGGTGAGCGAGCGCTCGGCCAGCGTGCACAGCACGTCCAGCGTGGCCAGCGCCTGCGCCAGGCGGGTGAGGGCGGGCACGTGGGGCTGGAGCTGGTCCAGGATCTGTTCGTACAGCCACTTTTCGCGCGCCAGTGCGCGCTCGTTGGCCGACAGCGCCTTGTCTTCAAACGCCTTGAGCTCGGGCGTGATGAAGCGCTCGGCGTTCTTCAGCGTCTGGCGGCGGCGGTAGTCGTCGGGCACCTTGGACGCCTGGCCCTGCGTGACCTCGATGTAGAAGCCGTGCACCTTGTTGAACTGCACGCGCAGGTTGGCGATGCCGGTGCGGGCCTTTTCGCGCGTTTCCAGCTCCAGCAGAAAGGCGTCGCAGTTGGTCTGGATGGCGCGCAGCTCGTCCAGTTCGGTGTCGAAGCCCGTGGCGATCACGCCGCCGTCGCGCACCAGGGCGGCGGGTTCTTCGGCAATGGCGGCCTGCAGCAGTGCCGTGCAGCCCTCGGGCGGATGCAGGTGGCCGAAAATCTGACCCAAAAAAGGCTCTGGCGCGCGTCCATTAAGCGCTAGTAGCTCTGATTTTTGTAGCGTTTTTCCCAGGCCCACCAGTTCGCGTGGGCGCACCTGGCGCAGCGCGATGCGGGCGGTGATGCGTTCCACATCGCTCACGCCCTTGAGTTCGCCGCGCAGCGTGGCCCAGGGGCCCGAGCCGCCGCCTGCGCCCCCCGCACCGCGCAGGGCGGTGGTGGCCGACAGGCGCTGGCGCGCCTCGGCGCGGTCGCGCTGGGGCTCCAGCAGCCAGGTCTTGAGCAGGCGGCTGCCCATGCCGGTCATGCAGGTGTCGAGCAGCGAGAACAGCGTGGGGGCGTCGTCGCCGCGCAGGGTTTTGACGAGTTCCAGGTTGCGGCGCGTGGTGGCGGGCAGGTCGATGAGGTCGTCGTTGCGCTGCACCTGCACGCTGTGCACATGGGTGAGCGTGCGGCCCTGCGTGTGTTCGGCATAGGTGAGCAACCCGGCGGCGGCGGCGTGGGCCTCACCCAGGTCTTGTGCGCCCCAGGCCTGCAGGCTGGCGGCGCCCAGGTTCTCGAGCAGCTTGCGTTCGCCAAGGGCACTGTCGAACTGCCAGTCGGGCCGGGGGCTCATGGGGCAGGTGAAGGCGCCGCCTTGGCGCAGCACCTGTAGTTGTTGCTCGAAGCGCTCGGTCACGCCCGCGCTGTAGATCAGCTCGCTGGGCGCCACACGCGCCAGCCAGGCGCCGAGTTCGTCGTGCGCACATTCGGCCAGGAACACGCGGCCTTGTGTCACGCTGAGCCACGCCAAACCGCAGCGCGCACGCGGCGCCTGGTGCACGGCCAGCAGCAGCGACTCAGATTTGTCGGACAGCAGCTCGGTATCGGTCAGCGTGCCAGGCGTGACCACGCGCACCACTTTGCGCTCCACCGGGCCCTTGCTGGCGCCCACCTCGCCCACCTGCTCGGCAATCGCCACCGACTCGCCCATCTTGATCAGGCGGGCCAGGTAGTTCTCCAGCGCGTGGAAGGGCACCCCCGCCATCAGCACGGGTTGGCCGCCCGACTGGCCCCGCTGGGTGAGCGTGATGTCGAGCAGACGCGACGCCTTCTCTGCGTCTTGCCAGAAGACCTCGTAGAAGTCTCCCATGCGGTAGAACAGGAGCGTTTCAGGGTACCCGGCCTTGAGGGCCAGGTACTGCTGCATCATGGGTGTGTGGTGTTCGAGCGTGTCGGACATGCAGGGGGTGGCAGGAATGAGGCGTGGACTGTAGCAGTTTGCCCATGGGGTTTCCCCTCAATGATTTGCCGCAGGTTTTGCTGCTTTGTTACGTTTTGACATACTCTTGGCTGTATGCTGAGAGGTTGGGTTCGACCACCGGCCCGGCGTTGTGCGCCGGCCCTTTTCAACCAAAGGTTTCAGAGCGACCGTGATTTCGTCCGAACTGCTGACCGACCTTCTCGCTCCTGTGGGCGACGGCCTCATCGAGCCCATGGCGCAGGCGCGTCTGCAGGCCTTGGTGGATGCAGTGCCGGTGGCGTTGATGGAGTTTCGGCTGCAGAACGACCGTCTGATACTGCTGGCCGCCAACGCGGCCGCACGCCGCATGCCGGGGCTGGGCGCCGTTCGTGAGCCCGGGGCGGACGCCTGCGAGGTGTTCGACCTGCTTGCAGACACGCCCTTGTTGGACCAGCTTTATGGTGTGGTGCGCGTGGGCGCACCGCTCGATTGCCGCCAGGTGGTGCGCGAGCCCGGCCGGCTGCTGCTGGCGTGGGATCTGTCGGCGCGCCGGGTGACCAGCGATTGCATCATGGTCACGGTGCGCGACGCCTCCGAGGCCGAGACCTTGCGCGCCGCGCTGGCTGCGTCCGAGCGCTCGCTCGAAGAAGTGCGGCGCGAGCTGCGCGAGCAGACCGAAGTTTTCAACACCATGGAGAGCCTGGCGCGCACCGGCCACTGGCGCCGCATCGAAGACCCGGGCGAAACCGTGCTGCTGTGGTCGCCCGGCCTGTGCGACATTGCCGGCTTTGAACAACAGGAATGGGTGGACCCGGAGCGTGCCGTGAGCGGCATCCTGCCGGAAGACCGCCATGTGTTCGACAAGGTCCGCGAGCGCGGCGCGGGGCTGGATGTGGAATACCGCTGGCGCCGGCCCGATGGCGAAGTGCGCTGGATGCGCTCGCGCGTGCAGCGCACGCTGCCCCGTGATGGGGTGCAAGTGGTCATGGGGGTGGTGCAGGACGTGACCGACGAGCACCGCGCGGCCGAGCAATTGCGCGAGCAGTTGTTGTTCATCCAGCGCATTGCCAGCCGCATCCCGGGCTTCATCTACGAATACCGCCTGCATTCCGACGGGGGCACCAGCGTGCAGTACATCAGCGACGCGGTGCGCGAGTTCATGGGCGTTGAGCCCGATGAGGTGACCGCCAACCATGGCGTGCTCATGCACCGTGTGCTGGCCGAAGACCTGCCGCAGGTGCAGCGCTCGGCCATGATGTCGGTGCGCAAGTTGGTGCCTTGGCAGTGCGAGTACCGCGTGCGCATGCACGACGGCAGCGTGCGCTGGCACATGACCAATGCCATCCCGCACCGCGAAGCCGATGGCTCGGTGGTGTCGCATGGCTTCACCATGGACATCACAGACCGCAAGCGCGCAGAACAAGAGATCGAAAGGCTGGCGTTCTACG
>JADMJR010000352.1 GCA_018780365.1 Acidovorax sp. | reverse complement strand
CCAAGCATGTGCAGCAGCTGGTGGAAGAAAACCACCTGCGCTGGGATTCGCTGGGCGAGTTCCTGGCGCTGGCGGTGTCGTTTGAAGACCTGGGCCTGAAGACCGGCAACGCCAAGGCCAAGGTGCTGGCCAAGACGCTGGACGCCGCCACGGGCAAGCTGCTGGACAACAACAAGAACCCCTCGCCCAAGACGGGCCAGCTGGACAACCGCGGCAGCCAGTTCTACCTGGCGCTGTACTGGGCGCAAGAGCTGGCCGCGCAGGCCGACGACGCCGACCTGGCCAAGCTGTTCGCACCGCTGGCCAAGCAACTGGCCGCTGACGAACAGACCATCGTGGCCGAGTTGGCTGCCGTGCAGGGCGCGCCCGCCGACATCGGTGGCTACTACCTGCCCGACGTCGCCAAGCTGGACGCCGTGATGCGCCCCAGCAAGACGCTGAACGATGCGCTGAAAACGGTGAAGTGAGCCCCGGATCGCTGAGCGCCTGACCTTGTGAGGGGCGCCCGGCACCTGCACTGATGGGGCGCTGGCGGGTTTCAGGCATCAAAAGTGCCTCCACCGCGCGACCACTCAGCGAATACAGCTATATATTTAATAGCAAATAACCAAAGGGCCCCGCCGAAAAGCGGGGCCCTTTGGTTTTTGGTGGCGCTGCGGGCACCGGTGGCGCCTGTGGGGCCCTCGGAGCCTGTGGCGTCATGGCCGGTCGCGGTCCAGCACCCGGCTGGCCAGGGGCGCGGGCACATAGGCGGGCAAAAAGGCGCAGCCCTTGCCAAACTCGGCCTCGTAGGCAGCGCATTGCTGGGCGATGCCTGCAGGCGCGGGCTTGGCGCCCTCCCCCTCATTCACCCAGCGCAGCAGCGCCGCCATCAGCGTGGGATAGGTGGGGTCGCTCAGGTAGCTGTGGCCGCTGTGGCGCGTGAAGGTCTGCACCAGCCGCGCGCCGCTGCCCGCCTTGTCCATCGTGGCCTTGAACTGCGCATCCAGCTCGACAAAGGCCGTGGGGTCGTCCACGCCCTTCACGGTGAGCACGGGCACGGGGATCTGGCCGGTCGGGTCCGTGTCCTCGGCAAACCGTGCCACGGCCTGCGGGTCGGCCCGGTAGCGCAGCACGCCGGCATTGAGCGCCACATCGTCCGCCGAGCCCTTGTAGACCACGCCCCGGTTGCCAAACGGGCTCGCGCCCCCGGTGCGGTGCTGCACCACGTCGCGGTAGTGGAAGGTCGCCCAGTTCATGTGGCCCGGGATGGCGCTGGCCGGGATGCGCAGCACATCCACCAGCGTCTGCACCTTGCGCTGCTGCTCGGGCGTGCGCTCGGCCACGGGCTTGTTCAGCGCCAGGCATTCGTTCAGGCGCGCCGCCAGGTCGGCCTGGGTCATCGTGGCATCGCGCGGCAGGCCGGTGTTCAGCGGGTACTGCGCCTCGGTGGGCCGGGGGTGGTTGTGGCAGAGGTACTGGTAGACCACGCGCAGGTCGGTGCGGAAGTCGTACGAGCGGCTGCCGCCCGCGAGCACGCCGCTGGTGAGCAGCACGGCGTCGTACGGGCGCTTGCCATCGGCCGTGCGCAGGAACATCTCGGCCCCCTTGGCCGCCACGCTGGCGCCCCACGACTGGCCGTGCAAAACGGTGCGCTGCGGCTGGGCCACATGCTGCACAAAAATCTGCCGCAGGCGCTCGGTGTCCTCGGCCGCCGCACGCACCTCCACCCCGCCCTGGCGGAAGGTGCTGCCCGCCCAGGCATACCCCGCGCGGACCATGATGGACCAGCGCTCCAGGTCCTCCACCGCACGCTCGGCCTTGGGCGCGCCCAGCGTGGGCCCGCCGTGCGCATGCAGCACCAGGTGGCCGTTCCATTGCTGCGGGATGGCAATGAGGTAGTAGGCCCCGGCCGAGTCGCGGCCCGCCAGGCACCGGGCGATGGCGGCCAGGTCCTTGGGGCAGGCCGCCGCCACAGGCGCCGCCTCGGCTGTGGCGACAGGCGGGGGGGTGGTGGCCATGGGTGCGCAGGCCACCATCGCCAGGCAGGCCAGGCCCGCGAAGGCCCAGCGCGGCCCCCGGGGCAAAAGGTGCAAAAGGGGTGGCAGAGAATGGGGCTGCGGTGCAGTCATGGCGGGGGTGTCTCCTGAAAGGTTCTTTTGTGGTGCGTAGCCGAACGCTGCTGCATCGTAGAAACCGGCTTCCAATACGTCAAATAGGCAAAATTGGCCCTGGCGATACGATTTGCATATGACCACCCTCCCAGCCACCCGCAGGCACTGACATGGACATCCGCCAGTTGCGCTACTTTCTGGCCGTGGCCGAGGCCGGGCACATGACCCGCGCAGCCGAGCTGCTGGGCATGGCCCAGCCGCCGCTGAGCCAGCAGATCAAGGCCCTGGAAAACACGGTGGGCCTGGTGCTGTTCAAGCGCCACGCCAAGGGCGTCACCCTGACCGAGGCCGGGCACGCCTTGCAGGCCGACGCCGCCCGCCTGGTGCACGATTTCGACGCCCTGCAAAGCCGCATGCAGCTGCTGGCCGAGGGCAAGACGGGGCGGCTGGTGATCGCCTTCACCAGCTCGGCCGCCGCCCACGAGTTCACCCCATTTGCCCTGCGCGCATGCCGCGCCCGCCACCCCGGCCTGGTGCTGGAGATTGGCGAGAACAACGCCGCCGAAATCACCGAGGCCGTGGCCGATGGCCGTCTGCACTGTGGCCTGCTGCGCGTGCCCGTGGCACGGCCTGCGGGCCTGGTGTTCGAGACCCTGCAGCACGAGCCTGCCATGGTGGCTCTGCCCATCGACCACCCGCTGGCACAACGCCAGCGGCGCGGCAAACCGCTGCCCATCCAGATTGCCGACCTGGAAGGCGAGCCCATGATCCTGGTGCGCCGCCCGGGCGCGCCCGGTCTGTATGCCAACCTGCTGGCGCTGTGCAGCGAGCAGGGCGTGCGCCCCCGCGTGGTGGCCGAGGTGGCGCGCATGCTGACCAACCTCAACCTGGTGGCTGCGGGCACCGGCATTTCCGTGGTGCCGTCGTCCATGCTGGGCGTGCACCGGCATGCGATTGCCTACCGCCCCCTGGTGGATAGCGGGCGGCTGGATGTGCCACTCACCCTGGTCTACCGAGCGGACAACAACGTGGGACCCACGGTCACGTTCACCACCCTGCTGCGCACGCTGGCAGACGAACCACACCCGGCGCTAGCCCCGGAGCCCCCACAAAAAAAGGCTGCCCGGTAGTCCACCTGGCAGCCTCTTCCTGTACCGGCGCAGCACCTGTGCAGGTGCGGCAGCCGATCACCACAAAGCAGGTCAGTTGTTGCCCTGCGCAATCCCCTCGCGGCGCGGGTCGGCGCCGCCCGCATAGGTGCCTGCGCCCGGGTTGCGCGCCAGCAGGCCCGCATTGCCGTTGGAGCGCACGCCGTTGAACACCGCACCATGCAGGCCGCTGGTGAACGTGTCGGTCTGCGCCACGGTGTGGCCGCGCGCCTTGAGGCCGTCGCGGATCGCGGCGGTGTCGATCACCGAGCCCTTTTCGATGGACGTGGTGGCGTTGGTCTGCGCGCCAAAGTTGGGCAGGTTGATGGCCTGCTGCACGTTCAGGCCCCAGTCGGTCATGCCCAGGATGGTCTTGGTGGTGTACTGGATGATGGCGCTGCCGCCGGGCGAGCCGACCACGCCTTCGAGGTCACCCGTGGCGGCATTGAAGACGATGGTGGGCGCCATGGAGCTGCGCGGGCGTTTGCCCGGCTGCACGCTGTTGGCAATGGGGCTGCCCGCCGCGTCGGTGGCCGTGAACGAGAAGTCGGTGAGCTGGTTGTTCAGCAAGAAGCCGCGCACCATCTGCAGGCTGCCAAAGCCGTTCTCGATGGTGGTCGTCATGGACACCGCATTGCCCGCACTGTCGATGATGGACAGGTGGGTGGTCGATGGCAGGGCCAGCGAGTTGTCCCGCCCCTTGGCGCCACTCACACCCGGCGGTGTGCCCGCCACGGGCGTGCCGATGCTCTTGCTCAGGCTGATGAGCTTGGCGCGTTCCTTGAGGTAGTCGGCGTTGATCAGGCCGGCCTGGGGCACGCTCACGAAGTCGGGGTCGGCCACATACAGCGCGCGGTCGGCATAGGCCAGGCGATAGGCCTCGGACACTACATGCACCGAATCCAGCGTGTTGGGCTTCATGGCGGCGAGGTCAAAGCCCTGCAACAGGCCCAGGGTCTGCAGCACGGCAATGCCGCCCGAGCTGGGCGCGGGCATGCCACACACGCGGTATTGCACGCGGTAGACGCCGCACACGGGCTCGCGCACCTTGGGGGTGTAGCCGCTCAGGTCATCCAGCGCGAGCTTGCCAGGATTGGTGGGGTGGCTGCTGACCTTGGCCACGATGTCCTTGGCAATGTCGCCCTTGTAGAACGCATCCGCACCGCCCGCTGCAATGGCCCGGAGGGTGGCTGCGAGTTCGGGGTTCTTGAGCAGCGTGCCCGCCGCCTTGGCCGTGCCGTCGGCGTTGAGGAAGTAGCTTGCGCCGGGCTCGCCCTGGGCTTTGATGCGCGCGGCCGATCCGGCAATCGACACGCTCATGCGCGGCGAGATCGCAAAGCCGTTGTCACTGAGCTGGATGGCGGGCTCGAACAGGTCCTTCCACGGCAGCTTGCCGTGGGCCTTGTGGGCGGCTTCGAGCATGCGCAGCACGCCCGGCGTGCCCACCGACAGGCCGCCGTCCACCGCCGCCAGAAACGCCAGTGGCTTGCCATCGGCGCCGATGAACAGGTTGGGCGTGGCGGCCTTGGGGGCGGTCTCGCGGCCATCGTAGGCCAGCAGTTTGTTGGCGCTCTTGTCGAAGTGCAGCATGAAGGCACCGCCGCCAATGCCCGACGACTGCGGCTCCACCAGGTTCAGCACCATCTGCACCGCAATGGCGGCATCGGTGGCCGTGCCGCCCTTGGCCAGGATGTCCACGCCCGCCTTCACCGCCAGCGGGTTGGCCGCCGCCACCATGTCCTTGTTGGCATAGCTGATGGACTTGGGCGTGTAGCCCGAGGGCGGCTCGGGCGGCACGTACTGCTCGACGGGTTCGGGGGTGGCCACCGGCGTGGTGGGGCCATCGCTGCCGCCACAGGCCGCCAGCACCGCCAGTGCGGCGATGCTCAGACCCAGGGCATAGGGTTTGCGTCGAAAAACAGAAGCCGTCATGGATGAAGTCCTTGGAAAAAAGCAAAGGAAGGGGAACGCGGGTCATCGGGCGCAAAGCACACTGCACCACAGTGGATGCAAGGCCCCGGAGCTGCAGGCACAGACCGCAGATTCCGTGCCAGAAACACCCGTCCAGTATGTGACACGGGCATGAAAATCATTTTGCTTTTATGCCCCATATATCGCCAAATACGAGAAACGATTTTTCTTATTTGCCGTGAAACAGAATCTGGATTCCATCGACCGTCAACTGCTGGCCTTGCTGCAGCAGGACGCCGAAACCCCGCTGGCCGAATTGGCCGATGCCGTGCACCTTTCCAACACGCCCTGCTGGCGGCGCATCCAGTGGCTGCGCGAGAAGGGCTACATCACCCGCCACGTGGCCCTGGTGGACCCGCGCAAGGTGAATGTGGGCGTGACGGTGTTCGTGGCCGTGAAAACCAGCCAGCACCACCAGCAGTGGTTCGACACCCTGCGCGACGTGGTGATGGGCATCCCCGAGATCGTCGAGTTCTACCGCATGAGCGGCGATGTGGATTACCTGTTGCGCGTGGTGGTGCCCGACATCCGCGCCTACGATGCGGTCTACCAGCGGCTCACGCAGGCGGTGGCGCTGTCGGACGTGAGTTCGAGTTTTGCGATGGAAGAGATCAAGTTCACCACCGCGCTGCCGCTGAACTACGCGCAGTAGCCACACCGGGTGGTGGCCGCCTGCGCGATGGCTCGGATCAATACTGGCCCATGTAGTCGCGCTTGCCCAGCTCCACGCCGTTGTGGCGTGCAATGGCGTAGGTCGCGTTCACGTGGAAGAAAAACTGCGGCAGGCCGTAGTGCAGCAGATAGTGTTCGCCCACAAACTGCTTTTCGCGCGGCGTGCCGGGCTGGATGGTGATGGCGCGCGTGGCGGCATCGGCAAACGCGGCCTGTGGCAGGCTTTCCACAAACGCGAGCACGGTGGCGATGCGTTCGTTCAGGTCGGCAAAACCGGGACGCTCGGCGTCGGGGAAGGACGGTACCTCCACCCCGGCCAGGCGTGCGGCCACGCCCTTGGCAAAGTCGCAGGCAATCAGCACCTGGCGCGCCAGCGGGAACATGTCGGGGAAGAGGCGCGCCTGCAGCAAAGCGTCAGGTTCGATCTTGCGCGCCGTGGCGTGGGCCTCGGTCTTGGCGAGCACGTCTTTCAGGGAACCCAGCATCTGGCGGAAGACGGGAATGCTGGCGTTGTAGA
>JADMJR010000140.1 GCA_018780365.1 Acidovorax sp. | reverse complement strand
ACGGCCAGGCGGCGCTGGGCCAGCACCTGGCTTTCGGTGCTCAGCACCACCAGGTAGTTGCCCAGGCCCGCGCGGTAGCGCTCCTGCGCAAAGCGGTAGGCTTTTTCGGCGCTGGCCACGGCCTCGTCCTGCAGCGTTTGCTGGCGGGTGAGCGACTGGATGGAGGCCATCGCGTCGCCCGCTTCCTTCACCGCATCGAGCACGGCGCCGTTGTATTGGGCGATGGCGGCGTCCAGCTCGGCCGCGCGGCCGCCCAGCTGGGCGCGCAGGCGGCCACCGTCAAAGATCGGCAGGCGCAGCGCGGGCGTCACGCCCATCTGGCGCGAGCTGCCGTTGAACAGCCGGTCCAACCCCAGCGAGTTCAGGCCGATGAAGGCACCGATGTTGATGTTGGGATAGAACTCGCTGCGTGCGCTGTTCACGCCTTGCGTCGCAGCTTCCACGCGCCAGCGCGCAGCCACCACATCGGGGCGGCGGCCCAGCAGGTCGGCGCCCAGCACCTCGGGCACGGCGGTGGGTTGCAGGGCTGCAAGGCGGGGTGTGAGCTGGGGCAGGGCGTCGGGCGCCTGGCCGGTCAGCACGGCCAGTTGGCGGCGGCCCAGGGTGATCTGCTCTTCGAGCGCTTCGATTTGTGTGCGGGCATCGGGCACGGCGCCCTGGGCCTGGGTCAGCTCAACCTGGCTGTCCAGGCCTGCGGCGGTGCGCTCTTGGGTGAGCTTGCGTTGTTCTTGCCGCTGCGCCAGCGCGCGCGCAGCTACATCGCGCTGGGCCACCAGCCGGGCCAGCGCCACATAGCTGCGGCCCACCTGGGCGGCCAGGGTGTTGGCGGCTGCTGCCGCATCGGCCTGGGCGGCGCGGGCCTGGCCCAGGGCGGCCTGCAGCTCGGCGGCGTGCTGGCCGAAGAAGTCGGGCGACCAGCTCAGCGAGGCCTGCACGGTGCCGCTGTTGTAGGTGTTGCCTGCGACCGGCGCGGGCACCAGGCCGTTGGCGGTGTAGCGCTGGCGGGTGGCGTCCACGCCCAGGGTGGCTTGGGGGCCGTTGGCGGCTTCGCGCACCTGGCTCAGGGCCACGGCCTGCTCCAGGCGCGCGCGGCTCACGGCCAGGCTGGGGTTGCCTTTGAGCGCGGTGTCGATGAGGGTGTTGAGCTGCTCGTCGCCCAGCGCCTTCCACCACTGGGACGGCGCGGCAGTTTCTGTGGCTGAGGCATTCAGGCCCAAGGCCGAGGGCGTGGTTTGTGCCAGCGGCGTGTGGCTGGGGCCGGGGTTGGCGCAGCCGACCAAAAGGATGGCTGCGGCCAAGGCCAGCGCTGACACAGCGACGTGCGCCGCCAAGGCCGTGCGGGTGGAGGGGAGGGGTGATGGGGTGTTCACGGAGTTCTCCAGAAAGGTTTTTGGGGTGTTGTGTGGAGGAAAACGGTGCGTGGTGCTGGGTTCGTGGTGCTGGTTCAGTCGGTGTCTGTGCCGCGCTGCTGGCGCAGCGCTTCACCGTTCGCCAACATGCGGCGCAGCATGCTCAGCAGCAGTTGCCATTCGTCATGTGTGAAGTCGCTCATGTGGCCGTTGAGCACGTCGGCCAGTACGGGGGGCACCAGTGCCGCAATGCGCTGGCCTTCCGAGGTGAGCTTGAGCTGCACCACGCGGCGGTCGACGGTCGAGCGTTCGCGCAGCACCAGGCCCTTGGCTTCCATGCGGTCCAGCGAGCGGGTCATGGAGGCGGGGTCGGTCTCCAAGTCGCGCGCCAAACTGGCCACCGTGCAGGTATCGCGCAGCGAGAGCTTGAACAGCGGCAGCCACTGCGCATAAGTCAGATCGTGGGAGGCCAACTGGGCGTCGGCCTGGGTGCGGATGGACGACATCACCTTGCGCATCAAGTAGCCCACGCTGTCTTCGGGCTGAAGCTGGGTGGGGCTGTAGAAGCCTGGGCCGGGCTGCGATGGCTGTGAGGTGCTGGAAGTCATGGAGGGTTAATTTAATTGACTAGACAATGATTGTCTTGGCAATTAGTAAACACCCACGATGGCTTCAGGGGTTCTTGGCGGGTAAAACGACGAACCGTGATGGTTGTCAATTGCTATTAAAAATATAGCTTACAACGCATTGCAGATAAGCGATAGAGCCACATTTAGACCTCATCTCCCATCTCGGGTCATTGATCGTCGCCCTCAGCGTGTGCACCCCACCGAGGTGCTGGCAGCCGTTCAGTCCTCGTCCAGCGCCTGGAACCGTTCCGCCAGGAAATCCACCAGCGCCCGCACTGCCGGAAGCAAGCCGCGCCGCGAGGCGAACACTGCATGAATGATTTCTCGCCGTGGCGCCCAGCCCGGGATCACGTGCACCAGTTCACCGCGCGCGATCTGCTCGCGCACCATCATCGAAGGCAGTTGCACCACGCCCACCCCCGCCACGGCCGCCGCGCGCAGTGCCAGCATGCCGCGCGTGATCAGGCGTGGCTGGTGGCGGATGGCCGCCTGCGCACCGTCCGGGCCGATCAGATTCCACACATGCTCGTGCTGCGGCAGGCCCAGGTCCATGCTCGGCAGGCCCGCCAGGTCGGCAGGCAACTGGGGGATGCCGCTTGCCAACAGCTGCGGGCAGGCCACCAGGCATTGCCCGCGCTCGGCGAGCACGCGCATCACCAGGTCGCTGTCTTCCAGCGGCGGCGGACGCACGCGGATGGCCACGTCGATGCCTTCGCCGACCACGTCCACGCGGCGGTTGGTTTCTTCCAGGTGGATCTCCACGCGCGGGTGCGCGGCCATGAAGGCCGCCAGCATGTCGGCGATGCGCGCATCGAGCAGCGCCACTGGGCAGGTCATGCGCGCGATGCCGCGCGGCTCGGCGTGGGTCAGCGCGATGGCCTCGTCGGCGGCCTCGGCCTCCACCAGCATCGCCTTGCAGTGGCCGTAGTAGGTCTGGCCAGTCTCGGTAACGGCAAAGCGCCGCGTGGAGCGCTGGATCAGGCGCGTGCCCAGGCGCTCTTCAAGCAGCGCGATGCGCCGGCTTAGCTTGGATTTGGGCATACCCAGCGCGCGGCCCGCAGGCGCGAAGCCGCCGTGGTCCACCACCTGCACGTAGTAGTAAAGATCGTTCAGGTCTTTCATTGCACACCCCCTTTTATCGTTCTTCAAATAGGACTCTGATGGCAAATATTACCAACTACCACATTCATCGTTCTCCTTATATTCTCTATCCATCGGCCAAGACCTTCGTCTCGGCGACACAGGGAGATGAGCATGAAGAAAGTCCTCGGTGTCTACAGTGCGCCCCGCACGCACTGGGTGGGCAACGGTTTTCCGGTGCGCTCGCTGTTCGGCTACGACGGCCTGGGCAAGCACCTGAGCCCGTTCCTGCTGCTCGACCACGCGGCGCCGACGCGCTTTGAGCCCGCCGCACGGCCGCGCGGCGTCGGCCAGCACCCGCACCGCGGTTTTGAGACCGTGACCATCGTCTATCAAGGCGAGCTGGAGCACAAAGATTCCACCGGCGCGGGCGGACTGATCGGCCCCGGCGACGTGCAGTGGATGACCGCTGGTGGCGGCATCCTGCACGAGGAATTCCACTCGCGCGCCTTCACCGAACGCGGCGGCACCATCGAGATGGTGCAGCTCTGGGTCAACCTGCCCGCGAAGGACAAGATGACCGCGCCGGGCTACCAGACGCTGCTGGATACGCAGATTCCATCGGTGGAACTGCCTGAAGGCGCGGGTCGGGTGCGGGTGATCGCTGGCGAGTTCGATGGACATCGCGGCCCGGCACGCACCTTCACGGCGATGGACGTTTGGGACATCCGCCTCGGCCAGGACAGCGTGGGTCGGTTTGATGCCAAGGAAGGCCATACGCTGGCGCTGGTCGTGCTGCACGGCACGGTGCTGGTGAACGGGGCCATCGCGCGTGAAGGGCAACTGGTGCACCTCGACCGCGGTGGCAGCGGCGTAGAGATCGAGGCCAACAGCGAAGCGACCGTGCTGTGGCTGTCGGGCGAGCCGATCAACGAGCCCGTGGTGGGCCATGGCCCGTTCGTGATGAACAGCGAGGCCGAGATCCGCCAGGCCATGGCCGACTTCAACAGCGGCCGCTTTGGGCAGATGACCGCCTGAGTGCCGCAGGCCTCCCAGAACGGGGGGGCCGCTTTTCTTTCGACACAGCTTGGATCCATCCGGGGGCATGCCGCCCCCGGTAGGGCACGGCTGCGTCCTATCCGCCCATCCCGGGCCTTTTGCAACCTCAAGGAGATTCACCATGACCAAGTCCTACGTCCGTCTGGACAAGAACGACGCCGCCGTGCTGCTGGTAGACCACCAGACCGGCCTGCTGTCCCTGGTGCGCGACATCGACCCGGACAAGTTCAAAAACAACGTTCTGGCGTTGGCCGATATCGCCAGCTACTTCAAGCTGCCGACGATCCTGACCACCAGCTTCGAGAACGGCCCCAATGGCCCCTTGGTGCCGGAGCTCAAGAGCCAGTTTCCTGATGCCCCTTACATCGCCCGACCCGGCAACATCAACGCCTGGGACAACGAGGACTTCGTCAAGGCCGTGAAAGCCACCGGCAAGAAGCAGCTCATCATCGCCGGCGTGGTGACCGAGGTGTGCGTGGCCTTCCCGGCGCTGTCGGCCATCGAAGAAGGATTCGACGTTTTCGTGATCACCGATGCCTCGGGCACCTTCAACGAGATCTCCCGCAATGCGGCATGGAACCGCATGTCGCAGGCTGGCGTGCAGTTGATGAGCTGGTTCGGCGCGGCCTGCGAGTTGCACCGTGACTGGCGCAACGACGTGGAGGGCCTGGGCACCCTGTTCTCCAACCACATTCCCGACTACCGCAACCTGATCACCAGCCACACCCTGCTGACCCAGGGTAAATGAGGAGACGACCATGAGCACCCCCAACACCATCGCCAACTTCAACGGCGCCCGGCCCCTCATCGACCCCGACAACGCAGCGATGCTGCTGATCGACCACCAGAGCGGCCTGTTCCAAACCATCAAGGACATGCCCTTCACGGAAGTGCGCAGCAATGCTGCGACGCTGGCCAAAATCGCCAGCCTCGCGAAGATCCCGGTCATCACCACAGCCTCTGTGCCTCAGGGGCCGAACGGCCCCCTGATCCCCGAGATCCACAAGTACGCCCCGCATGCGCAGTACGTGGCGCGCAAGGGCGAGATCAACGCCTGGGACAACCCGGAGTTCGTCGCCGCCGTCAAAGCCACTGGGCGCAAGCAGCTCATCATTGCTGGGACTATTACCAGCGTTTGCATGGCCTTTCCGAGTATCGCGGCCGTGCACGATGGCTACCAGGTGTTCGCAGTGATCGACGCTTCGGGCACCTACTCGAAAATGGCGCAAGAGATCACGCTGGCGCGCATCGTGCAGGCCGGGGTGGTGCCGATGGACACTGCTGCTGTGTGCTCGGAGGTGCAGAAGACCTGGAACCGAGAGGATGCGCTGCAATGGGCAGAGGCCTATAGCGCGGTCTTCCCGCCGTACCAGTTGCTGATCGAAAGTTATGCGAAGGCGCAGGAGGTGGCGAAGAGCAGCGAGCAACTGGATTCGCAGCGCGCGTGATGTGAGTCACAGGGACTGCGGTGGTCGGCACCCCTGCCTCAGTATTGCGGCGGATGGGGGTATAGGCGGCAGGTCAAGCGGGTTCCAAAGCACTGAACCAACGGGTCTCGAAGTGGTGGACCAGCGGTCATGCGGTCCTGGAATATGCGATTGCAACCAGGCGTGTCAATCGATAGGGCTGGTGGCCTTGGCCTGGTTCTCCAGCACCACCTCACGCACCCGCTGCGCCAAGGTGCCGCGTGTTTGCGCGGCCAACAGCCGGGCAGTGAGCGCATCGACCGACGTGGGGGCAGCTGCCGTAGCGGTGCGCGCGGCGGCAGCTTCGTACTGTTCGATGGCGCTGCGCGCCTCTTGCACGCTCAGCCCGGTGTGTTCCACGATCTGGCCCAGCGTGGCCCAGTATTCGATCTGACTGGCCACCGAGCGGCGCATCGGTTGGGCGGCCTGGCGGGCTTGCTCCACCAAGTGCGCGGGGAGTTTGACGGACGAAAAAGGGGTGGCGGACATGGCGATCTCCTGATTGGCGCATTTTGCGCCAATCGGGTTTGGGTTGCAATGAACACGGCCGGTCTCTCCCGCCGCCGCATGGTTTTCGGGCGATACCATGTGTTCACCGTTGTTGTTCTTCTTCCTGCTGCACTCATCTGCAAACGCTCCATGACCGAATCCTCCTCGCTTCCTGCCGCCCATTTCGTCACCCCGCCTTTGCGCTTTGCCGTGATGGGCGCGGGCGCCGTGGGCTGCTACTTTGGCGCCTTGCTGGCCCGGGCGGGCCATGCCGTCACGCTCATCGGGCGGCAGGCGCATGTGGAGGCGGTGCAACAGCACGGCCTGCGGCTGCAGACTGCCGTGCTGGATGTGCAGGTGCCCCTGGCGGCCAGCACCGAGGCCAGTGCCGTGCACGGCGCAGACGTGGTGCTGTTCTGCGTGAAGTCGTCCGACTCGGAAGACGCGGCGCGCCAGATGCGCCCGCACCTGGCCTCCGGCACGCTGGTGCTGACGCTGCAGAACGGCGTGGACAACGACGAGCGGGTGCGCGCCGTGCTGGACGCCAGTACCCCGGTGGCTGCCGCCGTGGTCTACGTGGCCACTGCCATGGGCGGCCCGGGGCATGTGGTGCACCACGGCCGGGGCGAGCTGGTGATTGCACCATCGCCGCGCAGCGACGAGGTGGCCCGGCAGCTCACAGCGGCGGGCATTCCCACCCAGGTGTCAGACAACGTGCGCGGTGCGCTCTGGGCCAAGCTGGTGCTCAACAGCGCCTATAACGCGCTGTCGGCCCTGTCGCAGCAGCCCTACGGCCCGCTGGTGCAGGTGCCCGGCGTGACGCAGGTGATTGCCGACATCGTGGCCGAGTGCCTGGCGGTGGCGGCTGCTGACGGTGTGACGATTCCGGGCGATGTGCAGGCGACGGTGCGCGGCATTGCCAGCACCATGCCAGGGCAGTATTCGTCCACCGCGCAGGACCTGGCCCGGGGCAAACCCACCGAGATTGACCATTTGAACGGCTACGTGGTCAAGCGCGGCGCCGCCCTGGGGGTGCCGACGCCGCTGAACCATGCGCTGCAGGTGCTGGTCAAGTTGGCCGAACGTAAGTGACCCCCTGAGTCGCTCCGCTCCTTCCCCCTGGAAGGGGGACGCACCCGGTGGCCTGGCAAAGCCAGTTCCACGGGTGCACTGGCGGGTCGTTGTGCCAGTTGCGTGCAAATCCGGCAAAACTCAGGCCAGGGCCGCTTCCTCCACCAGCCGCTCGCGCACTGCCTGCGCCGCCTGCACCATGTGGCGCAGCGCGGCCTCGGTCTCGGGCCAGCCCCGGGTCTTGAGGCCGCAGTCGGGGTTCACCCAGAGGTTTTCCACCGGCACCACCTCGGCCGCCTTGTGCAGCAACGTGGTCATTTCCTGCACGCTGGGTACGCGGGGTGAGTGGATGTCGTACACGCCCGGACCAATTTCGTTGGGGTACTTGAAGCTGCCAAAGCCCTGCAACAGCTCCATGTCCGAGCGGCTGGTTTCGATGGTGATCACGTCGGCGTCCATGGCCGCGATCTCGGGCAGGATGTCGTTGAACTCGCTGTAGCACATGTGGGTGTGGATCTGCGTGGCATTCTGCACCCCGCTCGCGCTGATGCGGAAGGCGCGCGTGGCGCGTTGCAGGTAGGGCTTCCAGCCCGCGCGGCGCAGCGGCAGGCCTTCGCGGATGGCAGGCTCGTCGATCTGGATGATGGCGATGCCGGCGGCTTCCAGGTCGCATACCTCGTCGCGGATGGCCCAGGCGATCTGGTCGGCGGTGGTGGCGCGGGGCTGGTCGTCGCGCACAAAGCTCCACTGCAGGATGGTGATGGGGCCGGTGAGCATGCCTTTCATGGGCTTGGCCGTCAGGCTCTGTGCGTACTGTGTCCAGGCCACCGTCATGGGCGCGGGGCGGGCCACGTCGCCGTAAATGACGGGTGGCTTCACGCAGCGCGAGCCGTAGCTTTGCACCCAGCCGTTGGTGGTGAATGCAAAACCATCGAGCTGCTCGCCAAAATATTCGACCATGTCGTTGCGCTCGGCCTCGCCGTGCACCAGCACATCGATGCCAAGGTCTTCCTGCTTGCGCACCGCGAGTTCGATCTCTGCCTGCATCTTTTCTTCATAGTGGGCGGCATTGAGCGCGCCGCGCTTGAAGGCTGCGCGGGCGGCGCGGATCTCGGCCGTTTGGGGGAACGAGCCGATGGTGGTGGTGGGCAGCAGTGGCAGCTTCAAACGCGCGCGCTGGGCTTGCTGGCGCACGGCGAAGGCGCTGTGGCGCTGGTCGGCCTCGGGCGCGGCAGCGGCCAGGCGCGCGGCCACGGTGGCACGGTGCACACGGGGGCTGCTGCGGCGCGCCGCAATCGCGGTGCGGGCGGCTTGCAGGGCGCCGGCTGCGGCCGCTTCGCCCTGGCCCAGGGCGGTGGCCAACAGGTTCAGCTCATCGAGTTTTTCGACCGCAAAGGCCAGCCAGGAGCGCACTTCTGCGTCGAGTTTGTTCTCGCCCAACAGGCTGAAGGGCACATGCAGCAGCGAGCACGACGGCGCCAGCCACAGCGCGCCCTGGTGTTTGGCCGCCACGGGCGCCAGGCGCGCCAGGGCCGCATCGAGGTCGGTGCGCCAGATGTTGCGGCCGTCCACAATGCCCACCGACAGCACCTTGTGCGAGGGCAGCCAGTCGGCCACGCCCACCAGCTCGTCGGGGGCGCGCACGGCATCCACATGCAGCCCGGCCACGGGCAGCTGGCAGGCCAGGCGCAGGTTCTCGGCCAGGGGCGAGAAGTAGGTGGCCAGCAGCAGCTTGGGGGCGCTGCGGGCCAGTTGCCAGTAGCTGGGCTCGAACGCATGGCGCCATGCATCGGGCAGGTCCAGCCCCAGGATGGGCTCGTCGATCTGCACCCATTCCACGCCCTGGGCCTTCAGGCGCGCCAGCACCGCTTCGTACACGGGCAGCAGTTGCGCCAGCAGGCTGAAGCGGTCAAACCCAGGCTCTTTGGCCTTGCCCAGCCACAAAAAGCTCAGCGGCCCGAGCAGCACGGCCTTGACCTTGTGGCCCAGGGCCTGCGCCTCGGCCACTTCGCCAAACAGGCGCTCGCTGGCCAGGTGGAACTGGGTGTGGGCGCTGAACTCGGGCACCAGGTAGTGGTAGTTGGTGTCGAACCACTTGGTCATCTCCAGCGCGGGCTGGCCTGCGGTGGCGTGTTGTGTGGTGCAGCCTGCGCTGCAGCCGGGGTGGTCGTGTGGGGCCTGGGCCGACACACCACGTGCCATGGCGAAGTAGCGCGCCAGCTCGGGCGTGGCGCCATCGAACGCGAAGCGCGCAGGCTCGCAGCCCAGCAACTGGATGTGGTTGGCCACATGGTCATACAGCGCAAAGTCGCCCACGGTGACAAAACCCAGGCCCGCATCGGCCTGCGCCTGCCAGTGGATCTGGCGCAGCTGGGCGGCGGTGTCTTGCAGGTCTGCCGCGCTCAAGGCGCCGCGCCAGAAGGATTCCAGGGCGAACTTCAGCTCGCGCTGCGCCCCCATGCGCGGAAAACCCAGGGTATGGGTGAGCACGGGGCGGGTGGGTGAGGGCTGGAAGGGCTGGGCGAGCGACATGGCGATTTCCTTCTTCTGAACAGAGCAAAACATTGAAGGCACCAATGGTCGCGCGGGCTGGTTTATTATTCAAACGAAAGTTTTTGCGAATCAACTTGAAAATTGTTAATGATTCAATCCATCCTCGAAATCCGCCACCTGCGCACGCTGGTCGCCCTGCGCGACAGCGGCAGCCTGGTGCGGGCTGCGCAGTTGCTCAACCTCACCCAGTCGGCGCTGTCGCACCAGATCAAGCTGCTGGAAGACCGCCACGGCACGCCGCTGTTTGAGCGCAAGTCGGTGCCGCCGCAGTTCAGCGCCGTGGGTGAGCGCCTGCTGGCCCTGGCCGACCTCGTGCTGCCCCAGGTGGAGGCGGCCGAGCGCGATGTGGCCCGGCTGGTGCTGGGGCAGGGGGGCCAGCTGCGCATTGCCGTGGAATGCCACACCTGTTTTGACTGGCTGATGCCTGCCATGGACGCTTTTCGCATCCGCTGGCCCGAGGTGGAGCTGGACATCGTGAGCGGCTTTCATGCGGACCCGGTGGGCCTGCTGCACCAGGGCCGGGCCGATGTGGCCATCGTGTCGGAGGTGGATGCCGACGAGGCGGGCGTGGACTACCACCCGCTGTTTGGCTTTGAGATCCGCGCGCTGCTGGCCAACACACACCCGCTGGTGGCCAAGCCACACCTGGTGGCGCAGGACTTTGCCGACCAGACCGTCATCACCTACCCGGTGCCCGATGAAATGCTGGACCTGATCCGCCAGGTGCTGGAGCCCGCTGGCGTGCGCCCGCCCCGGCGCACGACCGAGCTGACCGTCGCCATGCTGCAGCTGGTGGCCAGCGGGCGCGGGGTGGCGGCGCTGCCGCTGTGGGCGGTGCAGGGCTATCTGGACCGGGGCTATGTCACGGCCCGGCCTATTGCCGCGGCGCCTGGCGCTCCGGGGCTGATGGGCGAGCTGCACGCCGCCTGCCTGCCGCAGGTGTCGGCCAAGCCGTACCTGCAGGACTTCGTGAGCGTGATCCGGGAGACCAGTTTCGTGACGCTCAAGGGCGTGACGCTGCTGTGACGTGACGTGACGTGACGTGACGTGACGCAGGCGGGTGACGTCAGTCCGGTGCGTACTTGTCGCCCACCTCTTCGCGCAGCGGATGGGTGTCGTAGACGATGTTCATGTCCCGGATGCGCGGGCTGCCTGGGTCGAACGTGAACACGTCCACGCAGGTGAAGGTTACCTCGCGCCCGTCGTTCAAGGTCCAGTCGTAGCGGAAGTACGCGGCCACGCGCTGGCTGCCGCTGCCCTGCGGCTCGGTGGAGGCAAACAGATCCAGCACGGTGATCACGCTGCCGCTGGATGCCTGGGCCAGTTTTCGGAAGAAGTCGCTGGCGCGCATGGTGCCCAGAAAAGGCGAATGCACCACGCCGTCGTCTTCAAAGCAGGCGATCAGGCCCTCGGTGTTGCTGGCGTGCAGGTGGGCGAGGTAGGTGCGGACGGTGTCGAGTGGCGTGGTCATGGGCAGGAGCGTGGTGAAGAAAGAAGCCCAGAGCTTCGCCCCGCCCGGCGGCTGCGACAAGAGACAATGGCGCCTCATACATAAAAGCTGCTTATGTATCTGCGCTACCTGCACTACCTCCAATCCGTCATCGACCAGGGCTCGTTTGCGCGCGCGGCGCAGGCCTGTGGGGTGTCGCAGCCCGCCATCAGCCAGGGCATGAAGGCGCTGCAGGCACAGTTCGACACGCCCCTGCTGGTGCGGGACGGGCGCCGTTATGTGCCCACCGACCTGGCCCGGCGTGTGGTGGCCGAAGGCGCGCCGCTGGCCCAGCGCATCGACGCTTTGCCGCAGGCCCGCCGGGCCGCTGTGGACCGCAATCGGTTGCGCGTGGGGCTCACGGCGTCCGCCGCGCTGGTCTGTGGGCCGCTGCTGTACGAGGCCTGGTGCCTGCCGCAGCCCCAGCGTTCACTGGAGATGACCACCACCGACGAGGGGAGCCTGCTGACGGGCCTGCTGCATGGCAGTTTCGACGCCGTGATTGCGCCCCGGCCGCGCCAGTTTGCCCACCCGGATGTGGTGCAGTGGCGCTTGTACGAACTGCAGCCGCAAATCTATGCGCGCCGCCACCACCCTCTGGCGCGTGCCCGGTCGCTGGCAGAGCTGCAGGGCGCCGCCTGGGCCTGCGTGGGCCCCAGTGTGAGTGGCCCGGTGGACGTGCTGACCGAGGCGCACCGCGTGCGGCGTATGCCCGCACCCCGCATGGCCGTGCGCTGCCCGGACTTTGCCAGCCTGCTGAACCTGGTGGTGGGCTCCGACCTGCTGGCCGTGCTGCCGCACCCCGTGCTGCTGGGGGCTGCGGCAGAGCAGGTGGTGCCGCTGCAACTGGCCGAGGCACTGCCGCTGTATGGCATGTGGCTGTTCGAGCGCAAGGCGCGCAAGCCCCGCCTGGGGCCGGAGGTGTTTGCGGGGCGGGTGTGAGGCAGGGGCGCCCGGGTGTGGAGCTTGATGCTATTTATTTGGTAGCTAAAAAGGCATGATGGACGCGCGCAAACGGCCTAAAAAGCTTGAAAAACCAACGATCAGCCAGCCACCGTGCCTGGCACCGGCACCCGCACGGCGCCAGAGGTGTAGAAGGCGTGCAAATTCTCCAGCACCAGGTCGGCCATGGCGCGGCGGGTTTCGTGGGTGGCGCTGGCGGTGTGGGGGGTGAGCACCACGTTGTCCAGCGCCATCAGCGCTGCGGGCACATGGGGCTCGTCTTCAAAAACATCCAGCCCGGCACCGGCGATGCGGCGCTCCGCCAGGGCTGCGGTCAGTGCGGTTTCGTCCACCACGCTGCCACGCGCCACATTGATCAGAAAACCCTGGGGGCCCAGTGCGTCAAGCACCGGGCGGTCCACCATGTGGCGTGTGGCGGGGCCGCCGGCCACGGTCAGCACGAGGTAGTCGGCCCAGTGGGCCAGCGCCACCAGCGACTCGAAATAGGGCAGCGTGGCGTCGGGCGTGGGCCGGCGGTTGTGGTAGCCCACCTCCATGCGAAAGCCGCTGGCGCGCTCGGCCACGGCCTGGCCGATGCGGCCCATGCCCACGATGCCCAGGCGTTTGCCCGACACCCGCGTGCCCAGCGCAAACCGTGCCTTGGGCCATTGGCCCTGGCGCACAAAGCGGTCGCTGGCGGCAATGCCGCGCGACACGTCCAGCATCAGCGCAAACGCCATGTCGGCCACGCAGTCGTTGAGCACGCCGGGCGTGTAGCCCACCTGCACGCCCCGGGCGGTGGCGGCGCCGATGTCGAGCGCGTCAAAACCCACGCCAAAACTGCTGATGACCTGCAGGTGGGGCAGGGCTGCAATCACCTTGCCCTGGAGCCCGATGGACGCCGTGGTGACCACGCCCGAAAACTCCGCACCGTGCGCCGCCAGAAAACCCTGCGGGTCGGCCTGGTCCGCCAGGCAGGCCACGCTGTAGCGCGCGGCCAGTTCGGTTTCGAGGGCGGGCAAGGGCAGGCGGCCGATTTGCAGGATGCGGGGCGGGGCGTTGGTGGTCATTGGATGGAGGGCAACCTGGAATGTTGAGAAGGCGGACTTGAGTCGCAGTGTCGCGTATCGCTGGGCTACGGAGACGGGCGCGGCCCCGCCAGCGCCGCCGTGCAAGGGCCGCCCCGCCGCAGGGGCGGCGTCCCCCTGAGGGGGATGGCGCGAAGCGACTCAGGGGGCATCAAGTGTTTACGCGAACGGCCTGGCGGGCCAGCAGCTTCCACTGGCCGCCTTGCTGTTGCCACACCCCCAGGATCTTGATCTGCACCTTGCCGGGCTTGCCCGAGTCGTTGGTGTCGGCCGTGAGGGTGTGGCGCACGAGGGCGGTGTGGCCCACGACCTTGATGGTCTGGTCGGTGATGGCAATGGTCACGAAGTCGGACTTGCCCGCCACCAGGTCGCCGATGAAGCTGTCCCTGGTGTCCACGCGGCCGCCGGAGTGGCCGTAGCTCAGCTCATCGGCCACCAGCGGGGCCAGCGCTGCCGGGGTGGGGTCGATCATGGCCAGGCGCAGGCGCTCGGCGGCGGCGGCCACGGCCTGTTCGGCCGAGGCCGAGGGCGCAGCGGACGTGTGGGTTGCGCAGCCAGCGAGGGCTGCTGCGGCCACCACGGCGGCCGTGGCGAGAACGAGTTTCCTGAACATCTTGTCTGTCTCCGTTGTTGTGTGTGATCGTTGACGAGAAGGAAGGGCGTGCCAAGGCAACACCACGCGCCCGTGCACGGCCAGGCGCGTGGTGGTTTTCCCCCGGGAAGAAGGGGGGGAGCGGAGAAATGCGCGGCTTACTGCGGGCCGAGCTTGTCGATGAGCGCCTTGAGTTCTTCCATCTCATGGGGCTTGAGGTCCGTGAGCGGCGCGCGCACCGGCCCGCCGTCATGGCCCACCAGCTTGGCCCCCGCCTTGATGATGCTCACCCCATAGCCTTCCACCCGGTTGCGAATCGCCAGGTAAGGCATGAAGAACTCCTTGAGCAACTTGTGCTGCGTGGCGATGTCGTCGCTGGCCACGGCCTTGTAGAACTCCATCGCCGTCTTGGGGATGAAATTGAACACCGCCGACGAGTACACCGGCGTGCCCAGCGCCTTGTAGGCCGCTGCATACACCTCGGCCGTGGGCAGGCCGCCCAGGTACGAGAAGCGATCGCCCATCTTCATGAAGATGGAAGACATGGTCTCGATATTGCCCACGCCATCCTTGAAGCCCACCAGGTTCGGGCAGCGATCGGCCAGGATGGCCAGGGAATCGGCCGTCAGCTTGGTGCGGTCGCGGTTGTAGACGATCACCCCAAACTTCACGCTCTTGCAAACCGCCGCCACATGCTCGATCAAACCCTCTTGACCCGCTTCGGTCAGGTAGTGGGGCAGCAGCAGGATTCCGTGGGCGCCCAGGCGCTCGGCCTCCTGGGCATGGGCGATGGCCGTGCGGGTGGGGCCACCGGCACCGGCAATGATCGGCACCTTGCCGCGGCAGGTATCCACGGCGGTCTTGATGACCTGACCGTACTCGGGGCCGGACAGCGAGAAATACTCGCCCGTGCCGCCGGCGGCGAACAGGGCGCTGGCGCCGTAGGGGGCCAGCCACTCCAGGCGCTCGATGTAGGTCTTGGGGCGGAATTCACCCTGCTCGTCGAAGTCCGTGATGGGGAAGGACAGCAGGCCGGAGCCCATGATGGATTTGAGTTCTTGCGGGTTCATGGTGATGGTGGGTCTGGTGAGAAAAACCTTGAAAGCCTTGGAGCTTCGAAGTGGGAAATCAGTCGAGCTTGATGTTGGCGGCCTTCACCACGGTGGCCCAGCGGGCGCGTTCCTTGGTGAAGAACTGGTCTTGCTCGGCGGGGGTCATGGTCACCACTTCAGCACCCTGTCCGGCCAGGCGCGAGCGGATCTCGGGGGCGCGGATGGCCGTGATGAGTGCCTTGTTGAGCTTTTGCACGATGGCATCCGGGGTGCCGCGTGGCACCAGAATGCCTTGCCATGTGCCCGATTCGAAACCAGCCACGCCTTGTTCGGCGAGGGTGGGCACATCGCCAATCAGCGGCATGCGCGTGGCTTTGGAAACGCCCAGCACCTTGAGCTTGCCGTTCTGCACCTGGGGCAGGGTGGCGAGCATGCCGTTCATCAGGATCTGGGTTTGGCCAGCCACGGTGTCTTGAATGGCGGTAACGCCCCCCTTGTAGGGGATGTATTGCCACTTTGCACCGCTGGCGCGCTCCAGCGCCACGCCCGCTACGTGCGGCGCGCTGCCGGTGGCCGTCACGGCAAAGTTCAGGTCGTTCTTTTTCGAATACGCCACCAACTCCTTGAAGTTGTTGACGGGCACCGAAGGGTGCACCACCAACAGGTGGGGCGAGTACGCCAGCATGGTCACGCCACGCAGGTCCTTGGAGGGGTCGAACGACAGCTTGGTGTAAACCGAGGGGCTGATGGCCAGCGCACCCACGTCGCACAGCAGCAGGGTGTAGCCATCGGGTTCGGCCTTGGTCACAAAGTCGGCACCCAGGTTGCCGTTGGCGCCGGGCTTGTTCTCGACGATCACCGTCTGCTTGAGCGATTCGGACAGCACTTGGCTGATGGAGCGCGCAATGATGTCCGAGCTGCCGCCTGGAGGGTAGGGCACCACGATCCGCAGGGTCTTGGCAGGCCATTCGGCGGTCTGTGCGGTGGCAGAGGCCGCAGCAAGGGTGGCGATACACGCCAGAAAGGCGGCTCTACGGCGCAGGGTCATGGAATGTCTCCGTGAATTAAGTTGTTAGTCATCGTACAACTAAGATTGCAAAATGGCAATAGGAATGGTGGGGATTGGGATATTTTTAGGCGAAAAATCAGGGTTTCTACCAGCATTTTTACGCGAATTTCCCTATGGAATCGCCGGCAAAGTCCCGCGAGCGGCAGTCTGCAAAATTGGGGTAATCCCTGCATGAAGAGTTGGAAGTTATAGCGACAATGCAGTTCTTGTTGTACGACAACATATGACGTATGGCAAAACCCAAGACACTCCTCCGACCACACCGAGTCCCGGTCAGTGGCTGGCGGATGAACACCCACATGGCAAGCGGTGGCTGCGACCACCGCGCCGATCACTTCAGGAGATGGCAATGACCGCTGTACTTCGCATCCGCACCCGGGCGGCGCAACTGGCACTGGCTGCCGCTACCTGCCTGGCCACGCCCGGCGCCTGGGCGGTCACCTGGGTCTATGTCTCCAACGCAGACAGCCAGGATGTGTCGGTGTTCGAGCTGGACCGAAGCGCCGCCGCGCTCAAGCCGGTGGACACCACGGCGCTGGGCGGCATGGCGATGCCCATGGCGGTGAGCCCGGACAAGAAGGTGCTGTACGTGGCACTGCGTTCGCAGCCGTTTCGGGTGGTGAGCCTGGCGATCGACCCCACCAGCGGCAAGCTGCGCAAGCTGGGCGAGGCCCCACTGGCCGACAGCATGGCCAATATCGATACCGATGCCACGGGGCGCTGGCTGTTTGCGGCGTCCTACCCGGGCCACAAGATCACGGTCAACAGCATTGGCAAGGATGGGGCGGTGGGCGCTGTGCAGCAGCTCATCCCCACGGCGCCCAACGCGCACGCCATCCATGCCGATGCCGCCAACCGCCACGTGTTTGCCACCAGCCTGGGCGGCGACAACCTCTCGGCCTGGCGCTTTGATGCCGACACCGGGCGCCTGACAGCCCATGAGCCCGCGCTGACCACCATCACGCCCGAAAAATCGGGCCCGCGCCATTTTGTGTGGGACAAGGCCCAGCGCACGATGTACCTGCTCAATGAGCTGGATGCCTCGGTGCATGTGATGGCTTACGACAAGGAGCGCGGCGCGCTGCGCTCGGTGCAGCGCACCACGGCCTTGCCTGCGGGCTTTACCGGCAAGCCCTGGGCGGCCGACCTGCATTTGTCGCCCGACGGGCGCACGCTGTATGCATCGGAGCGCACCTCCAGCACGCTGAGCAGCTTCCGCGTGGATGCCGCCACCGGCCAGCTCCAGCCCCTGGGCCAGGTGCCCACCGAAAAATCACCGCGTGGTTTTGCGGTGGACGCCTCGGGCCGCTTTTTGATTGCGGCGGGGCAGGAGTCGCACCATGTCGCGCTGCACCCCATCGACCCGGCCACCGGCCTGCCGGGCACGCCCACCCGCGTGCCGGTGGGCAAGAACCCCAACTGGGTCGAGATCGTTGAGCTGCCCTGAGCGCATGCCGACGGCTCCCGCCCTGCAACCCCCAGCCACGCCCCCGTTTTCCCCTCTCGCATCCTGACCCTGATACCCATTCTGATACCGACCCTTCTGGAGACAAACACCATGCAACGCAGAACCCTCATCCACTCCGCCGTGCTGGCCGCAGCAGGCACCCTTCTTGGCCTGCCGGCCCTGGCCCAGGGCGCCTGGCCCACGGGCAAGACCATCAGCTACATGGTGCCGTTTGCGGCCGGTGGCACCACCGACACGCTGGCGCGCCTGATCGGCCAGCAACTGGGCACGGCCCTGGGCACCACCGTGGTGGTGGAGAACAAGGGCGGTGCGGCGGGCAGCATTGGCTCGGAGGCCGCAGCACGTTCGGCCCCCGACGGCTACACCCTGCTGGGCGGAACCGTCAGCTCGCATGCCATCAACATCAGCCTCTACCCCAAGCTGGGCTACGACCCCATCAAGTCCTTCAGCCCCGTCACGCTGATCGGTACCAACCCGGTGGTGCTGGTGGTTGCCGCGAACAGCCCGTACAAAACGCTCAAGGACGTGCTGGCGGCCGCCAAGGGCAAGCAGGGCGGTCTGTCGTCGGCATCGGCCGGCACGGGCAGCTCGCAGCACCTGGCGGTGGAGCTGCTGGGCTACAAGTCGGGCGTCAAGTTCACCCATGTGCCTTACAAGGGCAGCGGCCCGGCCATCCAGGACGTGATCGGCGGGCAGGTGGACATGATGTTCGACACCACCGTGGTGGCCGCGCCGCACATCCAGAGCGGCAAGCTGCGTGCCATTGCCGTCACCTCGCCACAGCGCCTGGCCTCCATGCCCGACGTGCCCACCGTGGCAGAGTCCGGGGTGCCAGAACTCAAGGATTTTCAGGTGCAGTCCTGGCAGGCCATTTTTGTGCCGGCCAACACGCCGGTGCCCGTGGTCAGCCGCCTGCATGACGAGATCCGCAAGATCCTGGCGCAGCCCGACATGCAGAACCGCCTGAAGGGCTTTGGCATGGAACCGGCCGACATGAGCACGGCCCAGATCGCCGCCTTCCAGAAGGCCGAGGTGGAGAAGTGGGCCCAGGTGATCAAGGCGGCGAACATCAAGGTGGATTGAAGAAGGGGGGCACCCCCTGAGTCGCTTCGCGCCTTCCCCCCTCTCTCGCTTCGCGGGAGGGGGCGCCCCCAGCGCACGCAAGCGAAGCGCCGCATACGCGGCTTGGCGGCCCCCTTGTTGCGGGGGCACTGGCTTGGGCCGCGCCAGTCTCTCAGAACCTGTTCAAGATCTTTTCGAGGTCGCACAAGTACCTTGCCGGGATGGGATGCTAGGCGCGGTGCACAGCCGATAGCTCGTGCTATCGGCAAGCGCCGCAACGCCGCAGACCGCCCGGCAAGGCACTTGCCCGCAGGGTTGAAGTGAAATCGGGTGATTGGAAGCCCCGGCTGCTTGCATGGGCACGAGCCCATGCGGCGCACCCGAAGCATCCACTTCATCACGATGGCACTCCAATGCGATCCCCGAAAAGATCTTGAACAGGTTCTCAGGTCACGGGCAGTGCGCGGCGGGGCGACTATTCGGGGGAAGCCGTTTCCTTGCCGCCTGCCGTTTCTGGGCCGTGCGCGCTGTCTGGCCGCTGGTTGCGCTCCAAGTGGAACGCCGGGTGCTGGCCGGTCAACAGCAAAAACATCGCGTACACCGGCCCCTGCATGTTGCGCTCGTCGCTGGTGCTCTCCAGTGCCTGCCAGGTGCGCGACTGCACACCGCCCCGGCTGCCGGTCTGCAGCGGGTAACCCATGAGTTCAGCCGCCTGGGCCTGGCTCAGCCCGGCAGCGGTGCGCGCGGCCTTGAGCTGGTCGCCCGTGGGGACGGGCATGTCGAGTGCAATCGCTGGGGTGGGTGTCATGGAGAAGCGGGTAAGAAGAGGTTTGCTATAAATAAAATAGCTGCTTGCGCAAGAGGGACGAGCGGTAGGGCCTGTTTTATTGAAAACTCTGACGATGGATTGCCACCTGGGCCCGCATGGGCCTTCGCGCATTGTCCCGTGCACCGGGCCAAAAGCATGCGGCGTGGGGGCTGCCGTGTCGCTTTGGCGCACCAGCGCACAACACCCCGGGGGCTGCCGGTGCCACGCTCCTAGAATCCGCCGACCACATCGCAACACAACACCGCACCAGCGGGCTTGGGAGGGACGGAATGAGTTACACGCTGCAGCTCTGGGACAAACCCGCCGATTGGCCGTGGCCCACCACCAAGGCGGAGGCCGAGGCGCAGTTCGAGCGCGCGGCCGATGGCCCCAAGGGGCCGCTGAACCCCAAGTTTGTGGTGTGGGCCAAGGCCATCGCAGAGCAGTTCCCCAACGCGTGGGACATCTGGCTGGGCCACGAGGACCACACCGACCCCACGTTCGGCGTTGGCATCAACACCCGCGTGTCCGACTGGGGCATGCCGTTTGACCATGCCTGGGAGCAGGCACACCGGCTGGGCCTGAACCTGTACGACCCCCAAAGCGGCGTGCACTACCTGGCCAATGGCGATGTGCCCGAGGAGCCCGATCTGCAGGTGGACCGCGCCGTGCGTGCGCGCAAGGCGGGCGACGACGCCACGGCCTGGGCCGAGTACCGGCGCTGGGCTGTGCGGGACAACCATCACGCCATCTATGCCCTGGGCCGGGCGTTGCGGTTTGGCGTAATGGGCCAGCGCAGGCACTTTGACCTGGCGGCTGCGCTGCAGCTCTTGGGCGCACACGACGCACTGACCCGGCAGGACGCCCAGGCCTTCTACCAGCGTTTCCCGGACGAGGCGAAAACCCGCATCCAGGCCCTGATGGCGCGCCTGAGGGCGGCCCCTGGCGAGCCGCTGCTGCAGACGGTGGACAGCGAGCGCAAGGCCGTGGACGACGCTTTTGCCCGCTGCGAGCAACTGGCGCTGTACACCCGCAAGCGCATCGAAGCCACCGATGGGGTGCAAGCCATCGCTGCCCAGGGCCATGAAGTGGCGGCCCACCAGCACGCGCTGGAGTCGGTGATTGGCTGGGAGGAGCCCAATTTTGAAGCCGCCCGCCACTGGTGCAACCTGGCCGCCACCTGGGACCACGAACCCGCCAAGCGCCTGCTGGCCCTGATGCACGAGCGGGGCTGGGGTGGGCCGGTGGACCCGCAAGCGGCCGAAAAATGGAACACCGCTGCGCAGGAGCAGCGGCAGCAGGCGCAGAAAAAACAGCAGGCCCAGGAAGAGGCCGAATCGCCCGGCGGCCTGAGCCTGGCGCCCAGGGGGGCTGCGCCCGGCGCTGCGGCACCGGTGGTGTGGACGGGCTCGACCAAGCGCGATCTGGCGGGCTGGTACGCCCGCGAGGACGACCCGCACGCCGCCTACTACCTGGGCACCGCCGACCAACATGGCCGCGATGGCGGCCCCGTGAACCTGGCCCAGGCCCGCGCCTGGTATGCCCAGGCCGCCGAGGCAGGCCATGCCGACGCCACCTACAACCTGGGCGTGTTCATCGAAGAGGGCCGTGGCGGCCCCAAGGATGTGCAGGTGGCCAAGGCGCTGTTCATGCTGGCCAACACGCGTGGCACCACCACCCGGGTGGACGACCTGCGCATTGCCCCCAATGAACAGGGCCCCGTGCGTGCCCTGGTGGCCGCCTTGCGCGAGCCGGGGCGCCTGCGCGCGGTGCTGCAGCAGCGCGGGCTGAACGCCCCTGCCGCTGCGGGTGGCAAGACATGGGCAGCGGCGGGGGCCGTGGCGGCATCGGCCGCTACTGCCGCTGCACCCGCCGGGCTTTCGGCATCGGACTGGGGCCGGGCGGGTGGTGCGGCGCCGCAGGCCCCCAGGTCTTCTGCCAACACCGCCCCGGGCCCGGCGCCCAGCTCTGGGCGCAACGCCCAGGATGATGAGGATGAAAACGGCGACGGCCAGGGCGTGCTCGCCCGCTCCGGCTTCTCGCTGCACCTGGGCCATGTCGCCCTGGTGGTGGGCGTGGCCAACGTGGTGCTGCTGATTGCCTTCTTCAAGCCTGGTGCGAGTTTTCGCATGGGCATGGTGGGCCTGGGCCTGGTGGCGGCCTTTGGCGCCTGGCGCACGGCGCGCGACTTTGACTGGTCGCCTTTGGCCCGGGCTGTGGTGGCGTTGCTGGCCGCCATCCCGATGCTGGGCATGGCGGTGTGCCTGGGCCTGCTGTTCAAGGCCGGGCGCGAGCGCTAGGCCTGGAGGCGCCAGGCCCGGGGGCGCACGGGCACCTTATCGGGCCAGCCCCAGCCAGGCGAGGTGGGTGGGGCGGAAGTCGAGGTTGGTGCGGCGTGCCACTTCCAGCGTGGTGGTCTGGATGATCACCAGTTGGCGGGCGCCAGGGTCGGAGAGGTAGATCTCGTCGCGTGCCTCGTTGGCGGCGAACGCCGGAAACGGCGCCGCCGTGGGCATCGCAGGGATCGCCCCCGCGATGGACTTCTTGACCACCCAGCCCGACGCGCCTTGCTCCAGGGCGTGGAGCGTCCCGGTGTCATCCAGCACAAAGAAGTAGCGCCCCGCACGGTCAAACCCGTGCGCGCGGCGCAGGCGGCCCTCGGTCCAGCCGGTGATGGCCACGGGGGTGGCCTTGCCGGCCGCTGCGTCGATGTCGTAGAAGCGGGTGGTGGATGGGGTTCCGGCGTTTCCGATACCGATGAAGCGCGCGAACTTGGGGTGGCCGGTGATGGTGCCCACGCCCGTGGGGGTGGCGATCTTGGTGGCTGCCGCCGCGCCCGTGGCCTGCGGCGACACGGCCAGCACGCCGTCGGAGCAGCCACTCACGGTGGTGCCCCCGCTGGTGAAGCTGCCGTGCATGCCGGGGCACTGCGCATCCAGGCGCCGGACCAGGGTGTATTGCGTGCCCTGGCGGCTGTAGATTTCTGCCTGGGTGGGGCCGGTGGCATCGGGCGCCCGGTAGGTAGCGACCAGGAAGTTGCCGTTGGGTTCGGCAAAACCGTGCATGGGCTGCGCAAAGTTGATGCTCGCGCCCACGCGGCCAGCGCCCAGGTCGGCGTCCTGGAAGACGGTGGCCGAGGCCACGGCCGATGGCGCGCGGCCATCCATGAAGATGCTGGCCTGGCCTGCGCGGTCGTCGTAGTGGGTGGGCTGCGGGCCGTTGATGCGCACGCTCAGCAGCTTGGGGGTGGCCTTGTAGTCGTGCAGGTGGTTGCCATGGTCTTCCTGCCAGATGCCGGCATCGGCGATCTGGACCGTGTCCTGCGCCCGCTGGAAGGCCAGCGCATATCGCCGCCCGGGGCTGGCATACACCGCAGAGGGGGGGTTGGCGAGGGCGAAGTTTGACACCACGGTGCTGCTGTCCAGGTCATAGACGCGCAGCGCGGTGGCTGCATCCTCGGCAATGGCCAGGCGGCCTGCGGTGTCGATGCGGGTGTTGTCGTGTGGTGCTTCGCTGCTGCTGTCACTGCCGCCGCCGCAAGCGGCCAATGCCAAAACGAGGGACAGCGCCAAGCCGCCCTGGAGGGATGAGGTTTTCATGGATTTTTCTCACTGAAGATATCGAGATGACCCGCACGCGCACATGGACGTGTACGAATACATGTACATGTGTGTACATGCGGGCCTGCAAACGAAGGGGTCAGTGAAAAACGGGCGGGCCGCGGGCCTCGAACAGCGCGGCCCAGCGTGCCACGCAGGCGCCCGCAAGGCGCCGCTGAAGGTTGGTGCAGGGGGCCAGGGCGTGCGAGAGCGCTGGCGTGCACAGCGCGGGCCCATGCTGCTGGCCCAGTGCGTCGAACAACCGGCAGTCGCCCGCGTCTTCGTGGCTGGCGAACAGCGCTTGCAGCCAGCCCGAATCGGGCACCGCATCCGCGCCGTGGGTGCCCTCTGGTGCGAGGCGAGCGGGCGCAGACTGTGCCGTGTCTGCATGAAACGCATGCGCAATACCGTGCATGAAACCCAAGGCGTGGGCGCACAAAACGCTCAGCAGCACGATGGCGGCGAGCCATTGGCGCGCCGAGGGCTCGGAGCGCCACCGCACAGACAGCGATTTCACCGGGGCGCACTCCTCGCACTTGCCTTTGGTGTGCAGTCTGCGCAGCGCCCGTACAGCGTCAGCTCATGGCCTTCCACCGTGAAGCCGTTCGGGGCCAGCCCTTGCAGGTCACCGGGGCATGCGTGCACGTCGAAGACGCGTGTGCACCGCGTGCATTGGAAGTGGTGGTGGTGCGACTGCCCGGCGGTTTCGTAGCGCGGGCTCTCGCCGGGCAGTTGAACGGCCTGGATGGAGCCGTCCTCCAGCAGCGCCTTGAGGTTGCGGTAGACCGTGGCCATGCCCAGGCCATCGACCGCAGCACGGGCGGTTTCCAGCACCTCTTGGGGCGACAGCGGACGCTCTGCGCAGGCGATGGCCGCGTGGATCGCAGTGCGTTGCCGGGTGAATCGTTCCATGGAGGCTGTTGGGGCTGAACCGAGTGAGGGTGCTATTGAGAATGCATTATCACTCATGATCGGCCCCGCAGCAGCGGAGCCTGCGCATTGTTGGCAGGCCAGGCGGGGGGGCGGCCGGCCGCGTGGGCGCCCGGCACGCGGGTTCAGTCCTCGTCGGATTCGCCCAGAAAACCGCCGCTCTGGTGTCCCCACAGCCGTGCATACACGCCGCCTTGCGCCAGCAGCTGCGCGTGGGTGCCTTCCTCCACGATGCGGCCGGCGTCCAGCACGATGAGCCGGTCCATGGCGGCGATGGTGGACAGCCGGTGCGCGATGGCGATCACCGTCTTGCCCTCCATCAGGGTGTCCAGGCTCTGCTGGATGGCGGCTTCGACCTCGGAGTCGAGCGCGCTGGTGGCCTCATCCAGCAGCAGGATGGGGGCGTCCTTGAGCATCACACGGGCAATCGCCACCCGCTGGCGCTGGCCGCCCGAGAGCTTCACGCCACGTTCGCCCACCTGGGCGTCGTAGCCGGTGCGGCCGTGCAGGTCGCTCAGGTGGTCGATGAACTCGGAGGCCTCGGCGCGGCGCGCGGCGGCGTGCATGTCTTCCTCGCTTGCGTCCGGGCGGCCGTACAGGATGTTGTCGCGCATGGAGCGGTGCAGCAGCGACGTGTCCTGCGTGACCATGCCGATGGAGCGGCGCAGGCTGTCCTGCGTGACATGGGCGATGTCCTGCCCGTCGATCAGCACCTGGCCCGCGCGCACGTCATGAAAACGCAGCAACAGGTTCACCAGCGTGGACTTGCCCGCACCCGAGCGGCCGATGAGCCCGATCTTTTCGCCGGGCCGGATGGTGAGCTGCAGCTGGTCGATCACGGGGCGGCCCATGCCGGAGGCAGCGCCCTGGTTCTCATAGGCAAAACTCACGTTGTCGAAGCGCACCTCGCCCTGCGTGACCTGCAGGGGCCTGGCGTCGGGCGCATCGACCACGGTGCGTGGTTTGGTCAGGGTGTTGATGCCGTCCTGGATGGTGCCCACACTTTCAAACAGCGTGGTCATCTCCCACATCACCCAGTGGGCGTGGCCAGAAACCCGCAGCGTCATGGCAATCACGGCGGCCACGGCGCCCGCGCCCACCTCGCCCAGCGTCCAGAGCCACAGCGCCGTGCCGCAGGCGCCCAGGATCATGCCCACCACCAGCACCTGGTTCACGATCTCGAACAGGCTCACCAGCCGCATCTGTGCATAGCCGGTGAGCTTGAAGGCGTCCATGGCCGCGCGTGCGAACTCCGACTCGCGCCGGGTGTGTGAAAACAGCTTCACGGTGGCGATGTTGGTGTAGGCATCGGTGATGCGCCCGGTCATCACCGAGCGCGCATCGGCCTGCGCCTTGCCCACCTTGCCCAGGCGCGGCACGAAGTACCAGCAGGCCAGGCCATAGGCCACGATCCACACCGCAAACGGCAGGATCAGCCGCGCGTCGAACCCCGCCAGCAGCACCAGGATGGTGGCGAGATAGATGCCCATGCCGATCACCACATCGGTGGTCGTGAAGATCATGTCGCGCACCGCCAGTGCGGTCTGCATGATCTTGGTGGTGATGCGGCCTGCGAATTCGTCGGCGTAGAACGCCATGCTCTGGCCCAGCATCAGGCGGTGGAAGTTCCAGCGCAGGCGCAGCGGGAAGTTGATGGCCAGCACCTGGTGCTTGAGGCTGGTCTGCCATGCCACCAGCACCACCGAGCCCAGCAGCAGCGCAACGATGCCCAGGAGGGAGCCCTTGCGTTCGGCCCACAGCGCACCCGGCGCCATGGTGGAGATCCAGTCCACCACATGGCCGAGCACGGCAAACAGCAGGGCCTCGAACACGGCGATGGCGGCGGAAAGTGCCGCCATCGCAACCACGTAGCCGCGCAGGCCACGGGTGCCGTCCCACACAAAGGCCATGAAGTCCTTGGGGGGCAGGTGGGGTTCGGCGGGGGGGTAGGGGGGAAGGCGGCTTTCGAAGAAACGGAACAAAGTCATGACTCCTTGGGCCGCCATGGTACGTGCCGCAGAGGCTTGGGGGTGTGGGCCGCGCAATGCACGCGGTGGCGCGAGGGTTGCGCCCCAGCACTTCAAAAATGGGGTAGGGCCCGCAAGCGCCGTGCAGGGCGCTGGCCAGCCACGGAAGACTAGATCAGCAGCGTGACCACGACGATGACCACGCCCAGCGCCAGGTTGACGCCCACCAGGGTGCGAATGCTGCCCAGCGCCTTGCCGCCTGCGGCCCAGTCCGATGCCGCCACCGCGCGCTGCAGGCGCCGGAACAGCGCAAAACGGATGTGGCCGAAGAGCGCCATCATCACCAGGCCCAGTGTGGCCATGAGGGTCCAGTCCAGCGGCATGGCAAAACTGCCGCCGGCCTGCACGGTCTGCTTGGCCACCCGGCCGATCATCCACAGCCCGCTGCCCAGCACCACCACCACGGCCACACCCACGGCGGCAAAAAACCGCTGCAGTACATCGTGCATCAGCCGCACGCGCTGTGGGGGCTCCAGCGACAGTGCCGCAGGGCGCAGGAAGAAATGGGCAAACACCATGCCACCGATCCACACAATGATGGACAGGACATGGACGAGTTGAAGGGCGTTGTAGAGCATGGGGGCGGCCGTGGCGCCAGGAGGCGTCAGCGGAACCTGGTGTGGGGGTTGAACAATTGGCAGGGGCATTGTGCCGCTACGGCCCCCACAGACGCTTTGCGCACCGCAGCTGTATCCCTGCGGGGAATGGGTGTGTTGGGGGGGGGTGTTGGCTGGGTTGTCTGGTACCGGTGCCAGGGCCGGCGCCGGGGCTTGAGGGGCCTCGCTGGTGCCAATGGGCGCCGGTGTTCTTTTTTTACTTGGCAACGCAGTCCGCTGCCGGCTGCAGCGAGCGCGCCACCCGCACCTGGTTGCCGCCATTTTTCTTGGACAGGTACATGGCTTCATCGGCGTGGCCCAGCAGGTGGTGTTCCTCGCCCCCGTGCTCGGGGTAGATGGCGATGCCAATGCTGGGCTGGATGTTCAGGCGCAGGCCTTCCAGGTCAAACGGCAGGCCGAAGGCGGCCAGGATTTTGTCGGCCACGGCTGTGGCGTGGTCGCGGGCCAGGCCACTTTCGAGCAGCACCACGAACTCGTCGCCGCCCAGCCGGGCCACGGTGTCGGAGCCGCGCACACATTCGAGCAGGCGCTGCGCCACGCGCTGCAGCAGCAGGTCGCCCATGGCATGGCCCAGTGTGTCGTTGACTTCCTTGAAACGGTCCAGGTCGATGAACAGCAGCGACAACAGGCGCTGGTCACGCCGGGCGCGGGTCAGCGCGGTCTTGAGGCGGTCGAGAAACAGCTGGCGGTTGGGCAGGTGCGTGAGCGGGTCGTACTGCGCCATGTGCTCCAGGCGCTCGTGCATCTGCTTGCGTTCAATGGCGGCTGCCACCTGGGTGGAGACGAACTGCAGCAGGTCCTTGTCCTTGTCGGTGTAGCGGCCCTGCTCGGTGTAGCTTTGCAGCACCAGTGCGCCAATCGCGCCTTTTTGCGTTTGCAGTGGCACACCCAGCCAGTACAGCGGCGGCTGTTGCTGGGGGGCGGGGGGCAGATGCTCCGGGCGGGTTTCGGGGGTCAGCAGCAAGGTGTAGCCGTTGTTGATCACCTCGGCGCACAACGCGTCCTGTGCCAGCGCCATGGGGGTGGGGGCGGGCAGGTGTTCGTTGACGTGGTACGGAAAACTCAGCGAGTCGGCGTTGGCGTCGTACAGCGCGACCGAAAAGTTGGTGGCGGGCAGCAGCCGTCCGATGATCTGGTGGATGTGCTGGAACAGCGCCTGCAGGTTCTGTGTGGTGTGGGCGGCTTCGGAGATCGCATAGATCACGGCCTGCATGGATTCGGAAAACCGGCGCTCGGTGATGTCGTGTGCCACCGCCAGCCGCACCTGCTGGTCGGGCAGCCAGCGTGCCGTCCAGCGGATATGGGCAATGGCGCCGTCCTTGCGCACATAGCGGTTTTCAAAATGCAGTTGCAGATTGCCTTCGGTGACGCTTCGGGCCTGGCGCTGGGTGAGGGCCAGGTCTTCAGGATGCACCATGTCGAGCATGCGCCGGCCGACGACTTCTTCGGGGCGGTAGCCAAAGATGCGTTCAAACGCCGGGCTGACAAAAACGATCGAACTGTCCACGTTGACGACGCAGACGGCGTCGAGCATCAGGTCCACCACGTTCAGGGAAGGAATGCTGTGCATGGGGCAGCGCGCGCAGAGTGCATGGAGCGCTCATTGTGCCGCGCCCACTGCCTTTGTGCGGCGCTGTGTGCATAAACACACAAGGCTCCTTCAGGTGTATTTGGTTTCGAGCGCATCCCACTCGGTTTTGCGCACCAGACGCTGGCGTTCGGCAAAGGGGGCCACCAGGGCCGGGTCTTCGTCGATGCGCTGCTGCTCGCGCAGCACGGTCAGTGCCTTTTGCATGCCGGCCACCGCGCCCTGCAGCGCCGCGTTGGCATACAGCACCAGGCCATAGCCCAGCCCGGCGAGTTCTTCGGCGCTGGTGATGGGCGTCTTGCCACCAATCACCATGTTCATGAGCTGGGGCGCTGCCAGCCGCTGGGGCAGGGCGCGGATCTCGTCCACTGTGGTGACGGCCTCCACAAACAGGATGTCGGCGCCCGCCTCCTGAAAGCGCTGCGCACGCTCCACGGCCGCTTCAAAGCCCTGGGTGGCGCAGGCATCCGTGCGAGCCAGGATGAGGGTGTCTGTATTGCGGCGCGCGTCCACGGCGGCCTTGATCTTGCCCAGCATCTCGTCGGTGCTGATCACCTCCTTGCCGTTGAAGTGCCCACAGCGCTTGGGACTGACCTGGTCTTCGAGCTGGATGCAGTCGGCGCCGGCGCGCTCCAGTGTGCGCACCGCGTGGTAGGTGTTGAGGGCGTTGCCAAAGCCCGTGTCGGCATCGACGATGAGCGGCAGCTCCACCGCATCGCGGATGCGGGCCGTGTGGTCGGCGATGTCGGTGAGGCCCATGAAGGCCTGGTCGGGCAGGCCGAACCACATGTTGGTCACGCCCGCGCCAGTGATGTAGATGGCTTCAAAGCCCAGGTCGGCCACCACGCGGGCGGAAAGTGCGTTGAACGCGCCGGGCACGATGACGCCCCGGCGGGCCTGGGCCAGGGCTTTGAGTTGTTGTTTGGTGTTCATGAATGGCAATGGATTTGATTTGCTATTGTTTTGATAGCTATTGGGGCAATGTGGATGCGCGCAAGAGGCAAAAAAACCTCAAAAAATACCGCCGAGCACGCGGACCGAGCCCTCCATCAGGATGCGGGCGCTGCGGCTCATGAGCGCTTTGGTCACGGTCCACTGGCCGTTGGTGTGTGTGGCCTCGGCCCCCACGCGCAGGGTGCCCGAGGGGTGGCCAAAACGCACGGCATTGCGCAAGCCGCCGCCCGCCGCCAGGTTGACCAGCGTGCCCGGTACAGCCGCTGCTGTGCCAATGGCCACGGCCGCCGTGCCCATCATCGCGTGGTGCAGCTTGCCCATGGAGAGCGCGCGCACCAGCAGGTCGATGTCTTGCGCCCCGATGCGTTTGCCGCTAGAGGCGGTGTAGCCAGCCGGTGGTGCCACAAAGGCGATCTTGGGGGTGTGCTGGCGGGTGACGGCTTCGCCCAGGTTCTGGATCAGGCCCATGCGCAGGGCTCCGTGGGCGCGGATGGCTTCAAAGCGTGCAAGTGCCACCTGGTCCTCGTTGAGGTCGCCTTGCAGTTCGGTGCCTGCGCAGCCGATGTCCCGGGCATTCAGGAAGATGGTGGGGATGCCCGCATTGATCAGCGTGGCGGCAAAACTGCCTACGCCGGGAACCTCCAGCGTATCCACCACGTTGCCGGTCGGGAACATCGATCCACCCGCGTCTCCTTCATCGGCCGGGTCGATGAACTCCAGCGCCACCTCGGCGGCCGCAAAGATCACGCCGTCCAGCTCGAAGTCGCCGGTCTCCTGCACCTGCCGGTTGGCAATCGGCACATGCGCCACGATGGTCTTGCCAATGTTGGCTTGCCAGATGCGCACGGTGAGGTGGCCGTCCAGTGGAATGCGCGCGGCATCGATCAGCCCCATGTGGATGGCGCATGGCCCCACGGCGGCTGAGAGGTTGCCGCAGTTGCCGCTCCAGTCCACGAAGGGCTTGTCGATGGACACCTGGCCAAACAGGTAGTCCACGTCATGCCCCGGCCGCGTGCTGCGGGAGAGGATCACGGCCTTGCTGGTGCTGGACGAGGCATTGCCCATGCCGTCGATCTGCTTGCCATACGGGTCCGGGCTGCCCAGCACACGCAGCAGCAGGGCGTCGCGCGCGGCGCCGGGTAGTCGGGCCGGTTCGGGCAGGTCTTCTAGCTGAAAGAACACGCCTTTGCTGGTGCCGCCACGCAGGTAGGTGGCGGGGATTCTGAGTTGTGGTCGATGGTGCGTCATGGCATGGCGTCCCTCTCTGTGAGCGGGAGAGGAACGATGGGCTTGGTGAACGGGTTGTGGTCGTGGTGAGGCCCCCTCTCCCCCGGCCCCTCTCCCGCAGGGGGAGAGGGGGGTGGGGAAGGGGCGGTTCCGCGCATGGCTGTGTAGATGGATTCGAGCACTGCTTCGGTGCTCTGAAGGATGTCGTTGTTCCAAAACCGCAGCACGGTGAATCCCTGGCTGCGCAGCCAGGCATCGCGGATCGCGTCGTGCTCCGAATCCACGTGTTGCCCGCCATCCGCTTCCACGATCAGCCGCAGGCCGAAATGCACAAAGTCCACGATGTAGGGGCCGATCGGTTGTTGGCGGCGGAACTTCTGGCCGTCCATGCGGTGGGCGCGCAGTTGCTTCCAGAGCAGTTGCTCGGCATCGGTCATGTTCTGGCGCAGGGTTTTGGTGAACTGGCGTTGGTCCATGGGTGGGGCCCCCTCTCCCCCGGCCCCTCTCCCGCAAGGGGTGAGGGGAGCAAGATAAGTAGCAGCGATTGTCATCGTGCAAGAGCCCCTCTCCCCTCGCGGGAGAGGGGTTGGGGAGAGGGGGCGACCGCCGCCCGCGCCGCCAAAAAATCCTGCGCAAAGCGCTGCAGCACCCCACCCGCCTCGTACACCGACACTTCCTCCGCCGTGTCCAGCCGACAGCGCACAGGCACCTTCACCAGCTCACCCAGCTTGTGTTGAACAACGAGCGTCACCGTGGCCCCAGGCTTCAGATCACCCTCCACGCCATAAATCTCCGTCCCATCCAGTCCCAGCGTGGTGCGGTTGATCCCCGCCTCAAACTCCAGAGGCAGCACCCCCATGCCAATCAGATTGGTGCGGTGAATGCGCTCAAACCCCTCGGCCACCACCACCTCCACCCCCGCCAGCCGCACCCCCTTGGCGGCCCAGTCGCGGCTGGACCCCTGGCCGTAGTCGGCACCGGCAATGATGATGAGCGGCTGGCGGCGGTTCAGATAGGTTTCCATCGCCTCCCACATGCGCATGACCTGGCCTTCGGGCTCCACGCGGGCGAGCGAGCCTTTTTTCACCTGGCCATCCACCACGGCCATTTCGTTGACGAGCTGCGGGTTGGCAAACGTGGCGCGCATGGCGGTGAGGTGGTCACCCCGGTGCGTGGCGTAGGAGTTGAAGTCCTCCTCGGGCACGCCCATGTGGGTCAGGTATTCGCCCGCTGCGCTGTCCGGCAGGATGGCGTTCGATGGCGACAGGTGGTCGGTGGTGATGTTGTCGGGCAGGATGGCCAGCGGACGCATGCCTTTCAACGTGCGCGGGTGGGCGGCGAGTGCGCCGATGCCCTCGGTGTCCCAGTAGGGCGGGCGGCGGATGTAGGTGGACTGCGGGCGCCACTCGTACTGCGGCGACACGCGCTGGCCATCGCCCGGCCGGATGGCGAACATGGGCTCGTACACGGCGCGGTACTGCGAGGGCTTCACGGCAGTCTTCACTACGGCGTCGATTTCTGCGTCACTGGGCCACAGGTCTTTGAGGCGAACTTCCCTCCCGTGCACCACCGCCAGCACGTCTTTTTCAATGTCAAAACGCACCGTGCCCGCCATCGCATAGGCCACCACCAGCGGGGGCGAGGCCAAAAACGCCTGCTTGGCATAGGGGTGGATGCGCCCGTCGAAATTGCGGTTGCCTGAGAGCACGGCGGTGGCGTACAGGTCGCGGTCGACGATTTCCTGCCGGATTGCGGGGTCCAGTGCGCCACTCATCCCGTTGCAGGTGGTGCAGGCAAAGGCCACGATGCCAAAGCCCAGCTTTTCCAGGTCGGCCAGCA